>JABXID010000195.1 GCA_013373245.1 Gammaproteobacteria bacterium
AGTGTCTTGACGCTTCATGCCAACTTCAACAGATACATACCCTTGTTCAGTAAATTTCACTGCATTTGACACCAAGTTAGTAATAACCTGTTGTAGACGCAGCGGATCACCAAATAAGGTATTAGGCACGACTGGATCTACATAGGTAATCAACTCTATGCCTTTTTCATGTGCTTTTAAGTTACAGACCCCAACACCTTGCTGAATCACTTTGTCTAACGCAAAATTGGTCTTTTCTAACTTCATTTTACCGGCTTCAATTTTGGAGAAGTCTAAAATGTCATTGATAAGACCTAGCAGTGATTCAGAGGAGCTTAATATATTGCTCAAGTAACTTTCTTGTTCTTTACTTAATTGTGTTCTGATTGCAAGGCGACTTAAACCAATGACAGCATTCATTGGCGTTCTAATTTCATGACTCATATTGGCCAAGAAATTTGATTTTGCGAGTGTGGCCTCTTCTGCTTTTTGTTTGGCAATCACTAAATCTTGTGTACGTTGCTCAACCCTCTGCTCGAGGGTTTTATAGACTAAAGCGTTCGACAACGATACCGCCGCTTGCACCGATATTGACTTCAATAAGTTCACTTGTGCGGTGTTAAATGCGTTGGACGTGGCGTAATTTTCTAAATATAAAAAACCAAACAACCGACCTTGATACATAATAGGAACACAAGCTACCGTTAGTGGCGTATTAGCTTTGAAATATGGTTCGTTTATAAAGTCGTATTGTTCACAAGGTTTGTCGACAAGCAATAAGTCAGCACTTTGGTTCACTTTCCTGATAGCACTGGTAGGCAATAAGTCACGAGCAACTGCGCTGTCTAGAGTGAGTTCATCATAAATTGTGCGCTCGTTGATATCACCAACCGCGCGCAAATACGTATGTTCATCGTTAATAGTCAGTAAGCATGCTCGATCAGCACCAGCATTTTGAATGGCGATAAGGATCAGTTTATCAAGTAAGGAATCTAACTGTATTTCACTTGAAATAACTTGGTTTACTTCAAGCATTGTTTCCAAATCTAATTGTTCAAACTGTTTGTTTCTGTTGCCTGAGAAAGCCACTTCTGACCATTTCAGCTCAAGCTGAGCGACTTTAGCAAATGCTTGCCACTGAGAGTACAAAGTATGAGCGCTCTGGATAAATAATTTAGCCGCTTGAGGTTGTCCTTGCTCAGCCCAATAGTTTGCATATAACTCGTTGGCAAGCGCCTCACAACTCAAATAATCTGCGTCTTGCGCTGACTGAATTGCTTTTGAGTACAACGATTGAGCTTGCTGATGCTCGCCGTTTAGCGCCGCCAATTCAGCTTTTAATAACAAAGTTTTATGTTCAAAGTTGTCGATACAATCTGCTTGCCACAATTCAAACTTCGCTAAGATGGCATTAATTTGTTCCGCTAATTCACTGAAACGTTCGGGGTCATTTTTAGCCCACGCTATCAAGGATAAACCAGCGTAAAAATTACCGTCGATGATCAGCGTAGAGTCTGGCATAAACGCCTCAACTAACGGTAGCAAAGGTACAAATCGCTGTTGTAACTCTAAAGAGTCCAATAAAAACGCGTTACGTAACATAGCATGACTATGCAGTGCCAATTCCATGCTTGGTGTGGCGTAATCCCCTTTGAATGTATCTGTCACAGAAAACGCTTCTGTGTCTCCTGTTAACGGATCGTTGGTTTTTCCCATCAAAGCTAACATTGGGTTTTCAACTGCGACACTCAGGTACATAGCGCCCATAGGTTGGTGGGTGTGAGCAAATAGAGCTTGACCGCGCTCCACTTCTTTTTGAACATCTCCCAGCGGTAATCCTTTAACCATTAAGTTACAACCTAACAGCAACGCGGCATAACCCGAATAAACAGGGTTAATTCCTTCGAATCCCCAGTCAACGCATGTTCTCAGTGGCGCGAAGGACTGGTGCATTGGCTCAATCCAAGTTTGATAACCGGCACAATACACTTGATAAACCGCACAGCTGTAAAAGCGGTTATCGTGCTGATCAGCAAGTCGACACGCCAGCTTACCTACGTCATAACACTCTTTGTAAGGACGTTTCATACGTGCACGAGTCATCATATAAGAACGAATGGCGATTGAAGTAATTTCGCACTGACCGTGCTCCAATGTCAGTGCGGTCATGCGTGTCGCCACCAAACAGTAAGTAAATTGACGACCCAACAAATAACATGGGTTTAACGTACTTTCATATAGAGCCAAGAGCTGCAAAATGCCGACATCTTCAATTTGCGGTAACGCCAACACTTGCTCGGCCGAAACATCACTGATCCTGCTTTCCATCTGTTCAAATTCAGAAAGCAAACTGCTATGCGCTGTTTCTTCATCGTCGGGTAACCTGAGTCCTAACAGTTCCAATGCATTTTGTGCCGCATCTATCGCTTCAGGAAAGCGCATTTGAGTTTGAAGCAGCTGAATTAACGCCATGCTTAATACAATTTTTGCTTGTACGTTTGGCGCTAGCTCAATGTGCTGCAAACATAATTGCTCAGTTGTTTCGTATTCACCGGCAAGGTAAGTGACTTCTGCTAATTCACGGTATACAGACAGTGCCTGCTCTGGCACAGCTTGCCAACTATCGTCTGGTAACAACGACTCGGCAGCTTTCAAATAGTCCAGTGCTACTTTAAACGCGGACGATTGTTTGGCTTTCTCTGCGGCCATTAAATTTAGTGACACTAACCTTGGATAAAGTTCTGTCGATAAAATGCTCTTCGCCGGATTGAGTTGCTCCAGCAAAATAAATAAGTATTCATCGAGGTTATTATTTTGGTCGCAATAGCCCAACAAACACGTACCAACATGAAGTTGTAGTTTTTGTAAGTTAGACTTTGGCGTTAGTGAGTAGGCAGCTTGTTGAACTCTATCGTGGCTAAATCTAAATTTTGCTTTCAACAATAATTCTGGAGAATGACGATATTGGAAGTCATCAGTCAGTGGTAAAATGAGTCCTGTCTCAATGACTTTTTTCAAATGATTTACCACGTAATGAGTGTCACTTTGATTGACAACACTTAGCAGGTTTAAATCAAACTCACTGCCTAAATGTGCTGCATAAGAAATTAAATGTTGAGTAATATCGGGCAGTTTTTGTAATTGCTGTACCATCAATTCAACTACATTATCCGTGATATCTTGCTCTATGACCTCTTTGAGATCCCACACCCATGTACCCAGCGACTGCTCAAAGTATAGGATGTTTTCATCAGCCAACGAATTTATGAATTGATGAACAAAAAATGGATTACCTTTGGTTTTGTTTAACGTCAACTCAACCAAACCATCGAGTTTCTCGTCAGCGATATGTAATGCATCTTGCAATAGAGATGAAACATCTGAGTGCGATAAATTACTCAACTCAATTTGGGTTACTTGCTTTTGCGACTGTGCAATACCGTTTAAACACAGTGCGAGCGGGTGAGAGGCGCTAACCTCATTGCTCCTATAAGCGCCAAGTAACAATATATTTGAGCTAACATCCGCTTGAAATAAATGTTCAATCAAGCCGATGGTGGATGTATCTGCCCACTGCAAGTCATCTAAGAAGATAACCAGTTTGTTAAGCTTTTTACTTACAACTCGCACCAACGTCGACATGGTATTTTTCAATCGAGTTTCTTGCTCACTAACCGGCAGCGGTGGCAATGCTGGAAGCTCCGACACAAGGTCTGCAAACTCCGGAACTAACTCGGTAATAATGCTCAAGTTCTCATTGAGCTCTTCGCTCAGCATGGTTTTCCATTGCTGCTGCTCAATCAAACTTAACGACTTAATATATGACAGCAAAGGGTGAAATGCTTCTATCAGCACACCGTAAGGTTTACCACCACCAAATTGTTCGCACTTACCTTTTAATAAAAAACCGCCTTGCGCTAATATCGGATTTTGCAACTCGTCAATAAGCGCGGTTTTTCCTATACCTGAATAACCACTGACCATTGCCAATTGATTTTGCTTACCGCTCAACGACAGCAAATCGGTCAGTTGTGTAAGTTCTTTTTCTCGACCATATAACTTTTGTGGCCAAATCAATTTCGAAGAAAAGTCTTTCTCTGCAACGATGGTCAACGTATTACCTTGACTGATTTGTTCCAAATCGTACAAAACACCGAATAAACTTTGATATCTATCGTCAGGGCTTTTTTCCATCATTTTTTCAAGCACTGGCGACAACGAAGCGTGTAAAGGTTTATCTGGACTCAATGAATAAGGTTTCTGCGTAATATGAGCATGAACTAAGATGTTCTTTTCAGAAAATTGAAATGGTTGATGTCCAGAAAACAGGTGATACAACACAGAACCTAACATATAAATGTCAGTTCGGTGGTCGACATGAAGACGCGTTCTTCCGGTTAACTCCGGCGCTAAATAGTCCAAACAGTACCAGTATAAAAGAGGGCTTTTTCCTACCTGACTAGAGTTATGTGCAGTAGCTAAGGTGAGATCAGTGAACTTGATCTGCATTGTGTTCAAATCGACAAGAATATTGTCCAAATTAAGATTACGGTGCAGCACGCTTTGTTGATGTAAAAGATTTAATGCCTTGACCAATTCAATCGCCAGCGACAATTTTTGTGACTCGGTCAGTTGGCCTTCACTTATCACATGCCTCAACGTCACACCTGGAGAATACTCAAAATAAATTGCTAAATCAGAGTGTGTATTGACCATTCGAGTCGGTGTTAATAGGCAATTAAGCTGATAACTTTTAGCTATTTGATACTCATAATGCCATCGCCCTATATCATCGGCGGAAGCTTGTTGCCCTGAATAATGTTTAACCAACTGACGTTCATTATTTTCGTAAACTTCAACTAACTTTGTTTGCTCATCAGAGGCTAAAGTAGTCACTAACGTCTGCTTGGAAAATTTCATTGTGAGGAACCTATCAAAATCAATGTTTACGCGAAACTTATTGCAGCACTATATACCATAGACGCTTGTATTGTCTAAGCCGCCCAGCAATTTGTAATCTATTAACCTCAACAAGCTATAAGCTACTAATTTTTCTCTTTTTTTCACCGACAATGAAAATTAAATGTGGTTTACTAATATAAATTTAAAATAATAAATAGATAAGGAAATTTTCCATGTCAGATATAAAGTCGATTCCGACTCTACCTCAACACGATTCACCTGAACAACAACAAACAAGAGAGTTTCAACTTTCCCTTGCACATACCGAATACAACTATATGACGTCATACATGGAAGGCGTCCCGCTATCAGCTGATTTACCGGAACAAGAGAAGTTTTCAACCGCCTACGAAATTAAACTACTGCCGGTATTTAAAAGCATGGCGTCTAACTTAATTTCTGTTACCGAACGCTTGTTTAAAAAACAAATTGAAGATGATTTATCGTTTAAACGCATGGATGAATTAAAACACGCGATTGAAGAACTGGGCGAAGGCATTAACATCGCTCATTTGGGAGATGATGTAAAAGCCATCAAATCCATCTTTAACATCATAGGTGATCTGCCCAAAGCCTTTGAAAATATCAGTCACTTACCGAAAGACTTAGCCAAAGCGCTCAGCGGCCTAAAAAAACTTGCCGAAGATACTTCTCAAAAAGGCGCTACTGAAATACTTAAAAATACTCTGTTTGATATTTTAAGTACCGAAGCAGGTCGCGACTATCTACAAGCTGAAAATATTCAAGACTACGAAGACTTATTTGAAACCATAGCGCTACCGCAAATGTTAACCATTCCAGCAAAACCTTGGATGAAAGGCGATGAAAAGCCATGCATGCAAGACTGGTTTTTTGGTTACCTGCAAGTCGGTGGGTTTAACACAACCAACTTAAGAGCAATCAAAACATCAGCACCTGCTGGGACTGAGATTGTTGAGTTGGCGACTCTGTTACAAAAAATGCCGTTAACTGACGGTATTTTGCAACAAGAAACTGGCGACTCTAATATCACATTGCAACAAGCTGCCGACCAAGGTCGATTATTTGTCACCGATTACGCTTGTTTAGACGGGGCACGAACCACACCAGTGCACGGCGAACAACGTTATTTAGCAGCACCAATTGCGGTGTTTTATTTCAACCCGAATTCACCGGAAGGTTACCCACCGTCAGAGCATGGTGTCATGCAGCCAATTGCAATTCAATTACAACAATCCTATGACGAAATTAACGCTCCAATTTTCACGCCTACAGACGCCGCCAACGCAGATGACGAAAATGGCTTTAAATGGCGCATCGCTAAATACTTTGTTAACGTTTCATGTGCCATTCAGCACGAGTCGATAGCTCATTTAGGTGACTGCCACTTAACGCTAGATCCAATCGTTGTTGCTACTAATCGTAAACTGTCCACTAATCATCCACTGATGGTGTTATTAAAACCCCACTTTAGATTTACCATCAATATCAATAACAGCGCATTACATAGCCTGATCATTCCCGGCGGTGTGGTGGCGACAAACGTTGGCCCAAAAATCGAAGATACTTGGGAGCTAGTACGTCAGGCACATTTAGCGTGGCAATTTGATGATAATTCACCAGACAAAATCTTCGATATTCGAGGCGTCGCCGACTTACCAGAATTTCCATTCCGAGACGACACGGTTTTACTTTGGCAAGCCACAAAAAACTGGGTAAGTGATTACATCGACTTATATTACCCAAGCAATCAAGAAGTATTTAACGATTACGAATTACAAGCCTGGGTTAATGAATTAGTGTCGCCAAACTACGCGAAAGTCGGCGGTATGCGCGGATTAACTCCAACGGGCGACAGTAAACATCCATTCAAAATTGACAACAAAGACTACTTGAAGAAGATTATTTCGCAGATCATTTACATTGCAGGTCCACAACACGCATCCGTGAACTATGCGCAATATCCTCTGATGTCTTACATGCCAAGTGTAGCCGGCACGATTTATCAACCAGCACCTACCAAACAGACAGAAATCAACAGTGAAAATGACTGTATTGCTTGGTACCCGCCACTGGACGTTTCCATGTATACCTTCTTATTTGAGTATTTGTTAAGTGGTGTGCAATACGACACATTCGGTCATTACAGTGAAGATCCAAAAATCCCATACTTTACCGACCGTCGACTCGCACAGCCTTTAGCTGAATTTCAAGAAGCACTTGCGGACATCGAGGTTACCATTCGCAAACGCAATAAAAATCGTCCAATGGAGTATCCGTTCCAGCTGCCATCTCAGATCCCGAACAGCATCAGCATTTGATTTCTGTATACTGAAACGGTTTATCAACACACAAAAGCCAACGCATAATCGCGTTGGCTTTTTTATAATGGGAGTCCCGCGCTAAATTAAATTTAGCGTGAAGCTAAAGAATGGGTTTGCGTGGCTAAATCCGATACTTGTTGCGAGCAACTTTTTAGTTCATCCAACTTGCCCGACAATAAACTATGTTCTTCGGAGATTGTTGCCAGCATACTTGCAGAAAGTGAACCTTGTTCACTCACTGCGTTTGCAACGGATACTCCAGAACTTGCTGCATCATTCATTTGTTGGTTAATAGCGGAAAATGCATCCGAAAGTTCCAACATATTGCTTACAATTGTTTCACTTTGACTCACCAACTTCGCCATATCTGAAGTTGTTTCGCTAGATTCTTTACTGATCTGAATTAGCATCTCACCGATTTTCGCAGTGGCCTCTGCGGTTTTCGACGCCAAAGCCCGCACTTCATCAGCAACCACAGCAAAACCTCGCCCTTGCTCGCCAGCACGGGCCGCTTCGATAGCCGCATTTAACGCAAGTAAGTTCGTTTGTTCAGAGATACTATTAATAACATCTGTGATGCTTTGAATTTCACCGGTTTTAGTTTCCAACGATTGAATTTTGCTCGAAGTTTCACCGACACTGGCATTGAGTGAATTGATAACATCAATATTTTTCTGCAAACGTTCCGAATTGTCTTGGCTCGATAACATCGCCTGTTTGATTTGTTCAGACGAATTCTCTGCGTTATGGCTGACTTGCTCTGATTGTTGAAATATATGTTGAGCGGTTTGTTTTATCTGGTCCAACTCTTGACAAGAATGGGCAACCGATTCCGTTAGTTCATAAAAAAATCGACCAACATCGTCCGTCGACTGCGCAATAGTTCGCAGCTGCTCAGCATTCTGGAAATGCCGATTGTTCGACTCTTCAGCGTCTCGTTGAACAGTTGCTATTTGATCGTCTTTGACGAGTAACATAGATTGCCAGACTTTGAGTATGACAAGTTGAATAACAAACACTGAGATAAATAAAAGCGTAATCGATAGTGTTTGTGAGTCTGACACCTTTGTGATACCTATGCTAATAATTGATATCACAAAGGCGCTTAATAGCCCTATTCCCCAAACATTCGACGCTTTCATTTTTATTTTCCTATTTATACAAAGCTGCTTGCCACACATAATACCAATCCGCATAAGTGGCAAAACTGTACATCTTACATCGGTAATGCGCTGAAAAAGTTTAACAATAAATCTGGGAAATTGGGTGATTGCGGAATTTATAAACTCTCTGATAGCAAAGCCATCAGAGAGTTTTCATTATAACGACCTTAAAGCCTTTGGAGCTTTACGGTGCAATTAATCGATTTGGTAATCGTCGCCGTTTTTATCAGTAAAGGCCTTTGGCACATCAACACATCGGCAATGTTGTTTGCCTTGTGCGTCATAGACGAGTTCATCGTCATTTCGGATCATGCTAAACCAACGTTTGCCTTCAGTCGCTTCGTCATTAGCTGCTATCTCATCACCAAAGTTAGCACGCGTCGTTTCCAATTGAATATCATCGATGCCTGCTAAATCTTTCATGCCGCGAGCTCCATTTTTGTTAAAGATCATTTCAACATGAAAGCCATCATTGTTTAGTACAATAGATG
Organism: Gammaproteobacteria bacterium; assembly: GCA_013373245.1. Classification (GTDB taxonomy): domain Bacteria; phylum Pseudomonadota; class Gammaproteobacteria; order Enterobacterales; family Alteromonadaceae; genus Psychrosphaera. The sequence continues at coordinate 8,899 of JABXID010000195.1, forward strand.
TCGGCTCACTTTTATGACCACTTAGTGCTACAAATTGGCTAGGGCAAGCTAAGCCGCTTTTACGGCCATCAGGGAAAAATGCCAATAAATGTTTGTAATAAATTACGTAGCTACTTACATCTTTGTGCGAGCCATTTTCCAGTGGAAACACTTTATCCAAAAACGACTTTGAGTAAGTCATTAATTCGCGGGTTCTTTGTTCATTTAACGCGTTGAGAATGCTGACCTCTTCGTTAATGAAATTATCAAAGCCAAGTGCGGTTGTGTTCAAATCGGCGTTGTTGATCATTTGGTTCGCTGACATATTCATGGTGCATTCCTCAGTGTTTTACTATTCGTTATTCAGACTCGAGTTAATGTAGGGTTTGTGTAATTTCACAAGTCTGAGCAAAAACTGTCTCGTTATTGCTTGATTAGTAGCATAGTCAAAACTAATATAAAATTTCACAATAAAAATTTTACAGTGTGAATTTTACAAAACCTGGTGATCACTCTTGTAGGTAAAATATGAAACCAAATAAAAGCTTGTTAAGAAAATCACATTTCCTTGGCACTAAGATCCGCAACATCCGTAAACGCAATAACCTCACCATGGAAGATTTATCGGCGCGCTGCATCCGAATCGATCCAGAATACGCGCCATCGGTATCCTATTTATCAATGATAGAACGGGGAAAAAGAGTACCGAGCCCTGACATGTTGGAGGTCATCGCTCAAGTATTTCAAAAACAAGCGGATTGGTTTTTAGATGACGTACCGGATCAACAAGACATCACACCAGATAAAGGTAATAAAGGCGGCCTAAAAGGCATGGCACTGGAGCCTAGTTTTTTGTTTTCCAACGACATTTTACAAATTGCGATACCAGAAATGTTGTCACAAACCGGTATTTCAGGTCGCCAATTTGCCCATTTACTCATTCGCGCCCACCAAGAAAACAATCAGAATCATTTTCCAGATCTAGAACGAGCGGCAGAAGAAGTCGGTTTAAAACGTATGCCTCTGTCTGTCGACGAGTTAGTTGCTATCACCAAACAAATGGGACTGACTATCAAGTGGTTTGATGAAGCACCAAACGAAGCCAAAGATGAGCTAGGAGTAAATTCGAAAAATGTCGTTACTTCGTATTTTGAGCCGGCCAACAAACTGTTTTTAAATCGCATTTTAAAAAAATACCCGATGCGTCTGAAATACGAATTGGCGGTACATATCGGTCATGCGGTGTTACATAATACCGACGGCTTAAAAAGCGTCATGTCGGTCGGCGGCCAACAATTTAATAAAGAAGATGCCTTTAAACATCACTCAACATCAACGGTTGACCCACAAGATATTTTGCACGCGTGGCGTGACTTTGAATCCAGCTTTTTTGCCGGCGCTTTACTATGCCCTAAAGTGCCATTTCGCCAATTACTTGACCGCCACGGTTATGAGATAAGCTCACACAAAATGGCCGAAGTTTCGGCATCTGTTGCAATGCGGCGCATGACGGCGGTATCACCATACACGCATTGGCATTATTTCGATGCTTATTCACCGGGCAAGTTAAAAGCTGTATATCGCGGAAATGGCATTCCTCTGCCTTGGGGCAATATGCGTAGCGTTGAAGATCCTTGCCAACATTGGGCAGTATTTCGAATGATAAACACACCAACTAATGGTCAATCTTCCGCGCAATTATCCATAATGAACGTCAATGGAAATCCTCGAATATATTGCTGTGAATCAATTAACGTGAGCGATCTGGCAGGCAATAGTCATGTATTGTGTGCGGGGATTGATCTTAATCCAGCCATTGAAGCACAAGGCAAAGACGCGTTATCAATCGCTGATGATTTGAAGCAACTTTGTGTAAAAAATGGCGGTTCAGCCGCGCCTTCTCGCGCAATCAAGCAAGATTTGATGAGTGTCGCCAAAATACTCAACATTAACTGGGTAGAACGCGGTATCGATACCGAGGCAAAATTAATATGCTCAAGAGGTAATGTATGCCCAAGAGAACCAAGTTGTTATGACAAAAACTGATTCCGTGATCTAAACTTATTTTCATCCGTATGTAATCGACCAGAATTACCATCATTTTTGAGGAACAAATATGATAAATGCGTTTGCTGCTCTTGAGCCAAAGGGCCAACTTACCGAATATTCTTACGACCCAGGTCAACTTAAAACACACGAGGTTGAAATAGAGGTCGAATATTGTGGACTGTGTCATTCTGACTTATCGATGATAAACAACGAATGGGGCTTTTCTCAATACCCTTTGGTTGCAGGTCATGAAGTCGTTGGTCGTATTAGCGCCGTCGGTGAACACGTAAAAAGCCTAGCGGTTGGCGACCCAGTTGGATTAGGTTGGCACTCTGATTATTGCAATACATGCCACTCTTGCCGCACCGGTGATGAAAACTTATGCCAGCAAGCCACACCAACTATTATGAGTCACGGCGGTTTTGCCGATAAAGTAAGAGCAAATGAACACGCCGTTGTGAAACTACCAGCGCAAATCAATATGGAAAGCGCAGGCCCTTTATTCTGTGGTGGCATTACTGTATTTAATCCACTGGTTCAATTTGACGTTAAACCAACTGACAAAGTTGCCGTTGTCGGCATTGGCGGATTAGGTCATATCGCCCTTAAGTTCTTAAACGCTTGGGGATGTGAAGTCACAGCGTTTACCTCATCGGAGCAAAAAGCAAAAGAAGCCATAAGCTTAGGCGCGCACCATACCTTAAACTCCAAAAGCCAAGGCGATATTGAGGCAGCGGCAAACCGCTTTGATTTCATTATTTCAACGGTCAATGTCAAACTCGACTGGAATTTATACCTTTCAACCTTAAAACCGAAAGGTCGCTTGCACTTTGTCGGCGCAACACTAGAACCGTTAGATATTGGTGCATTCAGTTTAATTGGTGGTCAAAAGCAAATTTCAGGCTCTCCTGTTGGTAGCCCAGCGACCATTGCTCAAATGTTAGAGTTTGCCGTGCAGCATAATATTGAACCGCAGGTGGAAACCTTTGATATGAAAGATATTAATAAAGCCATCGAACACTTAGAGTCCGGCAAAGCGAGATATCGAGTAGTATTGAAAAGAAGCTAAAAATTTTAAAACAACGCACTGCTAGATTTAGCTTTGTCGCTAATTTAGCAGCGCGAATTAGAGTCTAACTGTATATCACAGTTGCAACCGCATAATGTTGCTCGTCGCTAATACTTAGATGAATACTTTTAATGCCTTTTTGCTGAGATAACTCAAATGCTGCGCCGTTTAATTCTAGCACTGGTGCACCTAATTCATCATTACTAATCTCAAACTGCTGGAAAGAAATGCCTCGACCTATTCCAGTTCCCAGCGCTTTAGCTGCAGCTTCTTTGGCAGACCAACGCTTTGCCAAGTAACGGGCTGGCTCCTTCGAGGATTTCAAAATATTCAATTCACTTTCTGTTAGTACTCGTTCAGCAAAACGAGGTGAAAATGCTTTTTCCACCCGCTGTATTTCAACAATGTCAGTGCCTAAACCGATTATTGCCATCCGCTAGATGCCTTGTCTCGCTTCGGTCATCAAGGTTTTCATATCGCGTACTGCTTTTTCTAAACCATCGATTGACGCACGAGCAATAATAGCGTGACCGATATTTAACTCGTAAATTTCTGGAATTTCAGCGATAGGCTTCACATTGTGGTAATGCAAACCGTGGCCAGCATTAACGATGATACCTTTGGCTGCAGCGTATTGTACGCCTTCAATAATTCGAGCCAGTTCCGCCTGCGCTTCTTCTTCGGTTTCAGCATCCGCATAATGGCCGGTGTGAATTTCTATATAAGGTGCGCCTGTTGCCAATGCTGCGTCGATTTGAGTTTTGTCCGCGTCGATAAATAACGAAACCTTAGCGCCAGCTTTTGCCAATCGCTCAACGGCATCATTGACTTTAACAAGTTGGCCTTTAACGTCTAAACCGCCCTCTGTCGTTAGCTCTTCGCGCTTTTCTGGTACTAGGCAGACAAACTCAGGTTTCACTTCTTCTGCAATCGCGATCATTTCATCAGTCACCGCCATTTCTAGGTTCATGCGCGTTTTAATAGTTTTAGCTAAAACATAGACATCACGGTCTTGGATGTGGCGACGATCTTCGCGCAAGTGAATGGTAATACCGCTAGCACCAGCAAACTCAGCAACAGCGGCGGCATGAATTGGATCTGGATAATCCGTTCCTCTCGCCTGACGTAACGTTGCAATATGATCGATATTTACACCTAAATGAATCTCTGCCATCTGTACTTCCAATAAATTTATTTTTGCGACTGTTCGTCGCTATTTTCGAAATAACTCTCTTGATTTTAGCGGTTTATCACCCAAATGACGATGCAAACATTGACGCAATATCAATTTACTTTGCCGTAGAACATCCGAATTTGCATCAAAAGCTTCAATGTCTTGCTCTATCATATTGTGGATTGCCAATAAGTCAGCGCCGAGAAAACCGCGCTGTGCCATGTTAGTTAACACAAAGCCTGTGTCATCAAATAGCTCGTAGTATAGAGAAGGCTCTATCGGTTCACCCAACTCAACATTATGGTCAAAACTGACACCATAACCTAAAAGGGCAAGTAACCTTGCTTCAAACTGCCTTAAAACGACTTGAATGTATTGATTGAATAACAACTTATCGTCAATGTTTTTTGCATTATCTAAATGTTTTAACGCATAGGTGTATAAAGGATAAAGCTCTTCAAATACAGCATCGGAGCTGCACAAACGACAGATAAGTTCGTTTAAATAAAACCCGCAAAATAAAGCGTTATTTTGTAAAGAAAATAACCTTGAATTTGATGCACTTTCAACGTGTTTTAACGAATGGAGTCCTTTACCGGTTTTGATTTGAACAATGAGCGAGCGGAAAGGTTGCAATAACGCAGAGCGGGTAGAATTTTTTTTACTGCCTTTATACGCCACCGCGGAAATGCGCCCTTCGTCTTTTAGTAATAACTCAACGATGACTTGATTCTCTTTAAAAGGTCGAGAATGCAAGACAAAAGCTAGTTTAGACTCGAGTTCTTGTGCCACAGTGGGTTTTCAATAATGTGATTAAATTAATCTTCGCCGTAACCAAGTGAACGAAGCGCACGTTCATCGTCAGCCCAGCCACTTTTAACCTTAACCCAAAGTTCTAAATACACTTTTGCGTCTAACATCCGCTCCATGTCTTGTCTTGCGTCTCGGCCGATAACTTTAAGCTTCTCGCCTTTATTGCCGATAACCATCTTTTTCTGACCTTCACGCTCGACCAATATCAATGCATTAATACGCCAAATTTTTTCATCCCACTTAAACTGTTCAATTTCAACGGTGGCCGAATAAGGTAACTCCTCCCCTAAAAAGCGCATCAGCTTTTCACGCACAATTTCAGCGCACATAAAACGAGAAGAGCGATCGGTCACATGATCTTCTGGGAAGAAAAACGGGTTTTCAGGTAAGTGGTCTAACACGATTTGTTTGATTGGCTCAACATTCGTGCCTTTTTCCGCTGAGATAGGCACAATTTGTTCAAAGTCATATTTGCCAGATATCTCTTGCAAATATGGCATCAATTCCTCTTTGTTTTTAAGGGTATCGACTTTATTCACCAATAGGACACATGGTTTTTTCGAGCGTTTGATTTTGCTTAACACCATCTCATCGTCTTCATACCACTTCATGGCTTCCACAACAAAAAGTACAACTTCAACATCACCTAAGGCACTTGATGCCGCTCGGTTCATCAACTTATTAATGGCGCGTTTTTCTTCTTTGTGTAATCCCGGTGTATCAACATAAACTACTTGTTCATAGTCATAAGTATCGATGCCTAAAATACGATGACGTGTGGTTTGTGGCTTTTTCGATGTAATGCTGATTTTTTGCTGTAAGATATTATTCATTAATGTCGATTTACCAACATTAGGACGTCCTACAATAGCAGCCAAACCACAACGAGTTTTTTGCTGGGTGAGGTCAGCGCGATTATTCAAGTTATTCAATAATGCGTCTAAGTCTTGCTTTGATTGATCGTTACTCACCTTTAATTACCTCTAATGCTTCTTTTGCTGCCGCTTGTTCGGCTTTTCTACGACTTGTGCCTTTGGCAGTGATCACCGCACCGCTATCTAAGGTGCAACTGACTTCAAATGTTTGGTTGTGCGCTTGTCCGCTGGTCGATTCAACTTGGTACACAGGTAGCGGACGTTTTCTTGACTGCAACCATTCTTGCAGTTGCGTTTTTGGATCTTTTAATGCTGTTTTAGGGTCGAGTTTTTGTAAACGCTCCCCTACCAAACTTAGTATAAATTTCTTACATTGCTCGGTATCAGAGTCTAAGTATACCGCACCTATTATGGCTTCAATGGCATCCTCGAGAATTGACTCACGACGAAAGCCGCCGCTTTTCATTTCTCCTGGTCCCAGCAGCAGCCATTCACTGAGCTCTAATTCTTTGGCAATCGCCGTTAAAGTTTGACCTTTAACAATTTGCGAACGCATACGAGTCAGTTCACCTTCCGTCGCTTTTGGAAACGCGAAATACAGGGCTTCCGCTACGACCATGCCGAGTAAAGAGTCGCCGATGAACTCCAAACGTTCATTGTGCGCCCCTTTAAAACTACGATGAGTCATTGCTTGTTTAAGCAATGACTCATCCTTAAATGTATAACCTAATTTTTTACTAAGTTTACTAAAATCTTTTACGATCAAATTGGTTCTCTAAAATTGTTTGTTGTTTTTGCTAGCGCGTTAGTCAACAGAGCCTAAACGGTCAAATCTGATATCTACTGGGATCCAGTCAGGCAACCAGCTGATTTCGCCATCATTAAAAACAAAGCTCATCCATATAAATACCGCTTTACCCACTAACTGGTCTTCTCGAACAAATCCCCAAAAGCGACTGTCTTGGCTATTGTCTCTGTTGTCACCCATCACAAAGTATTGGTTTTCAGGCACAATCCATTCATTGACTTTGCCGCCTTGTTGGACAAATGGGAATTGATATTCTTGGTCAATATTCACCAATATATTGTGTTTTACCTCACCCAATTGCTCTGAAGATTTTGCAATAGTGTGGCCATACATGTTAGTTTCATAAACCGAGTCCATGGTTTGAGCGACCGCTTGAAACTTTTTGCAGTCGTCCGGCTGGCGCTCGCAACTCGGCTTGATATAAATAGTTTTATTGCGATATACCACATGATCACCCGGCAGACCAACCACACGTTTAATATAGTCTAATCGTTCATCTAGCGGATATTTAAACACGGCAATGTCGCCGCGTTTAGGCGCCTCCATTTCCACTAATTCACTACGCCAAATAGGATCATGAACACCATAAGTATATTTTTGCACTAGGATAAAATCCCCCACCAACATAGTCGGCATCATAGAACCTGATGGAATTTGAAAAGGTTCAAACAAAAACGAACGAAATACCGTAATGAAAAATAGAATTGGAAAAATCGACTGAGCGGTTTCTGCAATGGCTGGCTGAGGTGCGATTTTTTCGAGATCTTCAACATCTATCGCCGCATTGGTGTTAGCTTCCGCCAATGCTATGCGCTCACGTCTGGCTGGTGCATAAACGCGCGCATCTATCAGCCAAATAAGTCCGGTAACTACCGTAAGTACCACTAAAAATATTGCAAAATATCCAGCCATTACAACCGATTCCTTTTTTATTTACTTTTATTTACCGACTTTCAAAATGGCTAAAAACGCATCTTGTGGTAGTTCAACATTACCAACCTGTTTCATACGCTTTTTACCTTCCTTCTGTTTTTGCAGAAGTTTTTTCTTACGACTTACATCACCGCCATAACATTTAGCGATAACGTTCTTTCTTAATTGTTTAACGGTTGTTCGCGCAATAACATGAACACCAATCACCGCTTGAATGGCGATATCAAACATTTGGCGAGGAATTAGCTCTTTTAATTTTTCTGCCAATTCACGGCCACGAGACTGTGAAAAGTCTCGGTGACAAATCATGGCCAACGCATCAACACGTTCACCATTTAATAATATATCAACTCGCACCATGTCGGCTGCTTCAAAACGTGTGAAATTGTAATCTAATGATGCAAAACCACGACTGGTTGATTTTAGTCGATCGAAAAAGTCCATAACCACTTCAGCCATTGGTAAGTCGTAACTAACCGCAACTTGATTACCGTGATAGCTCATCGCCGTTTGCATACCGCGCTTTTCAACACACAAGGTAATGACATTACCTAAGTACTCTTGTGGAACTAAGATATCCGCTTTACAAATTGGTTCCCTAATTTCCTCAATTTCACCAACGGCCGGTAATTCAGAAGGGCTGTCGATACTAACTACTTCGCCATTTTTCTTTTTAACTTCGTAGTTTACTGTGGGCGCGGTGGTTATAAGGTCTAGATCGTATTCACGCTCTAAACGTTCTTGAATGATTTCCATGTGCAACATGCCCAAGAAACCACAGCGGAAACCTAAGCCTAACGCGGTTGAACTCTCTGGCTCGTAAAATAATGAAGCATCATTCAAGCTCAGTTTGCCTAATGCATCACGGAAGGACTCATAATCGTCGGAGCTTACTGGGAATACACCCGCATAAACTTGCGGTTTAATTTTTTGGAAGCCTGGCAATGGTGCAACGGCAGCATTAACTGTCGTGGTTAAAGTATCCCCCACCGGCGCGCCTAAAATGTCTTTAATGCCAGCAATAACAAAACCTACTTCACCGGTTTTTAGAATGCCAGTATCGGTTTGTTTTGGCGTGAATATACCAACTTTGTCAACAATGTGAGACTCGCCGGTTGACATTACTTTTAGTTTGTCACCTTTTTTAAGCTGACCGTGTTTGATGCGAACCAAAGAGACAACCCCTTGGTATGGGTCAAACCAAGAGTCAATGATCAATGCTTGTAATGGCTGATCAACTTCACCTTCTGGGCCTGGAATATTAGTAACTATGTCTTCAAGAACATCTTCGATGCCAATACCGGTTTTCGCAGAACACTGCACCGCGCCAACCGCATCAATGCCAACAATATCTTCAATTTCCTCCGATACACGGTCTGGGTCTGCTTGTGGTAAATCGATTTTATTTAAGATAGGACGTACTTCTAAGTCCATTTCGATTGCGGTATAACAGTTAGCAACCGTTTGCGCTTCAACGCCTTGACCTGCATCGACAACCAACAACGCACCTTCACACGCCGCTAACGAGCGTGATACTTCATAAGTAAAGTCAACGTGTCCCGGGGTATCGATGAAATTAAGTTGGTACGTTTCGCCATCTTTTGCTTTGTAGTTTAACGTTACACTTTGCGCTTTAATGGTTATGCCACGCTCACGCTCAATGTCCATTGAGTCAAGTACTTGCGCTTTCATTTCGCGGTCGGTTAGGCCTTCGCAATATTGAATTAATCGATCAGACAATGTCGATTTGCCGTGGTCAATATGGGCAATAATTGAAAAGTTTCTAATATTTTTGTTAATCATAAAATTACGAATTCCGCTACCTTAAAACATCCGCGCTTGGACGATTCCGTTAACCTAAAAAACAACTCTTGGATGTCTTTGGTTAACTTTGATTTTCTGCATTGTATACACTTGTTTTCAGATCGCGGGATTATACATGAAAAACCGGCAGCTGCGTACACTAATCTGCTTTTGAAAATTTATGTGACCTGCATATGAATAACTGATCTTAGTCATTAATAATTTGTGACAAAATTTCACTTATCAAGTGGCCAATATCACTGCATATTTATTGATTTTTACGCTATTTGCTACTATCTACTTAAAAACGAAATTTGTACCTTCGTTAACTTGATCCTCGGAGTGGACCATGCAAGACATTGATGACTGTCTAATTCAGCAAAATGATATTCATTTTAGAGAGCTGCTGACCGCCCTGCCGAATGTCTCCGTACAAGGTTATGACAAAAATCGCCGCGTTATATACTGGAATAAAGCGAGTGAACTGCTTTATGGCTTTTCTGAAGAAGAAGCTATGGGGCAACTGTTAGAAGATCTCATTATTCCCGACTTTATGCGTCAAGGCGTTATTGAAGCTCACTACGCTTGGTTGACTTCAGGCGAAGCAATTCCAGCTGATGAGCTCGAATTAAAAAACAAACAAGGCCAGCTAGTACCTGTTTATTCAAGCCATGTCATGCTTTATCAAAACACTGACTCGCCTGAAATGTATTGTGTAGACGTTGACTTATCAAGCCAACGTAAAAAAGAGAAACAAGTTGAGTTTTTAACACAATATGACAAACAAACAGGCTTACACAACAAGGAAAGTCTATTTCAAACCGTAAAGATATTAGCTCACCAACCTAGGTCTGAGTTTGATTCTCGCGTCGCTATTTTCATTGGTATCGATGATCTAACACAAATCAATAACGTTTATGGCTATGAACAGGGTGATAAAGTCATAGGTCAGTTGGTTTCTCGACTAAAACGTTGTATCGAACCTACTGATTTTATCGCTCGCTATAGTGGCGATGTATTTGTTTTATTGCTCACACTAAACGAACACTCTGATCAATTGGAACATACCATTGCAAGATTGCGCGAAGCGGGCAGGACACCGTATCGACTTAAAAACGATTTAAAACAAGTGACTATGAGTGCTGGTATTGCTGTTGATGTATGTGATTCTGAACATGATACGGATTTATTAAAAAATGCTGAAACGGCAATGAATCACGCTAAAAACATGGGAAAAAATCAGTACCTGTTTTATCAGTCAGAATTCGACAATCAACTACAACGAAGTTATACGCTGTTATCTTCGTTAACTTCCGCGCCAGAAAACGACGAGTTTTCATTAGTTTATCAACCGCAATTTAACCAATCAGGGCAAGTTGTGAGCTGTGAAGCGCTATTGCGGTGGTATCACCCTTTGCTAGGAAATATTTCACCCGCAGAGTTTATTCCGCTAGCTGAGAGTAAAAACAAAATAAAACTGATTGATCGTTGGGTGACAAAGGCGGCCATACTTCAGATAAAATATTGGTTACAACAAGGTTTAGACCCAGTTCCTGTGTTTATAAATGTGTCAGGACAAAGTCTATGTGACATCAGCTTTATTAACATGTTATCGAGTCAAGTCAACGAATCTGGCGTGCCATACTCTGCAATTGGCATCGAAATCACAGAATATGCGTTAATTTCCGAAAACGATATGTTAATTCAGCAAATTAAATGGTTACAAAATAGAGGGGTGTCGATTGCACTGGACGACTTTGGTACTGGATATTCATCGCTCAGTTATCTGACTCGCTTTCCTTTAAACTTTATAAAAATTGATAAGTCGTTTGTAACTAATGCGCCGGACAACCCACAAGACGCTGCCGTTATGAAAGCTATTTTTGCAATGTCTGATTCGCTGGATATGAAAGTAATATGTGAGGGTGTTGAAACTCAAAAACACTTAGAGTTTATAAAATCGCAATCTCGACATAGTTTATTGCAGGGCTATTTGTTTTCTAAACCTATTGCCCCAACTGAATTTGAAAACATGATTACAACATCAAATTCAGAAGACGTAATAAACTAAACTGATTTAACTTCTATTGTTTGCGGTTTAATTGCCAGTAGTTGAATTTTGTATTTTTCGTTATCGGCTCGTTCGATAAAACGACGAGCCAATAAAAAACCAACAAATCCGCCTAGAAATGTAGCTAGGATCACCATAGGCTCGTTGACTTCAATGAAAGAACTGAGCCAAAACTGGGCCACTAGCGCCATTAAAATGGCTGTCAAGATAGGTAGTAAATATAGGTAAAAAGAACCGACTAAAACACTTTCTTCAGGAATACCTATTTCTACGGTATCACCAATATCAGCAGATAAAACGTTTTCAACTTCATTTATCACCGACTTATCAGAAAATGCTTTGGCAATTGCACTGGTGCCACAATTCGATTTTGCAGCGCACGCATTACAACTCGATGTTACTGTGGTTTCAACCCAAATAAAGTCTTCCACCACTTTTACGACTGTGCCAGTTTCTTTGATCATAAGGATATTTACACTAACGTTTTAATTTATTTACGTTTGATATTGGTTGCAACTTTATAAGCTGTTTCGGCTGGAATCGCCCCAACCACAGTGACATCAAAACCATTGGCGTTGATCATAACAAAAGAGGTCGCGCCATCTTGCAACACAATTGGACTCTTAAAACTTTCCAGTGGACGTTGGATATATACTGAAAATTCTACCAAACCATCACTGTACAAATAATAATCGGAAACTTCTCGCGAAATAGATACATGATGCCTATCACTTTTTATCAACTCAAAGCCCTTCGGCAACCACCCCATCAGCCAATCGTTAGTGTCTTTATTAGACGCAATACCTATGAGAACTGGCTCAGGCAAATCCAACTCAGATATTTTAATCATATCTGCGGTAGGCTCTGTGTATACCGATAAATGAGTCATCAACATTCGCTCGACCACTTCACCACTTTGATCCACGAACTCAAGTCGCAAAGGCAAACCACTTTCACCATCAACCCATACCCAGTAATTAAACGTCGTATTGTCTCTAGATTCAATGCGAATAAGCTGAGCTGGTCGACCTCCAATTTGATTTTTGCTGACTAATACAAATTGGTAACTATCTGCCAACACATCAATATCATGGTAAAACACAGGAGGAATAAAATTACGAATACTGCGCGCTTCTACGCTGTAAACTTGCTTATTGGCTTCAATAAATGAAACCGTTTTGCCCTTTCTAATTGTGGTAATGCCACCGCCGATAAGCGGCGCTATACTTTCCACTTCTTCGCCATTAATGACGCCATGCAACCATTTAAAAGACTCGGTTTTATTCGCTTTAGTGCTAATTACACCGGCATCGAAATGCAGTTTGGTTAATGCACGCTTTAGTTTAAACAGCCATTGCTCTGCTGTTTCATTTGACACCAAAGAAGCCGGTTGCACCACAGGCTTAACATCTTGCTCGATAGGCTGTTGCTCCTGGTTAGCTTGCCCAAACATAGAAACAAGCAACACAGCTGAACATAGAACTTGCGTTAATTTCAATGAGATACCCTTTAATAAAAACGCCCGCAACTCTTATGAGATTACGGGCGCTGCACTTTGTTCGATATAATAACTGACAGATTTGAATCTTGTCTAATCAATCACTTTATTTTCTTCTTTCTCTTTTTCCGCTTTGTCATCGGCAACACGTAGTTGTTGTTGATGATCAGAAATTAAAGAGTTAATACGTGATTGCGTCATTTGATTTGCGCTTTTTTGTGTTGCAGGTTTGTCAGCCGATAAACTCACCGGCGAAACACCACCAATTAACGGCGAAGTCATAATAGCTGGTGACACATCAACTTCTTCTTGCGGCGCCATGTTACTCACGCCAACCACGGCAACCAATGCGACAGAAGCTGCAATAGCCATTTGCGACATACCGCGTCCGGTTGAAGTACCAGCAAACGACTTAACTTTATTTGCAACACGTTTGGACCAACTTGGATGGCTAGCAATGGCCACAACTTCTGCTTGGGCTGCTTCACCTTCAACAGCGTCTTGCGATACAGATCGCAATGCAGCTTGAATATTTGATGCAAAATTAGCTTCTGAAACCAGTTCTTGCTCTTGCCTTAACACATCACCAATTAAACTATAACGAGCAAAAGTGTCTATTTGTTCTGGCTGTTCCATCTGTGCGAGAGTCTGATCCAACTCTTTTGACATTACTTCATCATCCAGTAAAGCAGAAATAGATTCAAAATTCTTATTCGTCATAAACTGACAAGCTCCAACTTAACGTTAACTCTTTCGAGTCATATAACTACCTTAAATTATTGATCTAAGGTAACAACTATTTTGTACATTTTGTAGGCTAAAACCTACATTTTGCTCACTTTTATCTATTTTCTAAAAGTGGCCGTAATTTAGCATCGATTGCGTCTCGAGCTCTGAAGATTCTTGAACGAACTGTACCAATTGGACACCCCATTGCTGACGAGATCTCTTCGTAACTCATGCCATCGATTTCTCTTAATTGAATCGCAACCTTTAACTCTTCTGGTAACTGTTCAATCGTATCGAAGATAACTGTTTTTATTTCTTCGGTAAGCGCTAATCGCTCAGGCGATGCATTTTCTTTCAACGACTCACTGGTTTCAAAAAACTCAGTTTCTTCGGCATCAACATCAACCGTTGCTGGTTTTCTGCCTCTCGCCATCAAATAGTTTTTAGCACTGTTAACTGCGATTCGATACAACCATGTGTAAAACGCAGCTTCACCTCTAAAATTCGGTAATGCGGTATACGCCTTGATGAATGCATCTTGCGCTACATCTTGCACATCACCATTATGTCCTAAATAACGCGACACCAAACTAACAATACGGCTTTGATATTTTCGAACCAATAAATCAAAAGCTTGTTTGTCACCAGCTTGCGCTTTTCGAACTAATCCTAAATCTTTTTTCTGCTCGCTCATTCGAGCCTGTACTCCTGAACCATGTAGATGACGAACCTACTACTTACACGTCACTTTCTTTCGCATCCAGAATGTCATCTGCTGTCGTTATGACCTTAGAAGTATTAAAAAGTTCTTATTTATTTTAATTTTTTTTAAAATAACCATGAATGCTTCATAATACCAACTTAATACTAGTGCGTATTAATCTTATTAAAGCACATTTAAAGAATTAACATATTGATTTTAAGGTTTTTATTTCATGAGTGATGATTATTTCCACCAAACCGATTGTTTGATTATTGGCAGCGGTGCGGCGGGTCTCACATTGGCGCTGAGCATTGCAGATAAAGCGCAAGTCATTATTTTAAGTAAATCCGCCTTAAAAGAAGGTTCAACTTTATACGCTCAAGGCGGTATAGCTGCGGTATTTGATGAAAACGACAGTATTGAGTCTCACGTACAAGACACCTTAATTGCTGGAGCCTACTTATGTGATGAAGACGCCGTAAGACATACAGCAAGCAATGCCAGAAGCTCAATGCAATGGCTTATTAATCAAGGTGTGCCTTTTGATCAAATTACAGAAGGCGATGGCACGCAACGTTTCCACTTAACAAAAGAAGGTGGGCATAGTCACAGACGCATATTGCATGCTGCGGATGCGACAGGCAAAGCGGTGCAAACAACCTTACTCGACAAAGTAAAAGCCCACCCAAACATTCGACTTTTTGAACGCTTCAACGCACTTGACCTAGTTACCGGTGATAAACTGAATGACACGTCAAAACAGGTTCATGGCGCTTATGTTTGGAATAGAAGCCTAGAACAAGTAGAAGTCATCCGAGCTAAATTTGTTGCATTAGCAACCGGCGGCGCAAGTAAAGTTTACCAATACACTTCCAACCCAGATATCGCCAGTGGCGATGGAATAGCAATGGCATGGCGAGCGGGTTGTCGCGTCGCTAATATGGAATTTAATCAATTTCACCCCACCAGTTTGTATCACGAAAAGGCGCAAAACTTTTTAATTACTGAAGCGATGCGTGGCGAAGGAGCTTATTTAAGACGACCTGACGGCTCTCGTTTTATGCAAGACTTTGATGAGCGCGGTGAACTGGCTCCGCGTGATGTCGTCGCTCGAGCCATAGATTTCGAAATGAAACGATTGGGCGCAGATTGTATGTTCCTCGACATAACCCATAAAGACGAACAATTTGTTATCGACCACTTTCCAACCATTTATGCCAAGTGTTTAAAAGTTGGTATCGACATTACCAAAGAGCAAATTCCGGTTGTGCCGGCTGCTCACTATACCTGCGGCGGCGTAATGACCGATTTAGCAGGCAATACCGACATCGATAACTTATTTGCCATTGGAGAAGTTGCATATACTGGGCTGCACGGAGCGAACCGTATGGCCAGCAATAGTTTGTTAGAGTGCATTGTATTCGCACAAGGTGCAGCTGAGCGAATTTTGCAAAGACTCGAAGCCGCTCCTGAACCATTACCGATCCCAAAGTGGGATGAGAGCAAAGTAACCACTTCTGAAGAAAATGTAATTATCAGCCACACTTGGCATGAATTAAGGCTAATTATGTGGGATTACGTCGGTATTGTGCGTTCAAACCGACGCCTTAACAAAGCGCAAAAACGCATAGGGTTAATTAAGCAAGAAGTCGATGAGTTTTATGCCGATTTCCGAGTCAGCAATAACTTGTTGGAACTTCGCAATTTAGCACAAGTTGCAGAGTTAATTGTCGCATCCGCGATAGACCGGACGGAAAGTCGCGGATTGCATTTTAATAAAGATTACCCAGAAACTTTACCAAGTTCATCCGCCACCATTCTGACTCCAGGTACCAACTAACAGCGCAGCCTTTGATTAGAATTGAGAATTAAGCGTCATCTGATAATGACGCTAATGGCAAAATAATGCGCCGTAAACGGCGGTTATCAGTATTGCTCAGTTGATCTGCAAATATCACTCTCTTAACAACTGCTCCTGTTAATACATTGCGAGAGACCAGACGAAAAACACCCGCTAAATAAAAGCTGTGTTGGTCTAACTCTTCATTACAATGCTCAAACTCTAACATTCCATTCTGATATACATGTAAAATTGTCACAGTGTCATCACTAGCCGCGATCAATTCAGCTCGCACCCAATATATTAACCAAATAATGAAACACAAATAAAAGCAGGCCCAAACAATACTGGGCAAACTATAAGGCCAAGAGTAAGTTACAAATAGACATAACGAGGAAAGTAAAACCTGATAAATAACACGATACAACGACGCGTTAACTATCTGGATTCTGTAATAAGTTTGAGTTTGTTCCATACGCTAATTCCATTTAGCATAGCTTCTAGTGTTATTCAGCGTAGAACAGTTTTATGAAATAAGCAGTATAAAACTTTTCCTACTAGGAGACTCTCACTCGATTTAAAATGGTTGCCACCATGTCTGCCAGCTCTGGGTCTTCACATTCTTTGTGCCCCATAAACCAAGCAAATAAGTCCGGATCTTCACAAGTTAATAATCGTTGAAACGCAGCTTTTCGCTCATTCGACAACGCATCATAAGCCTCATCGACAAATGGCTCCAGCAACACATCTAATTCCAACATACCACGACGACACGCCCACTTTAATTTTGGCTTAGAGTCGAGTTGAAATTTTTTGCCCGATAAATCTACGTAAACCACATCGCTGTTCGATTTTTTTTGGTCCATTCTGCGTAATCACTTGTAAAAAATTGATGGTTAAATAAGGCGCTAAGGATATCAATGCACGCCCAAAATAGAAAGTGGATAACCCGCGCACTTTTAGCTTTTAATAAATTAAACATACACACACATTGTACTCTCCAATATCATCCCCATTAACAACAGTGTTTTGAAGTTTTCCAAAAAAGCTAATGCGGAGTTTCTATGTCTGAACAATCTTTATCTATTTTACCTGAGTTCAGTGTTATCAAATTATCAGGCCAAGATGCCTATTCATTTTTGCAAGGGCAAGTTACTTGTGATGTAAATAAGCTTAAAGAACAAGCTTTTTTACCCGGTTGTCATTGCAACGCAAAGGGTAAAATGTGGTCAACTTTCATTGCCCTTCCGCAGAACGATGACATTTTATTATTACTCACAAAAGAAAGCGCGGAAGTGTCTTTAGCCGAATTGAACAAATACGGCGTTTTTGCCAAAGTCGACATTACTGACGATAGCGATAATTGGTCAGTTTACGGTGCAGCGTCAAAAGAGTTAAATACACTTGCCTCCGCAGATTATATCATTGAACTTACCACAGAACATGTATTAGCTCTTTCGAGTGAAGCCATTTCTGATGCTTCTCAAGACAACAACAGTTGGTGGCAGCGCGAAATTCTAAGCGGTCGAGCTCACTTATTTGCAACTACCGCTGGGGAATACGTTCCACAAATGCTTAATTTACAAGCGCTGGACTACATCTCATTTAATAAAGGTTGTTATATGGGACAAGAAATGGTTGCTCGTATGCGCTATTTAGGTAAAAACAAACGCGCACTTTATCTAGCACAAACAGATCAAGACCTTGATATTACAGTTGGTACCGACGTTGCCTTGGAAATCAACGGCAATAAACGTAATATAGGTAAAGTTATTCAATCTCGGGCCGCCAAAGGTAAAACTGTATTGCAACTTGTATTGCCAAAAGACACTGAATTGTCCGAGAAAATTTATTTGGATGCAGAACAAGACATTGAACTCTCATTGCTTGAGTTGCCATACGCTCTAGACTAAAAGGTAAAAAATGAAAATTGAAAATAACGCTGTCGTTAAAATGCACTATTCAGTATTAGATAAAGAAGGTAACTTAATTGACAGCTCTTATAACGGCGAGCCACTAGAGTTTATCCAAGGATCTAAGTATTTAATCGAAGGTCTTGAAAATGCTTTATTAGGTCTGGAGCCTGGTGCAACTGCAGAAATCGACGTAGCGGCAGACGATGCCTATGGTCCACGTATTGACGGCTTAGTCCAACAAGTTGGGCTTGAAATGTTCGCCGACTTTGACGTTGAAGTGGGTATGCAATTAAGAGCAACAACCGATGATGGTGAGCAAACTGTTATCGTCATCGAAAAAACTGACGAATACGTGATTGTTGATGGCAACCATCCACTCGCTGGTAGCGATTTAAAATTTGATGTGGAAGTGTTGGAAGTTCGTCCAGCGACAGCCGATGAAATTGCACACGGCCACGTGCACTCGGAAGGTGGCTGCGGGCACACGCATTAATACCTAGCCGCCATAAGTGCGGAATTGAATTAACAATGTAATTTGGAAAGAGTTGTATATGTTTAAGTTCATCGGGTTAATAATCAGTTTTGGTACATTGGCCGTTTTCATATTAAGTTATGGCCAATTTATGCCTCTTATTGACGGCTCTGCGGCACTGATCATGTTTGGCGTGTTTTTCGGTGGCGCTATCTTCGGATACGGCAATAACATATACAACTTTATAAAGCTCAGCCGAGCCGAGCGCATAAAGGCGCTAGACTTATTCATAACGCTGGATTTCTATAATTATCTGTCCAAGCTTACTTATTACTCCGCTATCATTGCCTTATTGTTCTCGGCGGTCATCTTTTTAGCCAATAATCAACAAGCTGACAGTTTCGGTACAGCAATATCCCTCAGCCTGCTAACATGTTTGTACGGTATAATCATATCAGCTTTGATCATCCAGCCTCTCAAACACAGCGTGTTATACAAAAATATGAACGCTAACGAAGGCACTAGCGCGCCAAAAACGAATAAAAAGTAGAATAAAAGGAGTTATGGGATGAATCAGCTTATCGGTTTGTTGCTGACGATATTGACACTAGCACTTGCAGCCTTGCTGGTTGTACCTATCGAGCTGTTTTTCCACCCCTACGCTTTATTACTAGTGATTGGCTGCGTTTTCGGTGTGATGTTTTTAAGTTATGGTTCTCACGCTTTTGCAATATTCAAATACGCGTCGCAACCGCTTAAAAATCAAAAAGAATACTTTTGGGTGATATCGTTTTTTGACAATTTATCCAACACCGCGATCCTGACTGGTGCTGTTGGCACTATCATGGCTCACACACTAACCTTGAATCAAATAGCCTCAGCTTCTGGCCTATTATCTATCAGTGGCCAAAATATCCTGCCAATCGTTTATGGTTACGCACTAGCGAAGCTGGTGTTTGAGCCTCTAAAGCAAAACGTATTGCGCAAGGCGATTGTTGCTAATGTGAATGAAAACATTCAAAAACAAATCGAACACAACAACTACATCGCAAAACGCTTAAATTTAGTTGCGATTTCTGTTTTTATCCTAAGCTGTTTATTACTGCTTGCATAAATTTATGTACGTTGCTGTGCTAAACTTAGGCTTGAATTAATCCAGTCCTGATTGCGAATCGAACCAAACCGGGTACATCTCGAATGTTTAGCCTATCCATAACATTGGCGCGATGAGCCTCAATCGTTTTGACACTTAAAAATAGTTTGTCCGCGATGTCTTTGGTTGAATGCCCTTCGGCAATCATCTGTAAAATAGTACGCTGACGTGATGTTAAGATGTCTAATGCGTCAAGTTCTCCGCCTTCTGTGCTTTCCATTCGGGAGACAATAGTTTGGTCAATGTCTGGGCTAATATACATTCTTCCCGCTATTATCTCTTGTAATCCACCTTGCAATTCTTCAACAGCAACGTCTTTTAACATATATCCGTCGGCACCTACTTTAAGAGCTCTGATAACGTAAGGCTCGTTATTGTAGTGCGATAAAATCAGTACTTTAATTTCTGGATATTGATTTTTAATTGCTTCCGTTGCCTCTAAACCATTCATTTCAGGCATAGACACATCCATCACAATCAAATCTGGCTGCGTGCGTTTAACAAAGTTAACCGCTTCCAGCCCATTGCTGGCTTGGTAAATCTGTTCGTTATCAATAAAAGGAAAGTGTTGAGTCAAGCTAACAAGCCCTTGGCGCAACAAGGTATGATCATCCACAAATAAAATACTGTATTTTTCCATAATTATTTCTCCAACAACGCTTGCGCGTGTCTTAATCTTGACTCTAATTCTTTAATCACTCGGTGGAGCTGTTCTTGCTCATATTTTATAGAAGTGATATCTCGCATGCTCGAC
This sequence comes from Gammaproteobacteria bacterium, assembly GCA_013373245.1. Classification (GTDB taxonomy): domain Bacteria; phylum Pseudomonadota; class Gammaproteobacteria; order Enterobacterales; family Alteromonadaceae; genus Psychrosphaera. Next base: position 29,538 of record JABXID010000195.1, read on the forward strand.
ACAAGTCGTTGTGCTTTACCAGAAGCGTCACGCTCTATCACCATACCTCGCTCTGAAACCCACTTCCATTCCGAATTTTCGTTTAAAACGCGATAATTCAATTCGTAATTGTCTCGACTGCCAGATATTAAAGACTCAAACTGCGCCACAAAAACATTACTGTCTTCTGGATGTATCTTGTCAATGAACTGTTTGCTCTGAAAATAAATATCGTCGGGTAAGCTAAAGTTAGCGTTCTTATTTAATCGCTCAACTTGCCCTGCCACCATGTCACAATCTAGTACTTCTTCTTCGGTCGCTAAGAACGCAATACTTAGAATTTGTTGCTGAACCTTAATACGTTCATAGAATGCTTTTCGTCGACGATTTAACGCTGACTGATAATACAAATATAAACCAGAAAACATGATTAGCAGCATAACAAAACCTAAACTCGCCAAATCATAACCATGACGACCTTCAACTGAACCTTTTGGGAAAAGGTGTTTATAATCATCTAGGAATATACTTTGCGCCCCCCCGCCTTCTGTATCAATCTTCACTAACTTATGCTCAATCACTTGCCATACTCCATTATCAGTTATGACATATTGCTCATGACTTTCATCGTACATCACCTGAAAAACTTTGGAAAAAACAGGCTCTTTTACTTTATCCTGCGCAAACGACGTAACAGAAACAAATACCAAACAAACTAAATAATAGAAAACTTTTTTCATGAATTTAACTCACTGTTCTCTCGCCTCAATTGTTCGATTGGCGCTTTTAAGCTAATTTGTGTACCTTGCTCTGGCGATGATTGAATATCTACCACGCCGTTTATTAAATAAGCACGCTCTTTGATACTCAACAAACCTAGACTTTGTCCTTTATTCGCACGACTGATTTTAGTATCAATATCAAAACCAATACCATCATCTGCAATGGAAAACACTAAATAATCATTTTCAATTTCACAGCGAACATTAACGTGAGTGGCATGAGAATATTTATGAATGTTAGTAAATGCTTCTTGAGCAATTCGGAACACCGATATTTCTAATTTATCATTTAACCTTGGTATATCTGCACTTACTGCCGAACTGATATTCAATTTACTAAATTGTTTTTGACGATCAACAAGCCACCCCAGAGCCGCCGATAGTCCCATATCATCTAATATTGCGGGTCTAAGGTTTAACGATAAATTTCGTACTTTATCTATCATTTCCGACAAAACAGACAAAATCAATTTGTTATCCGGCTCAGGTAACTGCATTTGTATCTTAAGCAGCGTTAATCCTTGGCCTATTTCATCATGTAACTCTTTCGCAAAATAACTTCTTTCTTCTTCCTGTTTCTCCAGCAAATTTAAAGACAATTGCTCCAGTTTTTGCGAAATTTCATTTTCCTTTGCTCGAAACGCCTTTTTTTCATGAATATCCTCAAACCATCCTTGTTGCACTTTCTTGCCATGAAAGTCAGAAACTATAACGTGGGCGTATACCGAGGTCACCTTACCGTCTTTATTAATCAAAACCGTTTCACCTTCCCAAGATTGCTTTTTTTGCAATTCGGCTGAAATTGAGTCAAGCAATGGATGGGCGTAAAACGGGTACTTAATTTTATAAATAGGATGCTCACTAGATATATCAAAAAGCGACTTATACGCTTTATTAACAAAATGGATATTCCCGTCCATGTCACTACAAAAATAAGCATGGCGCGCATTATCAAGCCCAGCCGCCAGCATTCCCCAATCCATCGACGCGTGTTGGTTTACCTTAACAATCAAAATAATGGTCGTGATCACAAATAGCAATTGTACCGCCGCTGACATCCACCATAACCAATGCAACTCTCGTCCCATTAATTCAAAGTAACCCATCACCAAAATTAACACGGGTAATAACTCAAGTTCAGAAAATGTCGAAAGCTTGGGTTGAATCCATAAAATTGAGGTGGCTAACAGTAAGACGGTGCCAATAAAAGCAAATATCTTCGCCGCAACGTGCCCAGTAGTCAGGGGAGTTATATTCAAGTTACCGTATAATGAGTAACTAATTAAAAGATAAAAGATGGCCACTATGCCACTCATTAACAAAAAGTCAGCGAGGCGCTTTGTTATAAAATCTTGATACAAGGAAAAAAAAATACCGCCTGATACAAAAAGCGTCAAAGCACTAACCCAATACATTGGTAAGCTATCAGATGCAACTAGATAGATTAAGTTAGCAAATGCGTGCAAGCCAAAAATACTGGCGACTTGCCAACGGCGAAACTCTCCATATTGGTGCTCTTCGTTATTACTCTGTCGAACAAAATTCCAATACAGAACTGCTGCCATACAAACAACTGCAGCTATCAACTTAACGCCTGAGAAATAACTACCGTCAATAGCTATTAAGTCAAAATAAATGACGCCGGTAAAACTCGTCAAAAGAGTAATAAACAGTGCGAATGCAATATATTGGGCGGACTTGCCAATCGACATCGTTTTCAAGAACTATCCTTATTGTTTAAACCGAATATAAGCGCGTAATACTTTAATCAAGTCATCTTTACCACAGGCGCACCGGGATTCCCAGTCTAATAACGATTCCTCTTCAGTTTCTTGTTGATCATCGTGCTCCAATAGATGGTTCGAAATAACTTCAACATCTTCACCATCGATTTCTACGGTCCATTCAGTATACGTTTTACTGCCTTGTGATGCTGATACCAACCAATCGACAAACTGCTGCAATATCAATAAGTCGCCGTCAAGTTCTGTGGAAATAAATCGAGAAATGGCGACAAATTCACCTTCTAAAACAACAGAATAACGGTTAGATTTTCGATCGAATATAAAGTCAACGTCCAAGAATACACCTACCTTTTTAATACCGAAGAGCACTTATTTTAGCTTATATCTCATCCTATTGCAGATCACCGAAAACTTTGTGAGATATATCTCACATTAACCTAAGAGCTGTCTGAATTAATCGACACTAGAACGTTCAATAGCAACTCAAGTAATTGTTTTTATTAACGTTAATTGCAATTGAAATTAATTACATTATAGCGACTTAAAACCGTACTGATTATTACACCTTCGTATCGAGCAAAAGCGACGTATAGTTAACTACACAACGACGAGATTGCTAAATGAATTAGCAAACAAGGAATGGACACGCTGGACGCGAACAGGAAGATGTAGGAAAGCAGGAGCTTAATAAACGGAAATTGGATTAAGGGTCAAGGACGTAGGACTTTTAAGTCAAACTGGGAAATGGATGGAACGACAGGATGTCATCAGGAAGAACAAGGACTACAGGACGTATTAAATGGATTTAGGAAGCATTTGGAGTGGATGTCTAGGACTGGACAGCTAGGAGCAAACAAGGGAATAACCATGCAATGGATGATTAGCTAGGAAGGCCGAATCAAATAAAAAAAGCAGCTGAGTTAAGCTGCTTTTTTTATACCATCAATCCACGGTCACAGAATCAATTTTATTGGCCAGATATTCACGAATTTCCGACTCTAATTCTTCGACGATATTATTGTTATCAATTCGTTTCTTTTGGCGAACGCCGTTTAAATAAAAACCACTGCGTTTATTGGCGCCAGCCAAACCTAAATCAGATACCAACGCTTCGCCCGGACCGTTAACGACACAACCGATGACCGATACAGTTAACGGCTCTACAACGTCTTCTAGTCTCTCTTCAAGCGCGTTCATGGTATTAACAACATCAAACTCTTGTCGTGAACAACTTGGGCAAGCAATGAAATTTATGCCACGTGAACGAATGCCGAGCGACTTCAAAATATCAAAACCAACTTTCACTTCTTCCACAGGATCGGCCGCCAAAGAGATTCGCAAGGTATCACCAATACCTTCCGCTAATAACATTCCTAAACCAACCGCCGACTTCACGGCACCTGAACGAAAACCTCCGGCTTCAGTAATTCCCAAATGCAGAGGTTGTTCAATTTTTTGAGCGAGCAAACGATATGCGCCAACCGCTAAATGAACATCAGACGCTTTAACGCTGACTTTAAAATTATGAAAATCATGACGTTGCAGGATCTCAACGTGGCGCATTGCCGACTCAACAAGCGCTTCTGGTGTCGGCTCGTGATATTTCTCTTGAATGTCTTTTTCTAACGAACCGCCATTGACGCCAATTCGAATTGGAATATTTTTTTCTTTTGCCACATCAATCACCGCCTTGATGCGCTCTTCATTACCAATGTTGCCAGGGTTAATACGCAAACAATCCACCCCGTACTCGGCAACTTTCAGCGCAATACGATAATCAAAATGAATATCAGCAACCAGCGGAATATCTACCTGCTGTTTTATTTCTTTAAAAGCTTCAGCCGCGTCCATAGTAGGTACAGACACACGCACTATATCAGCACCCGCAGCAGCAATCGCACGAATCTGAGCAACGGTTGCGTCAACATCTGTGGTTTTAGTGTTGGTCATCGACTGCACGGCAATCGGAGCATCACCACCAACTGGAACATTACCAACCATGATTTGTTTTGAAACACGACGTTTTATAGGATTTTCTGCAAACATGTTTGTATTCTTTTAGTGCTGGGTTACGTTATTAGCCACTTAATGCGGTAACAACAACCTCTGAAAAAACAAAGGCAGTATTATAACCAATACTGCCTTAGATTGTGTAACGGCTTTTGCGATTACTGCTATTTTTAGTTAAAAAGCTTCCAGTTCAAAACGAGCCACTCTATTTTTAGGTAAATCAGAAGTGTCGTAACTTTTACCGTTTACCCAAATAGATACGCCAACAGGATTCCCCAATAACACACTTAATGGGCCTTGAGCGTTCAACGTCATCAAATATCCAGAAGGTTTATTGCCCACGGCGACGCGTTCACCGGCAACATCATAAACTTCGACCCAACATTCATTTTCAAACCGCATTTCGACTTTAATAAAACCATCTTCATCCGCTTCACCATTATCTGCCACCAAAGCTTTTTGCTCAGGTGTTAAAGACACTGGAACTGCGCTGGCATCGGCATTGGCAGTTGTTTCGTTATTAGCCGCTTGGGCTGTGGTCGACTCTGAGTTAGTGTTTTCAACACCTGTGCTATTTGTCGTCGCCTGTTCGCTCTCATCATTTTCCGCTGGTGTAGATATTTGCAGCGCTTGCTCCGTCTGACTGACTTCAACTTGTGAGGTTGATGCAACCGGCGCGAAGTCTGACTTTTCACTGTCTTGAAACCACCATACAACTAGTGAAACAAGAACTACGGCAACCATAAACCAAGAGAATAATAACAGACGCTTTTCAGTTGCTTTGCGGCGATTGCGACGAGAAAACGACTGCATTTTTTTAGGTGCTTCAGTCGAAGCAGCCAAGGTTTCCACTTCAGTTAAGACTAGTGATTCGTCGACGCCAACCTTTTTCGCATATGAACGAATATAACCTCGTATAAAGGTCTCCGGCAGATTTTTTGGAACCTTATCTAATTCAATTGCTTCAAGAACATTAAGAGGTACACGAATTTGCTCTGCTAAGTCTGCCAACTCGATTTTTAGCTTTTTACGTGCGTCTGATAGGATTTTGCCCACGGGCATCGCGGTTACTTCGGGAGCGGCTTGTTCTACTACTTCTGAGTCTTGAGCTGGATTTAATTCTTGCTCACTGTCTTTTTGTTGCTCACTCATTATTTAAACTGCTCCGGATCTACTGTTATTATTTTTGTTTTTGCTTTAACAAGGCCGTCGTGAGAGACACCATGCCAACGCATAATATCATCTAAATTTATATTAAGCTTATCGGCAATAATTGAAAGCTTTTCATCTGTCTCAACAACATGATAAACATCTGGGTTTCTAATATAAAGCCGCTCACCTGCATTTACTTGCTGTTTTTTTAAATTATTCCACTTCATTAAGGTCGACATTTGAATATTGAACTTTATGGAGACACGATATAAATTTTCTCCTGATTTGACTTCATATCTTGGTATGTTGACTTTCGGTGTTGTAATTTCTAACCAAGGCGTGCGTTCAACAACAGTTAAATCCTTACTTTCTGAGGCATCATAAACCACCTCTTCTTCCGGTAAAGAACTCTCTTTTTCAATAATATTTAGCGCATGAATACCATCTCGTACTAGACTTTCGTTCACCATATTTGCCGAGCCTAGCGCAGAGTTTAATATTGCAACGTCACTGCTTTGTGGCGACTGATTAACTAAGTTTGGCATCGTACTTTCAATATCTCGACGTAACTTTTGCGGTTCACTGTCTTGATACTTTTGATTTCTCACCAAAGTCGCTTGGAGAGTGTCTGGAAATTGCACCAATAACTGTTGCTCAAACGACGCTGCACTATCAGCTAGGTTGCTCGCCCGTGCCAATACAATCGCCAACATCAATCCATCCGCATTCAACCCGCCAACCGCTTCCAACTCATTAAGCCATGACAAAGCACTCGATAAATTACCAAATCCGTAATGCAGCTGAGCTGCAACTAACATTATTTCGGTTGACTTGGGATCGTATTTACTGGCGGTAGTAACATTTTCCAGTGCTTTTGAATATTGTGACTGTGCTATTTCACAATACGCCAAATTCAAATAACTTTCGCCAACTTGACTATAACCCGGCGTTTTTATCGCTTGTTTGAAATATTCTTTTGCTTGTGTCACTTGACCATTTTGACACAAAAACACGGCGTAATTATTCAGTGTATTTGGATTATTCGGTTCGATCGCTAGAGCTTTTTGATAAGAAGCATCCGCTTGATTGATATCACCTACGGTTTGAAAATAGTAAGCGAGGCTGTAATGAACGTCTGCTCGATTAGGAGCAAACTCTGCGGCTTTATCAAGGTTAGCCTTGGCCTGAGGTAAATTTTGATTTTTTAGATATTCCAGACCTAATAAAAGTCTGGATTTAGCAGCTTCTTCTTTATCAAAGTCCAGTGACTTAACTTGCTTGTTTGAGTCGACATAACTTTTTTCTGTGACACAAGCCACAAGCAAATTAAGCGTTATTAGAATTAAAGTGAGGCGAAACATCCTTGGTTTCCTTCTTTCTGGTTGGAAAGGATATCAAACCATTTTGACCGATATTCCGTCACCTTTCATCTGTTTTTTTAACATTCGTTTTGTTCGGTCAACAACATCACCCACTAATTGCCCGCAAGCTGCATCAATATCATCACCACGAGTTCGACGCACGATACAGGTGTACCCCTCTTCTTGCATGACTTTAGCAAATCGGTCAACCCGGCTATTTGATGACTTTTCGTATGGTGCACCAGGGAACGGATTCCATGGAATTAAGTTAATTTTCGACGGTGTGCCACGCAAAGTGTCTGCCAATTGACGCGCTTGGTCCATTGAATCGTTAATACCATTCAACATCACATATTCAATGGTAATTTCTTTATTGGCGGTTGAGCCATCAATATAACGACGACACGCCGCTAAAAATGTCTCGATATTGTATTTTTTATTGATAGGTACCAACACATCGCGCAATTCGTCAGTTGGGGCGTGCAAAGAGATAGCTAACGCCACATCAATTTTTTCTTTTAACAAATCCAATGCGGGAACAACGCCCGATGTACTAATGGTCACACGACGTTTTGACAGACCAAAAGCAAAGTCATCCATCATCAATTCCATCGCGGGCACTACATTGTTAACGTTAAGCAAAGGCTCCCCCATGCCCATCATTACAACGTTTGTCACGGCACGGTTGGTCGATAACCCATCCCAACCAATGTCTTGCGCTACGCGCCAAACTTGACCAATGATCTCGCCAACTTTTAAGTTACGGTTAAAACCCTGCTGTGCTGTGGAGCAGAAAGTACATTCTAACGCGCAACCCACTTGTGATGAAACACAAAGAGTTTTGCGGTCACCATCTGGGATCCAAACGGCTTCCACCTCTTGTCCGCCTTCAAGTAACATAGCGTATTTAATTGTGCCGTCTGAAGACTCTTGTCGAACACTGATCTCAGGAGCTATAACTTCACACTTTTCTTTTAACTTGGCTCTAAGCGCTTTAGAAAAGTTAGTCATTTCATCAAAATCGGTTTGACCCATTTGATAAATCCACTTGATGGCTTGGTCAGCTCGAAAGCCTTTTTCTCCCAATTCGTCAGCAAAGTACTTTCGTAACGTTTTGCGATCGAAGTCTAATAGATTTACTTTTTTAGCTTCTGCTGTGACGGTTGGTGTTTCAACATTGACGGACATAAAAACCTCTGTAACTTGTATCATTTGGATGCGTTATTACACGCGTACGCTTGTTTCAATTGTGACATTGATTTTCGAATAAGGTCTTAATAAGAGAAACCTTATTTGAAAAGCAAAAGGGATTGAGTAATCTCAATCCCTAAGTACTCTATATTCAATATAGACTTTCTGCTAAACAGTTAGGCTTGTCGCAAAGCCGTCAAATTTTTAGTCCCAGGGAGCTTGCTCCAGCAAGTGACTTGGGCTAAAAATGCCGACAATGACGCGACAAGTTAAAATGTGACGCAGAATTAACGAGTGCGAGCGCACACTTCTTCAGCTGTGAAGAAATAAGCGATTTCGCGTGCGGCTGATTCTGGAGCGTCAGAGCCGTGAACCGCATTTTCGTCGATTGATTCAGCATAGTCAGCACGTAATGTACCAGCAGCCGCTTCAGCTGGGTTAGTAGCACCCATGATTTCACGGTTTTTAACTACAGCATTTTCGCCTTCTAAAACTTGAACCATAACAGGACCAGAAGTCATGAACTCAACTAGTGCACCAAAGAAAGGACGCTCGCTGTGCTCAGCGTAAAAGCCTTCAGCTTGCTCTTTAGACAAGTGAACCATTTTTGACGCAACAATGCGTAGGCCAGCAGATTCAAAACGGTTGTAAATTGCACCGATGACATTTTTAGCAACAGCATCAGGTTTGATAATTGAAAACGTGCGCTCTAAAGCCATGTTATACTCCAATAAAAGTGTGTAGGGGTTAAAAAAATAAATCTCAAAAAATTTGGTCGCGCATTATACTTGAGAAATACTAAAATGAATATCGGAATTATCCCTATTCAAAAATAGAGTTTTTAAGAGTAACTTTGCGAAATGCATCTTCAGGTTTACAGCGTAATACTATGTATCATCTAACGGTCCAGGGAAAAACGGATGGCTAATCAGAAATTTATAACTGATATACTCAAATCACTAAAAAGCCAATATCAAGAAATTATCGATGATGCGATCCAATTCTTTGCTGAGTTTGGTTCTGTGCACGCCGTATATTCCAAAGAAATTAAACGCCTAAACGAAACCAATAATCAATTAAAAACCATCGCAAGCTATAAAGCAGAACACGGCGTCTACCCACAAATAAAAGGGTACGAGGACACTAAAGTCTACCTTAAAGAACTGCAGAAGATTCAGTCGCGCTCCGAACAAGAAGTCGCAAAACACGAACCTGAAATCATTGACGGTTTTATTCGCCGACGTGAAAAACTGTTCATTATGACCGACCTAATGCTCCACTCGCTGCTTAATGATCGTGATGCAAGCCAGTTCATTGCCACTATGATGCTCCGAGCACCAATGCCAAACGACAAAAATCGCTGTGCGACCAATGAAATAAATAAGCCCATTTACATTGGCGCTTTGTCGGTCAGTTTATTACGAAGACTTATGGATAAAGACGCTGTGGAAGATGAGTTCATCAAGGACTTACAGCCGCAGTTTATACAAGGTGAGCACTTTATTACGCCAGAGTACGAGCCCGAACAGCTCGAACGTTTCTCAAAGTATGTATTAACACCAATACTAACCGCCGCTCTTATTCACAACATTGGCAGTTATAGCCCTGATGCAGCGGCTATTTACGATGGCAACCGGTACAAGGCCCTTAACGAGGAACAACGTAAAACCCTAATTTCAGATATTCATGAACACACCATGAACTATCTTATGTTTGGCTTGGGAAAACCAAATAAAGAGAACTTTAAAAGCGAAGAAGAGTACTTTAACGAACTTGATGCTTTTCAACTAACCAAAGACATAATTGAAGGTTATTCTAAGTCAACTAACCCGCGCGGTAACTTGTTACGAGTACCAATGATATATGCCTCGTTCATGTTGTCTACTAAGCCTAAACACGATTATTTAATCACTTTCAAAGCGTTTGATATTTTAAAAAGTGGTATTGATAAAGGTGTCGTTTACAAACCTTACGCCAAAGAGTTTTTGCGCATGGTGGGCTTATATCCGTTGGGATGTGGCATCTTTTTCATATCTAAAGACAGTGATGTGCCAGAAAGAGCCGTAGTCACAGGGTTGAATCCCCCAGACCCATCCAGCGCAATCGTTAAGCGATTAACAAGAAAACAAGTAAAGTTTGACGATCATACTCAGGTCTGTGCGAGTAAAAATTCAATATTATCGAACCGCGACGCTCGAACGAATTCGAGATTTGACGCCAACTATTTTAAAAAACAATTCCCTAATGGTTACTTTTGGAACCCATCAGAGGTTTGGGAATTAGACTTAGACCACAAACAATTTTGGCGACGTGACAACAGCATTACTCAAAATTAATGGTCAACTTTGCCTCGCAACTTCTTAATATCAGCGCGTTTGTTTTTACTATCAAGCCTGCGAAGCTTTGATGCTCGTGTTGGCTTGGTAGGACGACGCGCCTTTTCTACTTTGGCAACGCTTTTTATTAACTCAATTAAACGAAGTAGCGCATCTTCTCGGTTTTGCTCTTGCGTTCGAAACTGTTGTGCCTTAATCACAACCACACCTTCTTTGGTGATACGTTTATCTTTTAGCCCTAACAGTCGCTCTTTATAAAAATATGGTAACGTCGATTGCTGGATATCAAATCGCAAGTGAATGGCTGACGATACTTTGTTAACGTTTTGTCCACCACTGCCTTGCGCGCGAATTGCCGACAACTCGACTTCATCGTCCGCTAGTTGAACGTTATTTGAGATAACAATCATATAGGACTAGTTTTTGAAAAAGTCGTTGTCTTGTTGGGTGAGAAAAGCTTCCATTTTGTCGAGATCAGCTTCTGATATTTCCGAAACTTGAGGCGATTGCGCAATGCGATTATTTTCAGATGCCCACTCACCTAAATCAATCATTTGACAGCGTTTGCTGCAAAAAGGTCGATACTCAGATTCAGGCTGCCAAACAACATCTTTCTGGCAAGTTGGACATTTTACAATTGAAGACATAGAGATAAATTAAACCTGTATTAACATGTAGCAAGTTGAAACTTGATATTATCATTAATTGAGGTTTTTACCGACTGTTTATCCGGCGACATGAAAGTAATTGAAAATCTATGTTTACTGCCACTGATGGTGGGAAAACAGGCCAGCGACAAGTCATACTTTACGCGAAGCAATGAAGTAGAGTCGTCACATGACTCTTGATAAAACGCATTTTGAGCGACTTTATCTTCAAAACTTGAAGACTCCCTGAGGAATAACAAACATAAATCCAATGCTTGTTTGACAGGCTTAAACACCGACAACCACTCATCTATATCTGCCGACTTTTCCGTTTTGTCTTTGAGCTCCCAATACTCTAATTGCGGCAAATCAAAACCACAGGTGCCACCAGCAATCGCAAAACGCTGGCGTAAACTCGCTAAAAACTTATCGTCTTTCAGGGTTTGACAGGCTTTATTCATATTCGATAGATCAGTTTGCAACTTCAGCACTTCACGCAATTTCTGCTGTAAAGATTCATCGTGAATTTCAGGGTGGGAAGACCAGCGCACAAGATTACGCTCTAATAAATCAAGGTAATAAGTAAGTGTCGGACGAATGTCGTTGCGCTCTAATAACTCGATACAATCAAATAAATATTTAAAGAAAGGTTGGGCATGTTCCGGTTTTGTTACGTCTTGCAAAGCTTGCAGCTGTTTAAACAATAACTCTAAGCGCATCAACAAACGCACTTTTTCATTGAGTGGGTGTTCATAAATTGCGAAGGTCATTATCCAAATTCTTATTATTATTTTTCGTTTTATAACAATTCACCTAGTTTAAACATATATTGTGCGGAAAAACTACTCATTATGTTCGATCTTGCTTATTTACTCCTTTACCCCTCGCCAAAGTAAGGTACTGCTGATGATAATTTTCCACTTGTCGTGATAAATCGTCTAACGAATGACTGTTATCAATAACATCGTTTGCTTTTTCAAGTCGCTGTTCTCTGTTTATCTGGTTTTGAATAATAGATTTAATTTGTTCATTATTGACGCCATCTCGACTGCTTGCTCTTGTAATTTGTATCGACTCTGGCACATCAACGACCAACACTCTGTCAGTGTATGATTCCAACCCATTTTCTAATAACAGCGGCGCAGATAAAATAACATACGGCGAATCAGCATTAGATAACTGATACAACAATTCCTCTCGAATAGCCGGAAACATAATGTCATTCAACTGACGCTTGCAATTTTCATTACTGAAAATAATTTCCCGTAACTTTGCTCTATTCAAAGTACCATTACTTAACAGTATCTGTTCACCAAATGCTTCTACTATTTTTTGCAGCGCCGGTTGTCCCGGAGTCACGACTTCACGCGCGACAATATCAGCGTCTACAACACTAATACCCAGTTTTTCAAACAAGTCCGTTGCTGCACTTTTGCCAGCGCCAATGCCACCCGTTACTCCGACTATAAATTTTGTATTTTTACTCTCTACATCCATCATGAGTTATTCACACCAAAAACTGTATATACCAATCAAACATCACATCGCCCCATAACATCACAATCCAACCGGCAATTGCTATATAAGGACCAAACGGCATGGGGGTATCTCGGCCTGAGCCGCGAAAAACTATATTTATGATGCCAAATAACGCGCCAACCAATGAAGACATTAAGATCACCATAGGTAACTTTATCGCCCCCACTATTGCTCCAACAATAGCCATCAACTTAAAGTCCCCATACCCCATACCTTCTTTGCCGGTGAGCAGCCTAAATAGCCAATACACAGACCATAAACTTAAATAACCAAATACTGCTCCAAATATTGCAGAAGTCGGCGAGATAAACACCGTTTGAGTAGAAACGAGCAGAGCCAACCATAACAGCGGCAATGTGATTTGGTCCGGTAGCAACATGTGGTCTATATCTATAAAAATCAGACAAATAAACGCCCAAGTTACGGGAACTAACAACACACTTTGCCAACCGTAACCGAACTTGGCGGCAACCATGGCTGAACTAATTGCAGTAAGAAGCTCAATAGCTGGGTAACGTAAAGATATTTTTTCGCCGCAGTGACCACATTTACCGCGTAACAATAAGTAACTAACAATTGGAATGTTTTGCCAAGCTTTCACAGGTGATTTACAGCTTGGACAATGAGAATCAGGTTTTAATAAATTAATTCTCTGTGCTTTTTTCTTTTTTGATTTGGCCGATAAATCGTCTTGCAATAACTCTCGGCATTCACAATCCCACTCTTGTTGCATCATGATAGGTAAACGGTAAATAACAACGTTTAAAAAGCTACCAACCAAAAGTGATAACAAAGCAACAAAAATAACAAAGACAGCTGTATTGCTAGCCAGCAATTCTAAAAATGGGGTAAACATACTGCACCTTTATTTCCCTACCCCTATTCTAAAGCGACTGATTACACCAAAGTGGCTAATTCAAAAAGCGGTAAGTACATCACAAAAATTAATGCTCCGATAATAACACCAAGTATAACCATAATGCTCGGCTCAATTACGCTAATTAATGTATCGATACGTGTTTCTAATTGCTCATGGTAAATATCACTCAGTTGTTGCATACATGACTCTAATTCACCCGATTCTTCCCCTACTTGCACCAATTGACTCATAAGCTCTGGAAAAGCGTGGCTCGAGGTCAGTGATTGGTTGAGTGACTCTCCTGTCATCACTTGATGTTTAACCGCAATAATGACGGCCGAATAATATTGGTTTCCTACCGATAATGCGACTCTTTGCAGCACATCATGCAGCGGTAAACCAACGGACAATAATAACGCCGCCGATTGATTTATGTGAGCCAGCAGTTTTATTTGTAAAAACCGCCCTGCAAGTGGCATTTTTAACAGCAGTTTATCTCGATAAAACTCGAACAACGCAAAACGTAAAGCTCCTTTATAAACAAGGATAAATATCAAGAGCACAGCAACCAACTCAATTGCGTACTGACGAAACCACTCTGAGGCGTTGATAACAAACATGGTTGCGTAGGGTAAGTTTTGATCGAAGTTTGAATACAGCTGCTGAAAGTTGGGGATCACCTTAAAAATTAACACTGCAAAAACTAAAAAAGAAGTCAGCAAAATAGCGGCTGGGTAAATCATCGCCTGAGAAACTTTGGATTTAACCTTCTGCCGTTGGACTAAATAAGCAGACAACTTTTGAAACACATCGACTAACTTACCTGACAATTCGCCAGTCTCAACCGTTTGACAATATTGCTCTTTAAAACATTGAGGAAACGCTTTTAAAGAAGACGCCAAAGAGTGGCCTTGCCGCACATTATCAGTCACTTGCTGTAACACATCAGACAAAGCTTGGTGCGTCGTTTGTTTTACTACAATTTGCAGCGCGCTTATTATTGGCACACCAGCTTTTAACAAAATGCTTAACTGTCGAGTAAACTCGATAATTTGTTTTGACGGTATCCGCCTTATCCACAATTGCCCAAAATGATGGCTAAAAGATTGTGTTTTTTGCAATGACGCCTTTACTAATACAAGTTGCTGACGCCACAACTGCTGCTCGAGTTTTTGTTGATTTCTAGCGATTAAAGTACCGGTTGCTATCTCTCCATCAGTGCTAACCGCTTTATAGGTAAATATCTTTTCCATCATCCGTGATCTCTATTTATTGTCTAATCCACTACAACATTAAATTAAGTAAGTTTCTGTCATCCATAACTCGAAACGCGATTTATTTCTGCCAGACTTGTAATACCTAATAGAACTTTATTTAAGCCAGCTTCTCGTAACGTCAAAATCTCTTGTTGTTTAAACAGCGCCGCTAACGTCATAGGATCATCAATGTTGGCCATATTTTGTCGCAAAATATCATCCGGTTTCACCAATTCAAAAATCCCGGTACGCCCTTTATAACCGTGATTGCACTCACTGCAACCTTGCGCTTGATATATCACCGCCCCCTCTAACTGCTCAGGCTTAAACCCTTGTCGAATTAATTCTTCATCAGGTATGTATATTTCAGGGACTTTACAGTGGTCACACAATTTTCGCACTAACCTCTGAGCGACAATCAACGAAATTGCACTTGCCACGTTATAGGCTGGAACGCCCATATTAGTTAAACGATTTATGGTTGCTACCGCAGAGTTTGTATGTAGAGTCGTTAATACTAAATGTCCCGTCTGTGACGCCTTAATCACTGTTTCTGCAGTTTCCAAGTCTCTTACTTCGCCAACCATCAATACATCTGGGTCTTGCCTCAAAAAAGCCCGAGATGCACTGACAAAAGTTAATCCGGCTTTATTATTAACCTGTACTTGATTAATACCTTTGATATGAAATTCGACCGGATCTTCGACCGTCGAAATATTAAGATGCTCGGTGTTTAATACATTTAATCCCGCATACAAAGTTAATGACTTGCCTGAGCCTGTTGGGCCAGTCACTAATATCAAGCCTTGCGGTTGTTGCAATACATCAACAAACAATTTTTTTTGCGAAGACTCGAACCCTAAGTTGTCGATACTCGCCAAAGTTGATTGGTTCTGTAAAAGTCGCATCACCACTTTTTCGCCCCAGATTGTGGGTAAAGTACTGACACGAAACTCAATCGATTGCGTAATGGACAACTTTAGTTTCAACCGCCCATCCTGAGGTTTGCGCTTTTCTGCAATGTCCATATTTGAAATGGCTTTAATGCGCGCTGCTACTCTCGATGCGAGGTCGGCGGGCGGACAAGAGGCTTCTATCAACACGCCATCTATGCGAAACCTGACACGGTAATCATCTTGATACGGCTCAAAGTGAATGTCTGAAGCACCTTTGCGTATCGCATCTACCAGTACCTTGTTGACATATAAAACGATGGGGGCGTCTATACTTGCCGTATCTAAGTCTTCATGAGCCGATTCTATTTCAAAATCGTCAATACCATTTTCAGATTGTTCTTCAAGCGCTTTAATATACTGATCTTCGTCTGGAAATAGCGTATTTATTAGGTTATCTAACTTAATAGGGTCACAAACAACAAAACGTACTGGTAATCCAGAATTAAATTCAAAATCATCTTGAGCTGATAAATCGGTAGGATCACACGTCGCTACAATAAGAAAATCGTCATGTTGTTCAACTGGAAGGGCCTGGTGCTCAACAATTAACTTCTCGCTACTAACCCACTCATCTAACTCAGTTAAGTCCACACTATTTAAGTCATAATAGTCAATGTTGAATGTATTTTTACAAAATGAAATGAATTGATCACAGCTAACAAATCCCTGCTCAATCATAGCTTGAGGCAATGAACGGTAATTATTAAGCGCCTGTTTTAAATTTATTAACTGATGTTCAGTTAATAAATGATGATCGACCAATTGACCAATCAACGAAGAGTTAAAAGAAAGGCTCATATCAAAATCCATCTTACTAAGAAGCATTGCCCTATTCGAAAGTTTATCTAATCGACATGGGGCAACAATAACGAGCGGCGCAAACTGATTAAAAATACGTCAGTTCAAAGTCTAGGAAGAAACCCTCGGAAAGACAAATTATTTGTCTTGCTTGCGTCGATAAAATATCGAATTGCACCACTATTTTGTTGAAGAATTGCCGATATTTCTAAGGTTAGAGGCTGAAGCGCTTTTGGCGCTATGCGAGTGCAACCGTCACTTTTTAATTCTTTGCAGTCGAATGACACCGAAAGTAACAGTGTGTTCTCATCATCAGAAGGAAAAGTTATATCAACCGCAGAAACTGCACCATTTACAAACTCAGATGCTTGGGTGTACGCCTTACCTGAATGATTTACAAAGCCCACTGTAGCCAAATCGTTGAAGTCACTTGGTAAACTACCGTTGTATGCGACGTATTCACTGAGTGCATATTGGATAGGTCGAATTGCAGAAATTGATTGCGTTGAAGCCGTCGTCCTTAATAAATGGTTTTTGTACTTGGGAACCGCCATCCAAGACAAAACCCCGATAATAGTCACTACCATCATTAGTTCGATTAGCGTAAATCCTTTTACTTTTTTGACATCCATACCAACCTCCTTTTACCTTTAATAGGTAAAAAGGTTAGCGTGATATTCTAAATTTACAAATTTTAATTTTGCACAAAACGCATCGATAAATCGATAGCATCAACATGTTTGGTTAAACCACCAATAGAAATAAAGTCGATATTTAACTCAGCGTAGGATTTATATTTATCTTGGTCCATATTGCCGGACGCTTCTAACTTAACTTTTCCTTTTGCTAGTTCAATTGCGGCTTGAGTTTGCGCAACCGTAAAATTATCCAACATAACAATGTCAGCACCTGCATCAATTGCTTGTTGCAACTCGTCCATCGTCTCCACTTCTACTTCCACGGTTTTTCCAGGATTCAACTCATGAGCTTTGCTGATCGCCTGAGCAATTCCACCCGCCGCTTGAATGTGATTTTCTTTGATCAAGTACGCGTCAAATAAACCAATTCGGTGATTTTGACCACCACCACAAGTTACCGCGTATTTTTGAGCGAACCGCAAACCAGGAATCGTTTTACGTGTGTCTAAGATTTTGGTAGTACTACCGATTTCTTTCAGTTTATCAACGTAAACGGCCGTTTGTGTCGCTGTCGCAGACAGCATTTGTAAAAAATTCAAACAGGTACGTTCTGCCGTAAGAATAGCTCGAGCCGGCCCTGCAAGAGTAAATAACACATCGTTTGCTTGTACTCGGTCGCCATCTTTTACAGACCATTGAATTTCTATTGTCGAGTCCACCTGCTTGATAGTTTCGTTAACCCACTCCACACCGCAAATTACGGCAAATTGACGAGTAATAACGCGAGCAAAGGCTTGCTGACTTTCAGGGATAAGTTGCGCTGTAATATCGCCTTCCATTGCATTTTGATTGTTTAAATCTTCGTTTAGGGCTTGGCTGACTTGTTGCGGGATATATTCTTGATGCATGGAAAATTTTTATCTCACTAATTTTAACGTTAGTTCATCACCGACTTGGCTGAATTCAACTTGTTTTAACACGCTCATTCCGAGCAATATTTGCTCCCCCTGCATTCCGGGAACAATACTGGCACGAACGTCATACAATTCAATTTCACCTAACGTCAGTTTTCTAATTTGGGTTTGATAGGCGACGCCGATACCGTTAGCGGTATTAACTCTAACTTCTGCGCCTCTTGGCAAATTTAAATAGTTGGCCACACCACTAGGCACTGCAACGGTAGTCGCACCTGTATCTAACATAAAAATAACATCTTGGTTATTAATGGTGCCATTAGTCACGTAGTGGCCAAAACGATTACGTTTTAATACCGTTAGTTGTTGATTACCGACAGAATACGAATGTGGCGTTTGATTCGGATTTACTTGTTTTAACAACTTTTCTTCGAAAAAAAAGTAAAAAAACACCAACAACAGCCCCCAAAAAATAAAAGCAAAAGACTTTCCGATTTGTTTTGGTTGCTGATTCATTAGTTCTACCTGTTAACAACAAAGAGACGTGTTATTTTTTTCCGCCTTTTTTGGCGTTCTTTTTCGTAAGCTTCGCCGCTTTCTTTTTATGTACGACTTTCTTTTTCTTAACCGGTATACGAGCTTCTTTGTGTTTTGGTTCTAAGCCTTTAATTTTTCTGTGCTTGAATTGCTGATTAGTATAACGTTCAATCTTTTGGGTAATCGCCATATCGTGAGCTTCGATAAAGCTCACGGCATAACCTTTTGCGCCCGCTCGTGCGGTACGGCCAATGCGATGTACATATATATCTGCCGTGCGCGGCATGTCGAAATTGAAAACATGACTTACATCGACAATATCGATACCGCGAGCTGCGACATCCGTTGCCACTAACACAGTCGCTTTGCCAGCTTTCATGCGCTCTATCGCTTTTAAGCGTTTGTCTTGTGGCATGTCACCTTGCAAATAGGCGGCGTAAATATCGTGACTTTGCAGCTTTTGCACCAGTGCGTCTAATTTCTCACGGGTTTTAACAAATACGATGGATTTGGTCACATCTTCTTGTGCCAAATAGTGTAATAATAATTCGAACTTATGATCGGCTGAGTCAGCTAAATGAGTCCACTCAATAATTTTGCCACGCTCGCGACGTGGCGCATCCGCTTCAATTCGAGCAGCTTCAGTTAATACCTGCTGACTGAACTCAATAATGCCGCGCCCTTCTAATGTCGCCGACAACAACATGGCCTGTTTTCTGTTACGAGAGTCTTCGGCTATTCGTGTCATAAATCCACGGAACCCCATATCTAACATGCGATCGGCTTCATCCAACACTAAAATTTCGACATTTTCACAGTGAAAACTCTCAGCATCCATGTACTCTATCAAGCGCCCAGGCGTTGCGATTAAAATATCATTATTTTTTTCAAAAATGTCTCTGTGACTGCCGTAGTTAATGCCACCCGTTACTACGCCAACTTTTAAATCGGTACTACTTGCTAAACCTTGTGCAACTTCGTGAATTTGATACGCCAACTCTCGTGTAGGTGCCAATACCAAAACTCGGGCAAATCCGGGAGCATTGCGCGGAAAGTCTAATAAATATTGAATAGCAGGAATTAAAAAGGCTGCCGTTTTACCCGTACCTGTTGGTGCGCTAGCTAAAATATCTAAGCCGTCTAATGCTTCGGGAATTGCCAGTTGTTGGACTCGAGTTGGTTTAGAATAACCAAGCGTTGCAATACCTTTTTCAAGGCGAGTATCAAGTTCAAATTCACTAAATGACATTTATTTTCCGATATTAGATTTAACAGTTAGGTTAATTGGTAAAACACATTGCCAACAGTAATGCGGCATTAATCTGGTATTATACCAAGAATACCGTTGACCGATACCACTTATTTATATGCGTGTTACTTCCCCTAACTTTGAGTTCAAACAATTCGCTATTTGGCACGACCAATGTGCTATGAAAGTGAATACAGATGGCATATTACTCGGAGCTTGGAGCTTACTCCCTTCGAGCGAAAACAAGGCTTTTCAACACATAATAGATATTGGAACCGGAACGGGCCTGATAGCCTTAATGTTGGCACAAAAGAAAAACTCAATTGAACAAAACGCTAAAACTCGAGATGGTAACATCGATGCCATAGAAATTGACGAAGCCGCAGCAGAACAAGCACGTTTTAATGTTGCTCATTCACCATGGCCCGAACAAATAAACATCATAAAAAATGACATCAAACTTTTTGCACAACAATCAGTAAATCATGAGCGCTACGACTTGTTAGTGTCCAATCCACCTTACTTTAGTGACTCCCTGTTAGGCCCAAACACTCAACGAAATTTAGCGAGGCATAACAATCAGTTAAGTTTTTCAGAATTACTTTCATGTGCGTTCTTACTTGCATCAAAGAAAGCAGTTTTTAACTTAATATTGCCAATAAATGAAGCACAAAGGCTGTTATCCCTTTGTGAAAAGCATCATTGGTATGTCGCTAAACTTACTGAAGTGAGCAGCGTCGTTGGCAAGCCAGCAACTCGTCTTTTGCTCAGTTTACAAAAAGTTAAACCATCAGAACTACAGCGTTGTAGTTTTGCAATTCGTGACACAAACAACTTATACACTGAGGAATACAAAGCACTATGTAAGGACTTTTACTTAAAGTTTTAGCCTTTATAGATTGTCTTTGACCAATTGTTTAGCTTCCGCACTGAATAACTTGCGTTCTAACCATTTCTCGTATTGAGTCGGTTGCCATCGGCGAGACTCTAATAACGCCTTTGCTTCACTAATTAAGTTGCCTTCGTACACGCTAAGTGCAGCGCCTGAAAGCTCGGTTGGGGCGGTGCTATTTTGTTGCATTAAGATATCAATAATGGTTTTTGGTAATTGCCAATGCTGAGCGATTCTAGTAACTAATGAAATAGACTCGGTTGCAATTAACTGCTTAAAGTGCGCGCTGCTTGGCGTGGCATCAGGATCGACATATTTAAACGCATCCACCATGAGTTGGAAGATCACCATAGCGCCTAGGTTTCTAAGTAGCGCAACAAAATACACCGTATCAACTTCGTCCTTTGGCAAGCACTTCTGCGCTAAATCGCGCGCTATTTGTGCAGTATTGTTGCTATGTTGCCAAATTTTTTGACCAAACTGCCTGAAGTACAAACTAGGACTGACAGCGTATTGTTTTAAATATACTTCTACAACACCTTTCACTAATCCTTCAGCTCCCATAAACATAAACGCGCGGTGTAAATCCGTCACCTCTTTGTCTCCACGTTTATATTGGTTAGTATTAGCTAACTTTACCAAGTCCGCCGCCATGCTCGGCTCTTTTTCTATGATTTGCAGCAGTTCGGCTACGTTAAAGTCGTCATCTTGTAGGATTTGCATTGCGGTTGTAACGGACGTCGGCATCACAGGTAAGGCTTTTAATAAGGCATCAGGCGCTTGAATAACCTGTCTCAACTTTTCAGCTACGTATTCACTCAATTGATCATGGTCTTTTTGTTGCTGACTATCGCCAAATAAATAGTCGTAAAATGGTAAAGATGGGATTGTTGGGTTTGGTATCGATTGGTTAGTGGAACTTGGTAAGACTATAGTACTTGCCTCGTTATCCAACTCGCCAGCAGGCCTTGAGCGCTCAAAAGAAAAGTAATCAGGAATTAAATCTTTTGAAATAAGAGATGGGAAAACGCCACGCACAACAGATTTAAACATAAATGATTTATTACTTCTCTTACTAATGTTATTAGGTAACTTTGAGTATAAATCAAAAATAAATGTTTGAAGGCTCGTCGATGTGTTTTTTTGTAGGAGCGAAAAACGTGTAATTTCCGCTCCTAATAACTGTGCGTCTTACAGCTAATTAATTATTAAAAGACCAAGTAAAAAAGAGTCCAAGGTTAGAACCGTCTACTACCTCACCACCCGATACTGAGCGACCATTGTATGATGTCGGCTCATATTCAACCGATGTAAAACGACCAGACAAAGTCATATCGCCCGTTTCAAACAAATAACGTAGTTCAACGATTGTCGCTAATGCACTATCAAATTCAAGCGTTTCAGTACCTTCAAAGTCAACTTCAAGCTCAACGCCTGTGTGCATAGACAATCCAGCGCTCACCTGAATTTGTTCATTCAATTGATAATATGGAAGTACCGTAAACTCAAAACGATCCATGGTGATATCCGCATTTGAAGCGGTAGCCGAATCACTGTGGTAATTGATCGTTACTGTTGCGCCAAATGGTTTGTCGGCAGATTGAACCTCAAAACCACCACCTAACGTAATGCCGCCGCCCGCAGAAACTTCGGTAGAGTCGCCAGTTTCATAAGTTAATTCACCCATTTCATCACCACCAGTAGCAATACCAATCACTAACATGGGTCGAAAAGTAAACGGGGCGTCCGCAGCAACTGGCTCCTGCGCCGTCGCTGTCCCCGCTACGAATAACGATGCTAACGTTAACATAGACATTTTTTTCATTATTATTCCTTGTTTCCATTGTTGTTTTAGCGCGGCTAAAGTAAACAAAATTTCACCACATCGCAATTTAAAATCTAATATAATTGAATGACTTACGATAATGGCACTTGCGCTTTACACCACACCACCTGCTAAACCGCTATTTCATCTTTTCCCTTATTTAATCGCATCGCCTTTTCTGGCAAACTCCATGAGTCAAAATTTTAAAGGTAAAACCATTCATGAACAGAATAATTCAATTATTGATCGTTCTTAGTTTAATCATTTCTCCTCTGGCATTTTCTGAGAAAATTTCACTTGAACGCATCTATTCAGACCCTTCTTTATCGGGCAAATCACCAAGCCAATTAAAACTCTCTCCTGACGGCAAACGTGCCACCTATATTCAAGCACGCATTGACGACTATAACCGTTACGACTTATGGCAATACGATATCGCTTCAGGTAAACGCACCATGCTTGTAGACTCTAAAGCGTTGGTTTCGAGTAAAGAAGTTCTATCAGACGAAGAAAAAGCACGTCGTGAACGTATGCGTGTATTTGGTCAAGGCATCCTTGAATACACTTGGTCTGCCGATGGCAACGCCTTAATGTTCCCATTAAACGGCGATGTTTATTATTTTGAACTCGCGTCTAAAAAAGCGAAAAAATTAACCAATGGTGAAGGCTTTGCCACTGACGTTAAGTTCTCGCCAAAAGGCAATTACATTTCCTTTGTTCGTGAGCAAAACCTTTACATTATCGATATCAAATCGGGCAAAACCAAAGCGTTAACCACTGAAGGTGGCGGCGTGATCAAGTTCGCGATGGCAGAGTTTGTTGCGCAAGAAGAAATGAGCCGCATGACGGGTTATTGGTGGGCGCCAGACGAATCCCAAATTGCCCTAACAAAAGTCGACATGTCCCCTGTTGAAGTGGTGACTCGCAACGAAATTTACGCCGAAAGCATAAAGCTAATCGACCAACGTTACCCTTACGCTGGGACGGACAACGTATTAATTGACTTAGGTTTAATTAACATTTCAGACGAAGCGGATAACGTGCGCTGGATTGATTTAGGTGACGACAAAGACATCTACATCACCCAAGCGAAATGGTTACCTAACAGCAAAACGTTCAGCTACCAATGGCAAACCCGTAATCAGCAGCAACAACAATTAGTGTTTGTTGATGCTAAGACGTTATCAACAAAGCCTATTATCACTGAGAAGAGCGATACTTGGGTCAACATTCACGACGGTTATAAGTATTTAGACAACGGGTTTTTATGGACGTCTGAACAAGACGGTTTTTTACATATCTATCACTACGACTATGACGGTAAGGTTATTGCTCAGCTTACTAAAGGTGATTGGGTAGTTGATCATTTACACGCAATGAACAAAAAGACCGGCGATATCTATTTCACCGGTCGTAAAGATACCCCAATAGAAAGTCACTTGTACAAAGTGAACATTAATAAACCTTTGCACATCACTAAAGTATCGAAACGTGAAGGATTCCACCGCATTGCGTTTTCTAAAGACGCCAGCGTGTATATCGATTCGTTTTCAAACTACATGCAACC
>JABXID010000040.1 GCA_013373245.1 Gammaproteobacteria bacterium
GGTAAAATCCAAAAGCTCCAGTTATTCATTCGAGGCAAAGCCATATCTGGTGCACCTATCATCATAGGCACCATCCAGTTGGCTAAACCAACAAACGCCGGCATAACGGCACCAAACACCATTATTAAGCCATGCACCGTTGTCATTTGGTTAAAGAAATCCGGTTCGACTATTTGTAGTCCAGGCTGAAATAACTCTGCTCGAATGACCATAGCCATACCACCACCAATGAAAAACATCAGTAGTGAAAACAATAGGTACATTGAACCTATGTCTTTGTGGTTCGTAGTAAGTAACCAGCGCATTATGCCCTTAGGTGCGCCGTGATGTTCATGATTATCAGCTGTAACGTCATGTGAACTCATCAATCCGCTCCTATTTGCCAGTTAAATATGCATTGATTGCAGATGCTTGCACCGCATCTCCAGTATTGTTACCCCAAGCATTACGCTCATATGTAACAATTGCCGCCAGATCTTTTAACCCTAATTGCTTGCCATAACCTTGCATGGCTGTACCTGCTTTACCGTTCACCACGATATCAATGTGTTTATCGACATCGCCAAGAGCAATCTCACTACCTTTAAGGGCAGGGAAAACGCCCGGAATACCTTGCCCTTCGGCTTGGTGGCAGGCGGCACAATTGGCTATATAAGCGCGCTCACCAACTTCCATTAGCTCTTCCATGCTCATGTTCATTGCTAACAATCTTTGCTCTTCCTCTTTAGCTCTTTTAGCTAAAGCGACTTGTTCATTCATCCACGCATCAAACTCTGCTGGCTCTTTGGCAATAACTACAACCGGCATAAAGCCATGATCTTTACCGCACAGCTCTGCACATTGACCTCGATATATTCCAGATTCATTCACTCGCGTCCAAGCTTCATTGATAAAACCCGGGTTGGCGTCTTTTTTAACTGCAAAATCAGGTACCCACCACGAATGGATAACATCGTCCGATGTGATTAAAAATCTAACTTTTTTTCCGACCGGGATAACTAAAGGCCGATCTACTTCTAACAAATAGTTTTCAGTTTTCGCGGTTTTATTATTGATTTCAGAGATAGGTGTGGCGAGCAAGCTATAAAAATCTAAATCGTGCTCAAAGTATTTATAATGCCACTTCCACTGGGAGCCGGTTACTTGAACCGTGAGATCTGCATCCGTTGTATCTTCCATGGCAATCAAGGTTTTTGTTGCAGGGATTGCCATACCGATCAAGATCACAAAAGGAATTGCAGTCCAAAGTATTTCGACTTTGGTACTTTCATGGAAGTTAGCCGGCGTAACGCCTTTTGATTTTCGATGATGAAAGATGGACCAGAACATCAGTCCAAAGACAATGGCTCCAATAACGCAACAGATGTAGAAGATGATCATATGTAAATCATAAACATCTGCACTAACGTCGGTTACGCCTTTCGTTAGATTGAGACGCATTTCTTCTGCAAACGCGTTATTAGCAAATACAGCAGTTGGTACCAACCAACTAAGTCGCTTAGCAATCACGTAATATCCTCCAGATATAAAAACACCTTGAGGAGCGCTGAACAGCTTAATCAGTCACACAAGCAAAAACCCACATCGCGCTTGTGTTGTTCCCCGTAATGTTTTTTTGTAATTATTATTGCAAGGAACTCTATGCTTCCTTGTCGTTGATTTTTATTGATTATTTTTCATTCAACATGTCTAACCTATACCCATTTTTCGTATAGTGCAAATATTAAACTCCAATTTTTTTACAAAATTTAAACGTGAAAAAACAAAAAAGCCCGAGTCAAATTGACACGAGCTTCTTAACTTAAAAACCAATAATTTTATTAAAATACGAGGCAAATGTGGCTAACTGTTTTCAACTTTATAAAAACGTTTACATCAGTGATGAATTACGAATTACACCTACCGCTAAACCTTCTATCGAAAAGTCTTGATAGTTCAAGTCAACTTTAATAGGCGAGAATGCTTGGTTTTCAGCATGTAAGATAACTTGACTGCCTTGTCTTTCTAGTCGTTTTACCGTGACATCTTCTTCAACTCTGGCAACGATGACCTGACCATCTCGCGCCAGTTGCGTTTTATGAACAGCTAAAAGATCACCATCCATAATGCCAATATCTTTCATACTTTCACCTTCAACTTTCAGTAAGAAGTCTGCTGACGGCGTGAACATAGCTGGGTCGACATTAATATGAGTATCAACATGTTCCAATGCTAATATCGGAGAACCCGCGGCAACTTTACCAACAACAGGCAACCCAGGCTCTATTTCAGATAAGTCTTCCGTAAGGCGAATACCACGAGAGGTGCCCGGTAGAATTTCTATATAGCCTTTTTTTGATAAAGCTTTTAAATGATCTTCTGCCGCATTCGCTGAACGAAAACCAAGTCTTTCGGCAATTTCAGCACGCGTTGGCGGCATGCCAGTATTGACGATACTCTGTTTTATCAAGTCTAAGATTTGGGCTTGGCGTTCGGTTAACGGTCTCATACTCTGGTTTTCCATACAGTAATATTAACTGTTAGTATATACAGTCAAATTAAAACTGCAAACATAAGTTTTATAATATGCTTTCGGCTTTACTAAACTATTTGATAAAATACCCGATTGCTTATAACCGAACTGCAGAGAGTTAATTCATGGCGTTTTTTTCTTATATTTTTTATTGGCTTACACGCCCTTTTATTAAGGCCAATATTGTTTCCGATAGTGATCTCTCAATAGATTCCAACAAACCAATTAACTATGTACTTGTAACAGACTCGTTGACCGACAAGTTAGCGTTGCAACAAGCTTGCAAAAAACAAGGACTACCTTCACCTTTCAAAAAACTACATATTGGTGAAAAAAAGTTTAATGCGTGTCTTGGTGTGAAGTCGCAACGTTCTATATTTTGCTCCAAACATCGTCATCAACTAAAAACCCTAGAGCAAGGGCAAGCTCTACTTAAACAGGTAGAAAATACCAGCCAAGACGTGCAGTTTGTGCCAGTGATGATCTGCTGGGGTCGCGCACCAGGCATCGAAAAAAACAGTGCAAACAGAAATGCCAAAATAGGTATTAAAGATTTAATAGCAGATACATTGCAAGCCAGCTGGATTAGAAAGTTTTTTATTGTGTTATTTTCTGGCCGTCACAACTTTGTACGTATTTCAAAACCTGTGTCTTTGCTTGAAATGGTAAACAAACACGGCAGTTCGGAAGACGCAGCCCATAAACTATTGCGCGTAGCACGTATACATTTCGAGCGACAGCGAATCGTAGCGACGGGTCCTAAAATTCAAAACCGCAACGCTATGTTTAACAGCTTATTAGCCAGCCCAGCTTTAAAAAAGGCGTTACAAGAAGAGATGAAAAGCAAAAACATCTCTATGGATGAGGCGAAAAAGAACGCCATAAAACTGCTTGATGAAATAGCTGGAGATTACAACGAGTCATATATACGTTTAGGTTCTCGCATTTTAACTTGGTTATGGAACAAGATTTATAACGGTATTCGTGTACATAACGCAGACAACTTACGTGATCTTGCACAAAAAGGGCACGAAATTGTTTACGTGCCATGTCACCGCAGTCATATGGATTATTTGTTACTGACCTATGTTATTCATCATGAGGGCCTGGTGCCTCCGCATATTGCAGCAGGCATCAATTTAAATTTTTGGCCAGCTGGTCCAGTTTTCAGAAAAGCAGGCGCATTCTTTATTCGCCGCAGTTTCAAGGGTAACAAATTGTATTCAGCTGTGTTTCGTGAATATCTAAGCCAACTGTTTATCAAAGGTTATCCGGTGAAATACTACACCGAAGGTGGTCGCTCTCGTACAGGTCGGTTGTTGCAGCCTAAAACCGGCATGATAGCTATGACAGTGCAGTCCATGTTACGTGGTGTCGAACGCCCTATCACCTTAGTACCTGTGTATATTGGTTATGAACACGTAATGGAAGTAAATACTTACTTATCTGAATTAAAAGGAAAAAATAAAGAATCAGAGTCTGTATTTGCCATTTTTAAAGCCATTAAAAATCTTAAAAATTACGGTCATGGTGACGTGAACTTTGGTACTCCAATTCACTTAAATGAAGTATTGAATCAACACGCCCCGGACTGGCGTGAGTTAATCGATCCTGAAGAAGTGGTAAAACCAAGTTGGCTTACGCCTGTGGTTAATATCGCAGCCAATCAAATAATGTCTAACATTAATGATGCCGCTGTGCTTAACACCGTTAACTTATCTGCACTAACCCTACTAACTTCAGATAACCACGCATTGCCGCGTACAGAAATGCAGGACTTAATTGACTTGTATGTACAACTTCAGAAACAAGTCCCTTATGCAGAAAATATTCAAACACCATCACAATCTGCCAGTGAAATCATTAACGAAGCAATTCAACTAGAAAAAGTGCAGGTAGAAAGCGACGAGTTCGGTACCATTGTTAAGTTGGATGATAAAAGCGCGATATTAATGAGTTATTATCGTAATAACGTTATTCACCTATTTGCGTTACCAGCCGTTGTTGCCGGTGAAATCGTGCATCAAAAATCGACATCGATAAAAGCAATTACCGCCAAAATTAACGACTTATTACCGCTATTAGCCAATGAAATGTTCATCACTTTGACAGACATTGAGCAATACGCACGTGACTTAGTCGCGTTTTTCGAAAAGCAAAATTTAGTCGTAAATAACCGAGGCAAAATTGCAGTAGTTAAAGATGACAGCAAAGCGCTCTCGCAGTTAAGCCTATTAGCTAAGATTATGAAGGACACACTTCAGCGTTACGCATTAACCTTTAATCGCTTAGAACAAGTCGATGGTATCCAACGCAGTGAATTAGAAAAAGACTGCCAGCAATTAGCCAAACGCTTACTGACGTTACACGACATCAAAGCACCTGAATATTTTGACAAAAAGATGATCTCGAGTTTTGTCAGCTGTTTACGTGAACACAAGTATGTCGAAGTGGATGAAGCCGGACTAATGCATTTAACTGAGCTTGGTAAAGAAACGTCAGAAGCCATTAACTCGCTGATGAGTGCTGAGGTTCTGCAATCTCTGCAGGCTCTAGGTTAATTGAAGTTAATTAAGCGTTTACTTGCAAACCATGTAAGCGCTTTGTTAACTGCTGCATGAAATGGACAGCGACTGGCTCCAATCCGGAGGCCGTTTTGCCAATGACTGGTGCTCAGGCTGTTCTTCAAACGGCTTTTTAAACACCTGAAACAACCGTTCTACTTGCGAGGTATCGCCTTTTTCCGCAGCTTCAATCGCTTGCTGTGCCAAGTAATTACGCAAAACATATTTCGGATTAATGCCCTTCATTAACTCAACGCGCTCTGAGACCTTGCTATTTTCCAATTGCAATCGCTGATGATATTTAGCAAACCAAGTTTTTACTAGGTCTCGGCTGATAAAGTTATCGATAAATTTTAGTTCATCAACATCAGACTGCGGATCATTATAGTCAGACAACAAACGCCAAGTATGAGTATAATCTGCTTGGTCTTTTTTCATTATCGCCAAAAATTCGCCTAATAACTGGCGATCATCCTTTGTTTTTTCAAATAAACCCAATTTTGCACGCATCAATTCCGAATATGTATTCACTAACTTTGGTTCGTATTGCTTTAATATTTCGGCTATTTGTTCTTTTTCTATCAAGGGCGATAACGCATGGCCAAGTGCGTTTAAGTTCCAAAGCCCCACACCAGGCTGCTCATCAAATGCATAACGACCACTGTGATCGGAATGGTTACAAATATGAGAAGGGTCGTACTGATCTAAAAAGCCAAACGGACCAAAATCGAAAGTGATGCCCAAAATCGACATATTGTCAGTATTCATTACACCATGACAAAAGCCAAAAGCTTGCCATTTGGCAATCATTTCCGCTGTCCTGTGAGTCGCGTGTTGTAATATTGCAGAGGCTTTTTCGTCAACTTTAACGCTAGATGCGTCGGTGGTTAATTTACTTTGTGCTGGCAGTACAAACTCGTAAGTATATTCCACTAATCGTTTTAGCAGCGCTTCATCTTTCTGATAGTATGCGTATTCAAAGTGACCAAATCGGATGTGACTTTCACATACTCTGATCAAAGCAGCGCCAGGCTCTACCGTTTCTCGTTGTACCGACTCACCAGTTGTATATACACCTAACGCTCGACTAGTAGCAATACCCAAACCAGCTAACGCTTCTGAGGCCAGAAACTCACGAATACAACTGCGTAACACAGCTCTACCGTCACCAAATCGAGAGTAAGGCGTTTTACCAGCGCCTTTAACGTGCAAGTCCCAACGACCGTTTTCCGTCAACAGCTCAGCTAATAACACACCTCGGCCATCGCCTAAATCAGGGTTATATTGGCCAAATTGATGCCCAGTGTATTTTTGCGCTAAAGGCTGAAAGCCATCTAATGTCTGATGACCACTGAACGCTCTTAAAAAACGCTCTTGATCTTTTTCCTGCCAGGGTAATTGCAACAATTCAATCACATCATCGCTCACCACCAGCCATTGTGGATCAGGAAACACTGCAGGCTGGAAGACGCTGCCGAGGTCCGCCAGCTCACTAAAATACGTATTCGAAAATTTGAGTGCCATAACCTAAACCTTAGTGATTAAAGTTGTATGTAAGAGCAGCTACGATTTTTTGATCTAACATAAGAACTAATCTAATAATCTATTATTGCCGTATCTCATTACATAAATACGTGTTAATTTTATCCACAGTTACTATTCATTTTTCGGAGATTTTATGAAAACACTACTTACTGCTTCTATAGCTGTTATTGCGTCTCTTTCTTTCAATGTCAGTGCTGCAGATATCGCTGCTGGTAAAGCGAAAGCTGCAACCTGTGCCGCATGCCATGGTGCTAATGGTATCAGTGCAATACCTATGTATCCAAACTTGGCTGGTCAAAAAGCTGAATACATGGTGAAACAATTAAAAGCATTTAAAAGTGGCGAGCGTAAAGACCCTGTAATGACTGCGATGGCAATGCCTCTGAGTGAAGAAGATATGATTAACGTATCGGCTTACTTTGCTTCGTTAAAATAGATCACTGACTAAAGCGACGTATTTGCGTCGCTTTTTTATAAAGTAAAACGTTACAAATCTGATAAATGGTTTTCTATGACTTTCAAAAATGAGAGTCCATACCTTTGTAATTTAGTCTCCCCAACACCAGACACTGACAACATATCTCTTTGATTTGTTGGTAGCTTACTTGCCATATCGGCGAGTGTCGCGTCGGAGAACACCACAAATGGCGGAACATCATGCTCTTCCGCTATGGCTTTTCGTAAACCTTTAAGGCGGGCAAATAGTCGCTTGTCGTAATTAACTTTAATCGGTTGATCGTATAAATGCGTTTGACCGATTCTCGGTACCGCGAGTTGCAAAACTTCTTCACTTTTTAAATATGGCCGAGCTTTTTCCGTTAGAGCCAGTCGGCTACCACGGGCAATATCTTGCTCAACCAAACCTAAGTGTATCAACTGACGAATAATACTAAGCCAAAATTCGTGACTTTGATCTTTGCCCAATCCGTAAGTACTTAATTTATCGTGACCATGATCTTTAACTCGTAAGTTTTGACTGCCTCGCAAAATATCAATGATATGGCCAATACCAAATTGCTGCCCAGATCTATATATACAAGACATAGCTTGTTGACCTAAAAGACTGCCGTCAAAAGACTTTGGCGGGTCCAAACAAATATCGCAGTTTCCACATGGCTGGTTTTCGTATTCGTTGAAATAACTTAACAGCACCTGCCGACGACATATTTGTGCGTCTGCCAAAGCCACCATAGCATTGAAACGTTGCAGTTCGACTTTTGCTCGTTCTTCGTTGGGATTGTCGTTAATTAGCCGTTTAACGCGCGGCACGTCTGCAATATCAAAATACAACACACATTCTGCTGGCAATCCATCTCGCCCCGCTCTGCCGGTTTCCTGATAATAATTTTCGATAGTCTTTGGCAAATCATAATGCACCACAAATCGAATATTAGATTTGTTAATACCCATACCAAAAGCCACTGTCGCGACGACAATTTGAACATTGTCACGCTGAAAGTCTTCTTGCACACGAATTCTATGCTCGGTATCCAGCCCCGCATGATAAGCCTGTGCTCGGAACCCTTTGGCTTGTAATTTTGCAGCTATATCATCTACTCGCGCTCGACTGGAGCAATAGACAATACCAGACTGATCCGTCTGATTTTTCAAGAAACTCAACAACTGGTTTAGCGGTTTAAACTTTTCTTCAATGGTGTAACGCAAGTTTGGACGATCAAAACTACCGACATGGGTGTGAGGTGCCTGCAATTGCAACTGATGAGCAATATCAAATCTAGTAGCTTTGTCAGCAGTAGCAGTCAGAGCCATGATAGGCACATTTGGAAAATTGAGTTTTAAACTGTTTAACCGCAAATAATCTTGGCGAAAATCATGTCCCCAATGCGACAAACAGTGGGCTTCGTCAACGGCAAACAGTCCAACACCACAATATTTTAAGTGCTCCATAAATCGATATTGCAACAAACGTTCTGGCGAAACATATAAAATCTTAATTTCACCATGTTGTAACTGATTTAAAACTTGCGTTTGTTGTTCTCTATCTTGCTGACTGTTAATAAATGCGGCTGAAATTCCGAGCGCCAGCAACTGGTCGACTTGATCTTTCATTAGTGACAACAATGGTGTCACAACTATGGTGACTTTCGGTAATAACAACGCAGGGATTTGATAACACAGACTTTTTCCCGCCCCTGTAGGCATTAAGACCAATACATCTTGCTGCTTTAAACAAGCTTCAATCACTTGCTCTTGGCCGTCGCGGAATTGCTCATAACCAAAGATTTGAGTGAGTGCTTGATGTGGGTTGGAAATATTCACGAGTGCGTTTTAAAAATGACAATAATTTCAGTTCAAAAGTGGAGCAACAAGTTTACCATTCCCAAGTTTCATTGCTATCGAATGTTTGCTTTTTATTTTTGCAACGCCTAAAGATAGTATAAACTCTGCGCCCCTTAAAATGACGAGCAGCGATAGTGATATGACCATCAATAAACAAGGAGCCATACTGGCCGTTTTGGCTTACACGATGTGGGGACTCGCACCCATTTATTTTAAGTTGATCCAACACGTACCGTCTTTAGAAATTTTGATGCATCGAATCATTTGGTCAACGCTGCTTTTATTTGTCGTCATAGTATTTCGACGCCGCCTTGGCTCTGTTATTGCAGTGTTAAAACAACCTCGTAACCTCGCAATAATGGTGTTCAGTTCAACCTTATTGGCATTTAATTGGTGGTTATTTATATGGGCTATCAATAATGACAAAATATTAGATGCCAGTTTGGGTTATTACATAAACCCTTTGCTAAACATAGCGTTAGGTATGTTATTTTTAGGTGAACGGTTATCAAAAATGCAATACGTAGCCGTCGGATTAGCGCTAACCGGTGTCATTATTCAATTAGTAACGTTTGGTTCATTTCCGGTTGTTGCTTTATCGTTAGCCGCTTCATTTGCCTGTTATGGCTTGATCAGAAAAACCATTGCCATCGACTCTATGACAGGTTTATTAATTGAATCAGCCCTATTACTAACGCCTGCAATTGTTTATTGGTGGTTATTTGCTGCCAGTCCGAGCGCTAACCTGCTCGATAACAATTGGTCGTTAAATACATTGCTGCTATTTGCAGGGGTATTAACAACAGCGCCACTGTTATGTTTTGTAGCGGCAGCACGCAGATTAAATTATTCCACTATTGGCTTTTTTCAATACATAGGGCCAAGTTTAATGTTTTTATTTGGTGTGTTTGTCTACGGTGAAAAAGTGGGTGCTGACCGTTGGGTTACGTTCGGTTTTATTTGGTCTGCGTTGGTGATCTATAGCTATTCCAGCTTAGCGGCTCATAGAAAGCAAAAAAAAGCAGCGATGGTTTAACTCCGTCGCTGCATATATTAATCAATATGAATTAATTTAAAGTTGAGTCAGTACGTGTTCCGCACTACTTACTTCAAACTCTTTTGGTTTTTCAACGTTTAACAAAGTTACTACTCCATCTTCTACAACCATAGCAAAACGTTGTGAACGTGTTCCGCCAAACCCGCCAGTTTCAAAGCCTAAACCGGTTTCAGTAACAAACTCGGCTCCACCATCCGCTAACATAATAATGTTTTCCGCGTTTTGGCTTTTGCCCCATGCATCCATTACAAACGCATCGTTAACTGATAGACAGATGACTTCATCAACACCTTTGTCTTTAAATTTGTCGTAGTTGACAACATAACCCGGTAAGTGAGCTTCAGAGCACGTCGGTGTGAATGCGCCGGGCACTGCGAACATTACTACTTTTTTGCCAGCAAATAAGTCTTCTGTCGTCGCGTTTACCATTTCTCCGTCTTTAAAATACGAAAAGGTAACGCTTGGCAGTTTACTGTTAACTTCTATCATTTTACTTCCTAATAATTAAAAATCTGATTACACCATAGCGGCATTTACATAAACGTCAAAACGATTCTTTTTGGTTTTGATCTGCATGGTCGGTGATTGCTCTGCAAGAAACGGTGCATAATCAGGGCGTTTCACAACCACGCGTTTTGTCGCCAGTTTTTTTGCCAAAGGCAACAATTCGTCAGCGTCTTCATCAAAGCCGACAAAGGTTTGAAATAGCGCCATGTCTTTTTTTACCGCCGCGGACTTTTCACGATGCGGAAACATTGGGTCTAAATACACCACATCGAACGATTGTTTAGCTTTTGCTGCATCCGTTAACGCTTGTTGAGCGCCCAAATGTTGTAACGACATCCGGTCATCAAACCAAGGTAAATGTTCGCTGACGCGGGCACGTCTAAAACCATCAACCAACAACGCAAAAATCGGCTGTTGTCGTTCCACTAAGGTAACATTACAACCTAACGATGCGAGTACAAACGCATCTTTACCCATGCCTGCTGTGGCATCAATAACGGACACTGGCGTCTTATTTAAATCGACTTTATTCAATCCAACGGCTTTGGCTATGGCTTGGCCTTTACCGCCACCAAATTTTTGTCGATGAGCATTTGCACCTTCCGCAAAATCGACAAAAATATTAGTTTTACCATCGCGCGTTAATACCAGTTTATCGTTGTCGAAATCTGCATATAAACTGCCATCTTCAGGCTTATGTTTACTCATTTGCCAATCGAACGATTCTGCTAATTCTATAATTTCAATGGGAGCATTTCGCCAATTGGTAAAGATCACGCTGGCAACCCCTTAAAATTAGATACAAGGTTAAGGTTACTCACTATCCACCCCAACAAAGTTATCACCCACTGAAAACGACAACACTCGACTCAAAGTTGTATAGTCAAGTCCAGATTGCTGATGCCATTGATTGAAACATTGTTGAATAGTTTGCTGGCTTTTTTTAGAGCTGACTCCACCATCTATGTGTTTATACGCACGAAAATAAGCTTCGTTGTCTTGGCTTATCAAAAACGTATCGACACCTAGTCGGCGAAGTGCGTATGGCCCTGTATTGCCACCCAAGCGCGCACCATGTTTCTTCAAGTACGACCATAAACTGATAATATCGTTCGCAGGCCAATTCGCGATCCATTGTCCAAACGAGCCATGTTGCACAGACACTTCGTAAATCATTTGCGCGTTGTCTTTAATTGTCATAATTTTTTTACCATTGCGAATTATGCGCGGGTCTTTCGCTTTCGATTCCCACAGCTCGTCTGGCATCATCAACATTTTTTCAATATCGAAATCAAAAAATACCTGTTCAAAATCAGGCCATTTATTTTCAACCACGCGCCAAACAAAACCACTTTGAAATACTTGTTTGGTAAACGCCGATAACCAGCGATCGTTAGGTATTTGTGAAATTTGCTCGGCAGTCAAACAGCCGCCCGCCATGTCGAGTACAAACTCCTCTCCACCTTTTCGCTCTGCTGCACGCGCTAAGATTTGTGAGAAAGGCTCAAGGTTCTTAATGATCGAACTGTCACTCATTACAATTACTCGAGATGTTACGCTGCAATGCCAGAATGACGAAGTAACGCATCTATTTGAGGCTCTCGACCTCGGAATGCTTTAAACAGCTCCATAGGCTCAGCACTACCACCGCGCTCTAAAATGCAATTTAGAAATTGTTTACCTGTCTCTGGGTTGAATATGCCTTCTTCTTCAAATTTAGAAAACGCATCGGCAGATAAGACTTCCGCCCATTTGTAACTGTAATAACCCGCAGCGTATCCGCCCGCAAAAATATGACCAAAACTGTGTTGGAATCGGTTGCTTTCTGGAGGCCTAACCACAGCAACTTTTTCACGAACTTCATTTAGAATTTGTTGGATATTCGCCCCTTGTTCAGGCTTAAATTCAGCATGAATTCTAAAATCGAACAAGCTGAATTCAAGTTGACGAACCATCATCATGGCCGATTGGAAGTTTTTAGCCGCTAGCATTTTGTCTAACATTTCTTTTGGTAAAGGCTCACCCGTTTCAAAGTGGCCAGATATATGCGCTAAAGCCTCTTCTTCCCAACACCAGTTTTCCAAAAATTGACTTGGTAACTCAACTGCATCCCACGCGACACCATTAATACCAGAGACGGCTGCCTCGTTAACTCTGGTCAACATATGATGAATACCGTGACCAAACTCATGGA
>JABXID010000126.1 GCA_013373245.1 Gammaproteobacteria bacterium
AAAAAGCAATGGAAAAAGCGCGTCGTAACTTAGTAAACGTTGAGTTAACTAACGGAACGTTACAGCACCCAATTAAGGGTCGCCATTCAGGTTCTAAAGTTTACATGCAACCAGCTTCTGAAGGTACAGGTATCATTGCCGGTGGTGCAATGCGTGCAGTATTGGAAGTAGCAGGTGTACAAAACGTATTATCTAAATGTTACGGTTCAACTAACCCAATTAACGTTGTTCGCGCAACTGTAGATGCACTTTCTGGAATGAAATCTCCAGAGCAAGTTGCAGCTAAGCGTGGTTTAAGCGTTGATGAGATCTTGGGGTAATTAACCATGGCTAAGAAAACGATTAAAGTAACACAAGTACGTAGCTCTATCGGTCGTTTACCGAAGCATAAAGCTACATTACGTGGCTTGGGATTACGTCGTATCAATCACACTGTTGAATTAGAAGATACAGCATGTGTACGTGGTATGATCAACCAAGTTCAATACATGATTAAAGTGGAGGGGTAATCGATGCGTTTGAATACTCTATCTCCTGCACCAGGAGCAAAACAGTCTGGTAAGCGCGTAGGTCGCGGTATCGGTTCTGGTTTAGGTAAAACTGGTGGTCGTGGACACAAAGGTCAGAAGTCTCGTTCTGGCGGAAGTGTAAGACCAGGTTTTGAAGGCGGTCAAATGCCTTTACAACGTCGTCTACCGAAATTCGGTTTCACTTCACGCAAGTCGTTGGTAACTGATGAAGTAACATTGTCAGAAATCGCAAAAGTTGAAGGCGAAGTAGTTTCTTTAGAAACACTTAAAGCTGCAGGCTTAGTGAAGAAAGACATGCTTTTCGTTAAAGTTGTTAAGTCTGGCGAAATTTCTCGTGCAGTTACAGTAGCTGGTTTAAAAGTTACTAAGGGCGCACAAGAAGCTATCGTTGCGGCTGGCGGAAAAGTAGAATAAGGACAAGTACATTATGGCTAAACCAGGATTAGACCTACAAAGCGGGCAAACCGGTTTCTCGGAACTGAAGCAACGCTTATGGTTTGTATTGGGCGCAATCATTGTTTTTAGATTGGGCTCATTTGTTCCAATTCCTGGGATAGATGCCGCAGTACTGGCTGATTTATTCGAGCAGCAAAAGGGTACCATCGTAGAAATGTTTAACATGTTCTCTGGTGGTGCGCTTGAGCGAGCTTCAGTATTAGCGTTAGGTATCATGCCGTATATAACTGCATCAATTATTATGCAGTTATTGACGGTTATGCACCCATCTTTAGCTGAGCTAAAGAAAGAAGGTGAGGCAGGTCGTAAAAAGATCAGTCAATACACACGTTATTTTACGCTTGTACTCGCGACATTCCAGTCGATCGGTATTGCAACAAATTTACCTGCAATGATGCCAGGCTTGGTAATTAATCCAGGACCAGGTTTCTACTTTACTGCAGTAGTAAGTTTAGTAACCGGTACCATGTTTTTAATGTGGTTAGGTGAGCAAATTACCGAACGAGGTATAGGAAACGGTATCTCAATATTAATTTTTGTAGGTATTGTTGCAGGGTTACCATCAGCAATTGGCCAAACAGCTGAGCAAGCTCGTCAGGGTGAACTACATCTGTTATTGCTATTTGTGATTGCTGCTATTGTTTTTGCGGTTACATACTTTGTTGTTTTCGTAGAACGCGGTCAACGTCGTATTGTCGTTAACTACGCGAAACGTCAACAGGGTCGCCAAGTGTTTCAAGCACAAAGCTCTCATTTGCCATTAAAGGTAAATATGGCTGGCGTAATACCACCAATTTTTGCTGGTAGTATTATTATGTTCCCAAGCACAATCGCTGCGTGGTTTGGTAATGGTGAAGGGGTTGTTGCAGATTTTCTACAGCAATTATCTTTAACATTGTCACCAGGGCAACCCCTATATGTGATGTTGTATGCGGCTGCTATAATATTCTTCTGTTTTTTCTACACAGCGTTGGTTTTCAACCCTAGAGAAACAGCTGATAACTTAAAGCGCTCAGGTGCATTTATTCCAGGTATCAGACCTGGTGAGCAAACGTCGAAATACGTAGATAAAGTAATGACACGTTTGACACTAGCTGGTGCTATGTACATTACATTTGTATGTCTTGTACCAGAATTTATGATGATAGCTTGGAACGTCCAATTTTATTTTGGCGGCACATCGTTGTTAATCATCGTTGTTGTTGTCATGGATTTTATGGCTCAGGTTCAAACATTATTGATGTCTCATCAGTATGAATCTGTTCTTAAAAAGGCAAACCTAGCAGGCGGTGCTTTAGATAAAGCCAACCTGAAAGGTTACAGCCGTTAAATTGCGGAGTTAAAGCAATGAAAGTACGTGCTTCCGTTAAGAAGATTTGTCGTAACTGTAAAGTAATCAAGCGTGCAGGTGTTGTACGTGTGATTTGTAAAACAGACCCTAAGCATAAACAGCGTCAGGGTTAATACGACATAAAAAAGTTGAGCGAGATATTTTATCTCGCTCTCATTTACAAACGGTCATAGGTCGAGTATCCTAACGGGCTTTTCGACTGACCCATAACTATAGGAGATGTGTTAGTGGCCCGTATCGCTGGCATTAACATTTCCGATCGTAAACATTCTGTTATCGCATTAACCGCGATTTTCGGTATTGGTAAAACTCGTGCAAAATCAATTTGTGCAGCTACTGGTATCGCAGAAGATACGAAAATCGGAACTTTATCTGAAGCAGATTTAGATAAATTACGTGAAGAAGTTGGCAAGTACACCGTAGAAGGTGATCTTCGCCGTGAAGTAACTTTAAATATCAAACGTTTAATGGATTTAGGTTGTAACCGTGGCATGCGTCACCGTCGCAGTCTTCCTCTACGTGGTCAACGCACTAAAACAAATGCGCGTACACGTAAAGGTCCACGTAAACCTATTTCGAAATAAGGCGGAGGTAGTTAGAAATGGCAAAAGCTCCAACTCGTTCACGTAAAAAGGTAAAAAAGCAGGTTGCTGATGGCATGGCTCATATTCATGCATCTTTCAACAACACAATCGTTACATTAACCGATCGTCAAGGCAATGCGTTGTCTTGGGCTACTGCAGGTGGTTCAGGTTTCCGTGGTTCACGTAAATCTACTCCATT
>JABXID010000042.1 GCA_013373245.1 Gammaproteobacteria bacterium
CAATGTGAAGACTTAAGTATTTACCTTGCAAAACAACGAGAAGAACTTTTACTGGCTTTACAAGCGAAAAAGAAAAGCTCTGTTCCTACAGCAAAGAAAAAAGCAAAATCAAAAGAGAAACAAAATGATTTGTTAAATAGTGATGATAATGACATCTCTCCAAAATCTCTATCAGAAACGCTTCTAGCAGATGAAAACTCAAGTAAAACAGAGAAGCAAAAAACTGCAGAAGACAGCGATAGTGACAACAATAAAGATGACAATTTAGTTGATTTTGTTATCGAAAAAGACGATGCCGCTTGAACTCAGCAAATAAAACCTTATAAAGATCGCAATGAACGTTTGTATTTCACAACCATAGTTAATTTAAAATAATCGCTTTAAAAGCGTTACGTTAAATTAATTCCGTGTAAACAAAACCAGTTGTGATCTTTATTTGGTATTAGAGGCTATTTGTGAATAAAAGTGTATTAACTAACGCTATTGCGTTGGTATCGTGTTTAGTTGGCTGGCAATTACAAATTGACTGGCTATTTGTCATGTCTTTGTTTGCTTTATCAGGCGCCCTGACAAACTGGCTTGCTGTTCACATGTTATTTGAAAAAGTCCCAGGCTTATATGGCTCAGGTATTATTCAAATTAAATTTGAGCAATTTAAGTCGGGTATAAAAACTATGATCATGCAGCAGTTTTTTACCCAAGAAAATTTAGAAAAGTTTATGTCGGAACAAAATGGCACTGCGCACCATTTTGATTTGGAGCCAATTATTGCAGACACCGACCTATCGCCTGCCTTTGATTCTTTGGTGTCAACCATCAAACAGAGCTCCTTCGGTTCTATGCTAAATATGTTTGGTGGCGATGAAGCATTAGAGCCTCTTAAGCAACCGTTCACCGATAATTTAAAAGCGTCTGTTATTGAAATCTCTCAAACCGACGAGTTTGCCGAAAAGTTAAAAGCGAATGTCAGTTCAGAGCAAACTATTTCCACAATGCTGGATAAAGTTGAAGGTATCGTTGAACAGCGCTTAAACGAATTAACACCTCAAATGGTCAAAGAAATCATTCAAGAAATGATCAAGAGCCACTTAGGTTGGCTTGTAGTATGGGGTGGTTTTTTTGGTGGTATAATAGGCTTAATTGCTCACCTGCTAGGGGTGTAACTGCCTACCTTTCTAATTTCGTCCATACAGAAGGTTAATGCAACAACAACCTTAACCTGCAACCTAGTAGAATAAGTAACTTTAAAAAGCGCCTCTTTTAGGCGCTTTTTTGTTATTTGATTTTGATTAAAAAAAACACTGGTCTGACATGAATTCTCTTGTTAATATTCAGCGTACAAATGTACGCTGAATAAATTTTGTAATCATCGTCTATATAAACCATATAATATCGAGAACGTTATGACAGTTGCCCCTTATACTTATCGAGAAGAAATCGCTAACTATGTCAGCCATGGCGTTGGCGCATTACTAAGTATTGTTGGATTCGTCGTATTGTTAATTCATGCAATCAGCGAAGGAAGCATAGCTAAACTCATCAGCTATTCAGTGTATGGCGTAAGCTTGTTCGCTTTATTTGTCGCATCCACTTTGTATCACGCTATTCGGAAAGCTGAACTAAAACGGGTATTTAAAATATTAGACCACTGTGCAATATACTTATTGATAGCGGGCACTTACACACCTTTATTGGCAATTACACTGAAGGGTACATTAGGTTACACAATGTTAGCGGTCATTTGGGTATTGGCAGCGATCGGTATTGTGTTCAAGATTAAGTTTAGCGGGCGCTTTAAAATTGTTTCATTAGTAAGTTATCTAAGTATGGGTTTTATATGTTTGTTTTTTATTAATAGCTTATATCAATCCCTATCTACCACAGGATTTGTCCTATTAGTGACAGGCGGACTTACTTACGCTCTCGGTGTGTATTTTTATGTACAGAAAAAAATAGCCTTCAATCACGCCATTTGGCATCTGTTTGTTTTAGCAGGCGCCATGTCACACTACTTCATGATATTGGTCGACGCATAACCAACGCAAAGTTGACTAGCTATCTGAGCTATACGTTTGCTTTATTTTGTATAGCTTTTCGATGATCTCATGCTTACGTTCTTTATCGATCACCTGACTTGGCGCAATCGGCTCGCCGGTTTTGTCGTTATAAAAAGGATGGGGGCGGTAACTTTTTGTTAATTTGCCTAGCAGCAGTGTTACGAAAATTTTAATCGTTAGCAACAGTGGAAATTTCGAGTGTGCGTTTTTAGGCAAATCACCGTATCCGTACTTCGCCATACAGTAATGAGATACTTCACCTATCGTTTGAGCTTTTGACGATTGTACTGCATCAAAATCCATAATTGCTGTTGGGGTGCTGCTAAATGCCATTTTTGCACTGATGTTATTTGCAATGGGCGTATGGCAACAACCGGTATAAAAACGATCTGCTCCTTTTGGTGATAACTTCAGGAGCTTAATGAATTCAGTTCCGTCAATTATCTCAAAATTATTAGGAGTGCTTTGAAATAGTTCAGTACCACCATTTTTATCAAGTATCGCTTCACTACTTAAATAATGTGCGTAAGTTTGGCAATCAATACACATGCAAACAACGTGATTACCTTTAGAGGGAGATGCATTTTTAACAGTGCCTGTCACTTTGCCACACTGGCATTTGAATGGAACTTTTGTGGTCATAATCAATCCTTAATTTGACGGTGAACTTTAGCCTATAGCATGTTTGATTTTTGCACATGCGCCAAGCGGCCTAACGTCATTTAGAACCTATTATGTTTTACTAAATATTTGATGACCATGAATTGCAACAAACTTATCAGCTAATGCATCTTCCGATTCGACTCGTTTTGGATCTGTGATTATGCAATCAATAGGACACACACTGACACACGTTGGATTATCGTAATGCCCTACACACTCTGTGCACAATTCCGGATTGATTTCATAGATCTCTTCCCCCAGCGAAATCGCTTGATTTGGACATTCAGGGTCACACATATCACAGTTAATACAGGTATCTAATATTTTTAAAGCCACTTTACTTTCCAAAACCTTAAATGAAATCAAGCTTTCGCATTATGCGGAAGCTTGCTGTGTTTGCTTAAACGGATTTCGAGTATCGGTTCCAAAGTCTAAATTGCGCATAAGCAAAGCGTAATCTAACTTAATATCCTTAGGTACTGGAATACGCACGGTGTGACCCGAACCTTTAGCATCTGCAATAGTTTCATCGCGTTGGTCGAGCATATGTTCCAGTACAAAAGTTACATTACCTGACGGCGTCATAAGCTCTAATTGATGACCAACGCAAAATTTGTTTTTAACTTCAATAATGGCATGTCCAGTCTCTTGGCAACGACCTAATACCTCACCAACAAACTGCTGCTGTTCACTCACAGAGTGACCATATTCATAGTTCTGATATTCTTGATGAGCATGGCGGCGTAAAAACCCTTCTGTATAACCTCGGTGTGCCAAGCTTTCTAACGTTTTCATTAAGCTTGCGTCAAACGGCTTACCGGCGACC
Organism: Gammaproteobacteria bacterium; assembly: GCA_013373245.1. Taxonomy (GTDB): domain Bacteria; phylum Pseudomonadota; class Gammaproteobacteria; order Enterobacterales; family Alteromonadaceae; genus Psychrosphaera. Next base: position 3,547 of record JABXID010000042.1, read on the forward strand.
GCATCATCTATTGCTCTACGATACACTTGAGCAGTGCGAGCACAGTAATAATGCGATTTCGTCCGGCCTTCAATTTTCAATGAATGTACGCCCATTTGTGTAAGTCGTTCGACGTGCTGTACAGCTCGTAAATCTTTTGAATTCATGATGTAGGTGCCGTGTTCATCTTCAAAAGCAGGCATATATTCACCGGGCTTTTGGTTTTCTTCTAACATAAACACTTTGTCAGTAGGCGCGCCTTCCCCCAAAGTAGGAATGACTTCATTAGGATCAATTTTATGAACAACATCGCCAGTTTCAGTTTCTTTTCCTTCAGCAACATCATAACTCCAGCGACACGCATTGGTACAAGTACCTTGGTTAGGGTCGCGTTTATTCATATAACCAGATAACAAACAACGGCCGGAATACGCCATGCACAAGGCGCCATGCACAAACACTTCAAGTTCCATTTCAGGCACTTCGTTCCGGATCACCTCAATTTCATCGAGAGACAATTCACGCGATAAAATCACACGCTCAATCCCTTGTTTTGCCCAAAACTTTACCGTTGCATAGTTAACAGCGTTAGCTTGCACAGAAAGGTGTATCGGCATTTGTGGGTACTTTTCTCTGATGAGCATGATCAAACCAGGGTCGGACATAATTAATGCGTCCGGATTCATTTTGATCACAGGTTCGATGTCTTTTAGGTAGGTTTTTATTTTGCTGTTATGTGGCGCAATATTGCTCACTACATAAAATTTCTTGCCAAGCGCATGTGCTTCTTTTATACCGATTTCAAGATTTGCCAAACTAAATTCGTTGTTGCGGACTCGCAGTGAGTACCTAGGTTGACCTGCATATACGGCGTCTGCGCCATAGGCAAAAGCATATCGCATATTACGTAAGCTACCGGCAGGTGATAAAAGTTCTGGCACAAACGGGTTGTTTGTCGCCTTATTTGAGTTAGATGATGTCACTGTAATTCCTTAAACCGCTACTAGACGCTTTAATTGAATAATAAAAGTCGAACCTTACATTTCATTTTTGCTGCAAGGCAGTTGGGCGCGGATTGTAAAGACAGAAAACAATGGAACAAGCGCTAATCGAACGAACTTTGATATAGATTAACTATTTATTAATTTTAATAGAGGATAAGGCTAGATTATTTGCTTTAAGCTTTTGACAGGCCGCTGTTAAAGGATTCCGCTTTCAACAATAGGCTGCGGTAAAACGGTTCAAATCCCTGTTCGAATAGGCTTTGGTGGTTTTGATACCATGGCATTACTTGGGTTAAATCAACAGGACGTTTGAGCCGCATACTTATGCCATGCAACGCCCGTTCAATATTCTTTTCTTCGCGATAGCCAATCAACCAATCCGACGCTGTCATGCCATTAACCACTCGATGAAAGCGCTCTGGGAATTCAACGCCTTGATTAATATAAGGCTCTAACGCCAATTTCGGGTATGTGTTTTTGCTAAATTGCGATAAAGGGCGCTTAGAATATTTGTCAAAGTTACAAGCAAGCTGATGGTCAAATAAAACATCCAGCACAATACCACCATATCGTCGATAATCTCCTAAGCTCGCCTTTAACTCTCGAACAAATTTATGCTGGTCAGTGAATACATCAACGGCACGGTGCAAATTCACACCGTGCTTAATCTCATCGTCATAAGGTAAATATTGAACACCGCCTTTGACAAAATCTCCAAGCAAATTACCGATATATGAGGTATTGGTGTGCTCGGCAATATGCAAATGGGCAAGGTAATTCATGAGCCTACTTTAGTAGATTTTCCATGCGCTTAATGAGTTTAAAGTCCAAATCGGAAATGCCATCAACGTCATGTGTTGTTAATGCGACATCAACTCGATTCCAAACATTAAACCACTCCGGATGATGAATGAGCTTTTCAGCGTGAATAGCTACTTGCGTCATCCAACCAAACGCCTGTATAAAGTTTTTAAATTTAAATGTTTTTATCAGCTTTCCATCGACAATCTGCCAGTGTTTGTCGTTCTCAAGGTCGCTATTGACCTCGGCTAATGCTTGTTGGATCTCTTGTTCAGATAATTTTGTTGCTGGCATAGTTTCCTCCGAATTGATACTGATTTACTGATGAATAATATTCAATGCTATTGGTATATTAATCGTCATGATGCCTACATTTTACTAAACAGCAATACTCTCAAAGGGATTACCTGTTTGTCGATTAAGTAATACTGTAAAGCAAATGTATACATATCAAATAAAACCATTGCGCAAACATTGTCTTTAGTGAGAGCCGACTGACGAGGCTTCCCCTTCATCCAACTCATTCACCAAACGTCGTTCCTGATCGGCTCTTGGTTTAGCAAAGCGAGCCAACCAGAAATAAAGCACTGGCGTCAAAAACAAAGTAAATACAACCGCAATGCCCAAACCACCGAACACCACCCAACCTATGGCATTTCTTGCCTCTGCACCGGCCCCTGTCGACAAAATTAACGGTAAGCCACCAAACACGGTTGAAATTAACGTCATCATTATGGGTCTAAGTCTGACTTTACCAGCCTCAATAATTGCGTTTTGAATCGACTCCCCGCGGTCACGGAGTTGATCGGCAAACTCCACCAGCAATATTGAATTTTTTGCCAACAGACCTATCAACATCACTAAGCCAATTTGCGAGTAAATATTGATACTCGTACCCGTTATGTATACAGCGAAAATTGCAGCTGCGATACCAAATGGTACCGTGAGCATTACGACAATAGCGCTTGTCGCACTTTCGAATTGAGCAGCGAGAACTAACAACACTATTAAGAATGCTACTACATAGGTCAAAGTTACTTGTTGATCGGTTTCTTGATAGGTTTTAGCTTCACCTAAAAAGACTAATCCAAATCCGTTAGGTAATTGCTCCTGCGCCAGCATACGAAGAGTTTCAACGGCTTGAGCCATCGGCATTGAATCAGGTAACTCCAAATCTACTTCTATTGCTCTGCGCTGTGCATGTCGCTCTAATTCTGCCGCCACACCTTCTTCCGTTATATAAGCGATAGATGATAACGAGACCAGCTCACCATCACGACCTCGTACATATAGATTGGTAAGGTCAGAGGGATTAGCTGTGTTCTTATAAGAGGACTGTAAAATGATTGGAATTGCTTGGTCTCCTACATTTAAGTCTGTAATGTCATTGCCACCAATCGCTGCTCGTAAGGTTTGGTTAATATCAGTAAATGGAACGCCTAACTCTTCAGCGCGGTTCCTATCGATATTTACCCGCATTTGAGGCTGCGTTGGTTGGTAAGAAATTCTTGGCGAGCCAAACTCAGGATATTTGGCTTCCACTTCTTTGGTAAAAGCTTGTGCAACTTCAAAAATTTTGTCGTAACTCTCTCCCGTTATTGCTAACTCTATGCCCCCACCTTGACCTCTAAGGTTCAGACTATTAGCGCCAAAGGCACGTCCAGGGGCACCGGGAATCGCGCCTAATTGAGGTCGAATATCTGCAATAATTGCCTGCTGGCTGTTATTTCGTTCACTCCAATCTTTTAAATTAATGGTCATAAACACTATGTTTGGATCCCATTGGCCAACCACAGTGCGAATCGAGTCAATATCGCCAAGTTCAGAATAAGGTAACAAAATATCTTCCATTTGCTCGGCTTGACGATCCATAAAAGATATCCCGACACCGTCTGGACCACGCGCAAAAATTCGAATCGAACCTCTATCTTCTGTTGGCAATAACTCCTTATCGATATTTTTATAAAGTGCCACTGCGATAGCTGAAGTGACCAAGCTGAGCAGTAAAATCAGCCAGCCTTTGTTTATACAAAACTGCAATGCGCGCCCGTAGCCATTGACAATTTTAGCCCCAAATACTGACGTGTTATCGCCTCCTCCTTTCAAGGTACTCAACCTAGCTTTTAATGCAGGTACGAGAGTTAACGCAACAAACGAAGAAATAATGACTGAACCTGCTAATACGCCACCAAACTCCCTGAACAGCTTGCCAGCGGTTGAAGGTAAAAATGCAATAGGTACAAATACAGCAACTAGTACCGCAGTTGTTGCAACCACAGCAAAAAAAACTTCTCTAGAGCCCACTACTGCTGCGGCTCTGGTTTTTATGCCTTGTGATTTTCTCCGCTGAATATTCTCAGACACCACAATGGCATCATCAAC
>JABXID010000143.1 GCA_013373245.1 Gammaproteobacteria bacterium
CTCAACATCCAAACAATTTAATGCGGTAATCGCCGTTGCAACATTTTGCACTGGAATAAGTGGCACGCACAACTGCTCAAAGTTCACATTCTCGCTGTTATAGTCCCACGTTTCAGCATCAACTTGATAACGATAAAAATCGTTAACTTGCATGAATTGACTGACATTGTGCTCATTGGCTTGTTGTTGGAAAGCACTATATTTTTGTGGTTCACCAACCACCGCTGGTTTTCCAGGCCTGAAAATACCTGCCTTTTCAAACGCTATGGTATTTAAATCACTACCTAACCAATCAACATGGTCAAGACCAATAGAAGTCACTATCGCCAAGTCATGTTCAATGATATTAGTCGCGTCTAATCGACCGCCCAAACCCACTTCAATTAATACAAAATCTAAATCTGCCTCTTGCAACAGCTTAAAACCAGCTAAGGTGCCAAATTCAAAATAAGTCAATTCAGTATGGGTGCGCTGCTGCTCTATAAACTGAAATGCTTCAATATGCGCTTCATCTGTTAAGTGTTTGCCATTTATTCGAACGCGTTCGTGATAAGTAAACATATGCGGTGAAGAATATACTCCTACCTTAAAACCAAGGGATAATAAATACTGCTCCATAAAAGCTATGGTAGTACCTTTACCGTTAGTTCCAGCCACTAAAACGGTTTGTCCTTGGCTGAGCTTCAGTAAATTAGATTGCTCCGCGACGCGTTTTACTCGCGTTAACCCGAGCTCAATTTCTTTAGGGTGTTGTTGTTCTAAATAAAAAAGCCAGTCATTAAGAGACTGGCTTTGAAAATTTTTACTACTCATTTGTCACTATGCAGTTCGATGATTTTTTTCCAGTGACGGTAGTTTACACATTTTTGAAAATAAACGCGCTACTGTATTTCTCATTTCACGACGATCAACAATCATATCGATAGCGCCATGTTCCAATAAAAACTCACTGCGTTGGAAACCTTCTGGTAACTTTTCACGCACAGTTTGTTCAATAACACGAGGTCCTGCGAAACCGATAAGCGCTTTAGGCTCACCAATATTTACATCACCTAACATAGCTAAACTTGCAGATACGCCACCCATTGTTGGGTCAGTTAGTACCGAAATAAATGGCAAACCTTTTTCGCTCAATTTCGCTAACGCCGCACTTGTTTTCGCCATTTGCATTAATGAAAATAACGCTTCTTGCATACGTGCGCCGCCTGACGCTGAGAAACAAATCAGCGGGATATTTTCGTTTAAACAAACGTTAACTGCTTGAACAAACTTTTCACCCACTACAGACGCCATTGAACCACCCATATAGGAAAATTCAAACGCTGCAGCAACACAAGGTACGCCCTTAACGCGACCTTTTAACACAACCATCGCATCTTTTTCGTTGGTTTGTTTTTGTGCAGCGCTAATGCGGTCTTTATAACGTTTGCTATCTTTAAACTTAAGTACGTCTTGTGGTTCTAGATCACCAGCAATTTCTACTTTTTCACCAGCATCTAAAAATAGTTCTAAGCGTTTACGACCAGTAAGACGCATATGGTGGCCACATTTTGGGCAAACCCCCTGCTCTTTTTCTAGATCGTTTTTATACAAAACAGCATCACAACCGGTACATTTTGTCCAAATACCTTCTGGGATATTACGTTTTGTTGAAGTATTGGTTTTTGGTAGGATTTTTTCTATCCAACTCATGGTTTTACTACCCTTAATAACAACTACCAACCAAGTAAACTATTCACTCAGTATAAAATTCTGTGCGTATTAAAACATATTCGTTATAAAAAAGACTGTTTTAACTGGTCTTATTTGTAACGACTTTTGGCGTTTAATACCAGTCTGCTGTTTTTCTAATCAGGTAAAAATAATGGACCCAGCTTAGGTGTTGGCAAACCAAACGAGTCCGGATAATCTACCTGAATGAGATACAAACCATTGGGTTTAGCAGTTTCCGCAGCTTGCGTTCTATCTTTAGCCGCTAATACCTCTGCAACCCAATCGACAGATTTATCACCTGAACCTACAGCAATTAAACTGCCCGCTATGTTCCTAACCATGTGATGAACAAAGGCATTTGCTTTTATATCGATAACAACAAAATCATTGTGTCGAGAGACATTAACAAAATGCACGAATCGGTTTGGAGAGTTGGACTGACATTGTGCAGCTCGAAACGAACTAAAGTCATTTTCACCTAATAACACCTGTGCGGCCTGATGCATTTTTTCTTCGTCCAATGGCGTATGATAATGACTCAAACCACTTTTTAAGATTGCAGGTCGTAACTTGGTATTGCAAATGATGTATCGATAACGACGTGCCGTTGCAGAAAAACGCGCATGAAAATCATCGGGCACATGTTTCACCCATGTAACTGCTACCGAATCAGGTAAATTAGCATTTACCCCCATAGTCCAGCCACGATCACTGCGCTCAGAACTGGTTTCAAAATGAACGACTTGTCCAGTGCCGTGCACGCCAGCGTCAGTTCTGCCGGCACAAAAAACATCCACTGGATGATTAGCAACTTTTGATAAGGCTTTTTCTAATTCTTCTTGAACAGTAATCACTTCGCGTTGACGCTGCCAGCCGAAAAAAGCGGCACCATCGTATTCAATTCCTAACGCAATTCGCATGTATATCTGTTCCTAGTCAAAAAGAGGCAAATTATAGTGAAGTCGAACGGCCACTGTCTAGCGGTTAACATAGCAATTCTTATCCCTATAAAATAAAAAACACGCAATGCCATTCAACAGTGCGTGTTTTATATGTTCTTGTTTTCAAATTATTGATCTAGGCTTTTTAACAATTCAGTTGCTTCAGCAATGGCTTGTTCATCATCGCCAGCCAAGACTTCTGCTAGCAACTCACCTGCACTATCGCCGTCATCGATTTCTAAATAGGTTCTCGCTAAGTCCAGTTTAGCTTCGTAACCATTACCAGAATCTACGTCAACGGTTCCGCGTTCTTCACCCAGCTCGTCAAATCCGTCTAAGCCAACATCAATATCAAGGTCTTCCGGTACTTCGACTTCTTCTCCATCGTCTAAGTCATCTATCAAACTATCAACGTTAACAAAGCTCTCGACTTCTGCTTGCGCTTCTTGTTCAAATGCATCGTCAACAGACGAAGCTTTTTCAACATCTGCAGCATCTGATGTTGAATCATCTGTAGGCTCACTCTCGGACGCTGGAACATCAGATACTTCAAATTCAGGTTCTGGACTTTCCACCGACTCCGAAACTTCCTCGGTAACTGTCGATTCTGTTTCTTGTTGTGGCTGCTCGTCTTCAACTTCTAATTCTGTTTCCGACTCTGGCTCAATATCAGCGAGCAAATCTTCAACATCCTGATTAAACTCTGTTTCTGTTTCTGTTTCTGTTTCTGTTTCTGTTTCTGTTTCTGTTTCTGTTTCTGTTTCTGTTTCTGTTTCTAAAGCTTGAGGCGGTTCTTGTTCGGTTGTCAACTCAGGTGCTAATTGCTGCTCTTCTTGCGTTTCGTCCAATACTTCGCCATTACTTTCAGGCTCTGCTAACCCCTCACTCAAATCTGGCGTTGACGAGATGTCTTGCTCAACTTCAGGCCCTTGAGTTAGCTCTTCTGATTCATCTTCTGATAACTCTGATAACAACTGATCAAAGTCGGCTTGTTCGAGTTGCTCAATCTCAAACGCTTCTTCGCTATCATCGACAAAAGGCTCGTCATCTTGTTCAGGTTCTTCTGCTAAGTCGGCCTCAGGCGCTTCAGCTAACAAATCTTGGATACTTTGTTCATCAAAGCCATTATCTGTATTTTGCGCTAGGATTGACTCTGAAGATTCTGTAGCTTCATCCATTAATGAACCAATATCATCTTCAGTAAAACTGCTCGACTCTACTGGCTCTTCTGAGTCTACTTCATCCGGCTCAGACTCCTCAGGTGCAGTTTGATCCGTCAATTCATCTGAGATCAATGGCTCATCCGCTATCGCATCTTCTAATTCGTCACCGAGTTCATCAATATGAACATCATCCATTGCCAGCTCAGGATAAACGTCAAGTTCAGCGCTTGCTTCAATGTCAGAGTCAGGTAAATCTTCGTCGTTTTCCGCCTGTTCTAGATCTGGAATATCGTCCAAACTATCATCTTGTGAATCAAGATTTTCGTCTAATTCATCACCCAAATCATCGATATCAATGTCAGAGTCTAACAACTCATCATCTGCCAATTCGGCCGACTCTGCCGCTTCAAAAGATTCATCCATTGCTGAGTCGGAAACAACATCAAGCTCATCACCGATTAAATCATCTTCTACTGCACTGTCTTCATCTGACGCTTCACTAGCTTCCAAAGTTTCAGTTAATTCTGCATCAACCTCTGAGTCAGAAATTTCGCCGTCTAATTCAGGTTCTGTGCTATCAGAAGGCTCATCAAAATCAGCCAATTCTTCTTCGATATCAAAGCCATCATGCTCCACATCGTCGCCAATCAACGAAGCCATGTCTAAATCGTCATCTATTGACTGCTCTTCTTCGACAGACGATTCTTCTAAATCAGTTTCATCACTCGGCTCTGCTTGTTCGTCGATAAGCGCATCAATGTCAAAATCGTCATCGTCTGCAGATTGTTCATCATCACCAACGGCTTCTTCTGACTCAGTTTCATCACTAGACTCTGCTTGTTCGTCGATAAGCGCATCGATGTCAAAATCGTCATCAGCAGATGTTAATTCATCTTCAAGTACCGAATCTTCAAGTTCACCATCGGCAGATTCCGCTTGCTCATCGATAAGTGCGTCTATGTCAAAGTCGTCTTCCGCTGTGGATAGCTCATCTTCAAGCACAGAATCATCTACTTCACTTTCATCAGTTGACTGCTCATCGATTAACGCATCTATATCGAAGTCATCATCTTCATTGTCACTTTCAGCAACTAATTCATCAGTTACTTTATCATCAGAGTCATCTTCGTCATCACCAATACCGAGCTCATCCATAATGGAGTCAACATCATCTACTCCGGTATCGAACTCCTCATCTTCGGAAATCTCTGTTTCTTGACTTTCCTCTTGATTCTCCGCTTCAAACAACTCTTCGATATCGTCGGCACTTAGAACGTTATTAGGATCAACGTCTTCACCACCAGCGGCCTCATCAACATCCAATTCATCAACGATGGCATCAAGATCATCAGATGCATCCGGAATTAAATCTTCAGCGCCATTACCTTCCAATAACGCATCAATATCATCAGCCTCTAATGAACCGTCGCCTGACTCCTCAACATCAACCTCAAGACTGTCCGAACCGTCTTCAAATCCTAAATCGTCACCGAGGTCGTCAGATTCATCAGCAAACGAGTCGTCTGCCATTAAATCGTCGCCTAAGTCATCGTCTAGACTAATATCCAGTTCATCATCACCATCCAACTGAATAGCGTCATCGTCGTCAAACGAGTCGTCTAAGTCGAAACCGCCAAGTGCATCATTTAAGTCATCCATAGGATCATCATCTAACGATGCATGCGCTGCAGCAGGCGCGCTTGCAGAGGATGCATAATCAGGCATTGGAGGCGGTTCAGGCAATACAGATTCTTGTTCTTTGGACTGACCTTTTTTACGAATAAAGGCAACTACACCAAATAAAATAAGTGCGGCTGGTAAAATCATCATCATGATCATACCCAGTGTTGACTGGAAGAATTCGCCAAGCGAGTCCATGAAAGACTTCTCTTCTATCATAGAACGAGCAATATCTAAGTCTTCACTTTGTTGCTCTAGCAACTGTTGCTGTTGTTGAATGATTAATGCCATTTGCTGCTGAATGGCACTTTCATTACCCAGTTGCTGCTTGATAACGTCAAGTTCTTGACCGAGTGAAGATAACTTAGTTTGTAAGTTTTTGTTTTCGACTAAAACTGTTTCAACGGTTTTTAGGTTTTCGTCAAACTGATCCTGAATGCCATCCAACTTCATTTTTTGTTCGATATTGGCTTGGTCAATTCGAGATTTAAGTTCTTCGGTAGCATCAACCACGTCTTTTTGTTTTGCGTCCTCTATAGGCTGCAATAACATGTCTTCTTGAATTTCTGTGTATGTACCGTTTAGGCGTGATTGCCAGATAATGTCATCTTTTTCTGCGCGTTGTTTGGCATATAAAGGATCTACTGCAACGACTTCTTGCTGGCTGGGGACAAAAATATAAGAGCCAGTTCTTAAACCGTTTACATTATTGTATTCGAAGGCATCAGGGTTTTTTCTCATGATGGCTATCATGACTTGATAGACACTGACTTGACTGTTGAAGCGGAATTTATTGCCTAAACTCCACATAGTATCGCGCTCGGTGATTGGCCCATATTTTGTGCCATTCAAACCATAGTCGACACCTTTGGGTCCTCTTAATTTAGAGAGAGGTTTGTCTGCTGCGAGCGCATTCCCAGCGACAACACAGGTAAGAAAGATAAGTAGTAAGATTTTAAAGCTAAAGCGCATTAATCTATTTCCAACAATTTCAAGATTTAAAACCGGTTTAAGGTATTTATTTGATACCAAAAGTTTAAGCACACTACACAAGTCACTTTAAACTCTTTACTGAATTGAAGCAAAGCACATACCAGTTTATTTTTTATTTATGCAGACTGCTATCAAACCATCTTAAATATTAAAGCAGAATAATATCAATCGAAAGCAATCCATATCGTATCTATCGGCAAATAAAAAAGCCCCTTTAGAAAAGAGGCCTTAAAACCGTCAACTTATTTTTAATAACAACGTAAATAGTCGAGTTATAAATGCTCGGCAATCAACAATTCGGCAATTTGAATGCTGTTTGTTGCCGCACCTTTGCGCGTATTGTCAGCCACCACCCATAAATTAATGCCATGAGGGTGCGATATATCTTCACGAATACGGCCCACATATGTTTCATCTGAACCGCTAGCTTCACCTACAGGCGTTGGATACTCAGCGTCATCAGGCATCAATACCACGCCAGGTGCTGACGACAATACATTTTTAATGTCTTCTGCTGAGACAGGTTGTCTTAACTCAAGATGGATGGCTTCTGCGTGACCATAAAATACTGGAACACGAACCGCTGTTGGGTTAACTCGTATCGATTCGTCACCTAAAATTTTATGAGTTTCCCATACCATTTTCATTTCTTCTTTGGTGTAACCGTTGTCTTGAAATACATCTATCTGAGGAATAACGTTAAACGCCATTTGCGCTGGAAACACGTCGTTTTCAACTGGACGACCATTCATTAACTGCGCAGTTTGTGAGACTAATTCATCGATAGCTTTTTTACCGCCGCCACTCACTGACTGATAAGTACAAACGTTAATTCGATCGATACCATAAACATCATGTATTGGTTTTAATGCCACTAACATTTGAATGGTTGAGCAATTCGGATTGGCGATAATATTGCGGTTTCTAAAATCCCCCACTGCCGCTGGGTTTACCTCTGGAACAACCAGTGGCACGTCAGGTTCGTATCGGAAATGTGACGTGTTATCGATAACAACGACACCTTGATCAGCTGCAATTGGCGCATACTTAGCCGATGTCTCTCCACCAGCAGAGAATAAGCCTATTTGTGCCTGCGTCCAATCAAATTCATCCACATTAATAACTTCAAAGTCTTTACCTCGAAATGACACTATTGCGCCAGCTGAACGTGCACTTGCAAGTGGAAACAACTGCCCTACGGGGAAATCGCGTTGCTCTAGTATTTCAATCAACTGCTGACCGACTAAGCCAGTCGCGCCTAAAATAGCAATATTATATTTTTGTTCTGACATTCTTTACTCTATTTGTTACATATCATTGCCGTATTGAGAGGCAATGAAACTTGTGTTAGCTGCTTTATTTGCGAAAGTTAACGTTTAGCCGTCTAAACATCAAACCCTATTTTCGAAAAATCTAACTGATTTTCGCCCGTACTCAGCGGTTTTACCTTCAAACTAGACCACTCACGTCTCACTGGGTAATTTTTACGTAACCAATCAAAACCTTTTTCATTTAATAAATTACGAAATAAGGCATCATCACGGCGCACATCATACACCAAATGTACCAGCGGAGTTAAAGAATCCACCGCTAACTCTGCATCAAGTTGCACTTCACCAAATTGCGGTTCAGGTAAATAATCCGATAACGATTTATTTGCCGAGTGACCTAACAAAGCACATACCTTTTGATACAACATTTCCGTACCACGCGCTTTTCCTTCTAAACTATAACCAGCAATGTGCGCCGTTGTTATGTCAGCAAGCGGAATAAGTGATTGCATAGGATTGGGCTCATTTTCCCAAACATCCAACACCAGTTTTATTGCTGGTTGGTCATTAACCTGTCGCTCTTGTATGTGATTGAACAAAGCTTGATTATCAATGACTTCACCGCGACAAGCATTTATTAAACACACATCTTGTTTTAATAACTTGAGCTTTTCTTCATTGATTAGGTGCATGGTTGGCGTTTCGCCTTCTCGAATAAGTGGCGTATGGCAAGTTACAATATCTGCGTTTCGCAAAGCGTAATCTAAGTCAACAAACCCCTGTAAACCTTCCGCTTTTGCTCTGGGAGGGTCTACCAACAAGGTTTCAATACCCAACGCATCGAGTTTGTTTTTAACCCCTTTGCCTGTATTGCCAACGCCAATAATCGCCACTTTTTTGCCACTCAAATTAAAGTGGTATTTTTGCGCCAGCACATAAATTGCGCTCATTACATATTCGGCTACTGACACTGCATTGCAGCCTGGCGCGGAACTAAACTCTATATCACGGGATGCCAAACAAGCCTTATCAATATGATCTTCGCCGATAGTGGCTGTACCAACAAACTTCAACTTAGACGCCTTAGACAATAAGGATTCATTCACTTTAGTAATAGAACGCACTAAGAGAATGTCAGCATCAATTAATTGTTCAGCCTTTAGTTCACGTCCCGGGAATCGTGTAACAGTGCCCATATCAGCAAAGAATTCATCTGCGTAAGGAATATTTTCATCAATTAGAATGTTCATTGGTGGTTGAAGTCCGTTTATTTTGAGGAAATAAAAAAGCTGAAATAGTTTACGCTATTTCAGCTTTAAAAGAGAGTTCAAGCTAATAAGTTTTTTCTAATTGAAAGAATAACTTATTACTAACTTATTACACTTTTTGGAACACCAAAGTGGCGTTGGTGCCACCAAAGCCGAAGCTATTCGACATTGCAGTTTTGATTTCTGCGTCAGTAGTTTTGGTAACAATGTTCAAACCTTCGGCTTTTTCATCTAAGGTTTCAACGTTGATTGATGGAGCCACAAATTTGTTATCCATCATTAACAGACTGTAAATCGCTTCATGCACACCAGCAGCACCTAAGGCATGACCTGTCATCGCTTTTGTCGCGCTGATCAACGGTGACTTACCGCCAAACACATTTTGAATTGCACCTAGCTCTTTTACGTCGCCAACGGGAGTACTTGTACCATGTGTGTTTAAGTAATCTACTTCACCATCAACTGTTTCAAGTGCCATTTGCATACAACGTTCTGCACCTTCACCTGATGGTGCAACCATGTCGAAACCATCAGAAGTTGCGCCGTAACCTACGATCTCTGCGTAAATTTTAGCACCACGAGCTACTGCATGTTCATACTCTTCAACAACGACCATACCGCCGCCACCAGAGATAACAAAACCATCACGCGCGGCATCGTAAGTACGAGATGCTTTTTCTGGCGTGTCATTGTATTTTGTTGAAAGTGCGCCCATCGCATCGAACATACCGGCCAACGTCCAGTCTAGTTCTTCACCACCACCGGCAAATACAATATCTTGTTTACCAAGTTGAATTTGCTCTAACGCATGGCCAATACAGTGTGCTGAAGTTGCACACGCTGAACTGATCGAGTAGTTAATGCCTTTGATTTTGAAAGGGGTCGCAAGTGTTGCAGAACAAGTAGAACTCATGGTTCTTGGTACTTGATAAGGGCCAACACGCTTAACGCCTTTTTCACGAAGAATGTCGCATGCGATGATTTGGTTTTTTGATGATGCACCACCTGAACCTGCAACTAAACCAGTGCGAGGGTTAGATACCATTTCATCAGTTAATTTTGAATCGGCAATCGCTTCTTGCATTGCAATATAAGCGTAGGCAGACGCCTCGCCCATAAAACGCATGGTTTTGCGATCAACTAACTCAGTGACATCCAAGTCTATATTGCCCCACACCTGTGAACGCAAGTTATATTCTTTAAATTGCTCAGAAGCGCTGATGCCAGATTTACCAGCTTTTAAACTTTCCAACACTTCGTTTTTATTGTTACCAATACTTGAGACTATGCCCAAACCTGTAATTACAGCTCTTTTCATAATGTTTCCGAGTTAATTTTGTATCTATATTTGATCATACGATTTTGTAATGCGGCTATTCTACCTATAAAATGATTCTAACTGGTCTAATTTCAGCGAACAAGTGTTAGCTGAATTAATTTTAACCAACTCATATATATTTATCCGAGTTGGTATCTAAGCGTATTGGCTTTGCATTACGAAAATATTGCACATCTGGATTTATCATTTTTATGACCTCACACATCAATCAAGCAAACATTGGTTTTAATGAAAACGGCACACCTTTTTCTCTCGAGTTTGATGACGTCTACTTTTCCAACAATAATGGGCTAGAGGAAAGTCGCTATGTTTTTGTGGAAGGCAACGATTTGTCACAAAAGTGGCAACAATTTGATCACATTCACGTCGCAGAAACAGGATTTGGCACAGGTCTTAATTTTTTCACAGCGTGGCAAACACTACTTGAACAACGAGAAACTGACCGGTCACTTTCCATGACCTTCACTAGTTTTGAAAAGTATCCGTTATCAAAAGCAGATTTAACTGCCGCATTAAAATGCTGGCCAGAAGTTCAAGAGTTTGCTGAACAGCTGCTAAAACATTATCCAGAAAAAGTAGATCAAGATTTAACGCTCCAATTTTGTTCAACAGCAGAAAATAAACAGTTTAAAATCAGCCTGAATATTCTAGTAGGTGATGTGAATGAGCGCATTGACGATTTGATTAATAACTTTCCTAAAGTTAACGCATGGTTCTTAGATGGCTTTGCGCCAAGTAAAAACCCAGATATGTGGACACAAACTTTATTTAACGGCATGGCTCAATCTTGTAATAACGAAGCAACGGTTGCGACTTTTACCGCCGCAGGTTTTGTGCGTCGTGGATTGATTGAGGCAGGATTTAACATGGCAAAACGCAAAGGGTTTGGCCACAAGCGTGAAATGTTAGTAGGTCGCATCAATAGTGGACTATAAAAGATGAGCAGTAAAAACAGTCCTAACCTGAAAGTCCCAACGCCAGAAAAAACCGCGGCAGAGTTGTTCACTAGTCAATCTAAACAACCACAAAACATAGCCATTATTGGCGGCGGTATCGCATCTTTAATATTGGCTGATCATATCTTCAAACAGCAGCCCAAATGCAACATTCAGCTTTTTTGCCAAGACGAACAATTAGCCAACAAAGGTTCCGGTAATAAACAAGGGGCTCTATACCCGCTATTACAAGGTTCAAAGTCAGTTATCGCTGAAGTGTACGCCCACAGTTATCAATACGCGGTGGACTATTATCAATCGTTATTAGAGCAAGGCATAACCTTTGAGCATCAATGGTGTGGCGTTTTACAACAAGCATTTAAGCCAGAACTTGAATCTAGGCTAAAAAAATTCAGTGCCGTTTGGCCTGAGCTTTGCTCCTATATAAACGCACAACAATCATCATCATTAGCAAACTTACCCTTGCCTTTTGCCAGCATTTATTATGAAAAAGGTGGTTGGCTGTCGCCACAACAATTGTGTTTTTCGCTTGCCGAGTATTTATCTAATAGATTCTCTTTCACCACTCGATTAAATAGCAAGATCACTGAATTCGCGTTATGTTCAGATAACATTAGTACAAAGGGAAACAATGTTAGCGAGACAAAACAGAAGAGTTGGCAACTAACCAGAGAAAACAAAAATGGAACTCACGATAAATATCAGTTTGATGCGGTGATCATTTGTGCCGGTCACCTGTCCGCCCGTTTTAACTTAAACTCGGATTTTGATTTATTCGATGCGATTCCATTACAAAGTGTGCGAGGCCAAGTCTCCAGGTTACACAACAAAACCGAACTGTCTAACCTAGCAACTGTGTTGTGCCACAAAGGTTATGTAACGCCTGCTCAAAACGATTATCAAAGTTTTGGCGCAACCTTTTCTAAAGACGATGAAAACGAACAAGTATTACCTCAAGATGTAGAAAGAAATCTTGAACAGTTGCAACAAGTTTATCCAAAATCGAGTTGGTCAGAAGTTATAAAAACAAACGATGTAATTGCCAATAAAGCAGCGATTCGAGCGACGAGCCCAGATCACATTCCCATCGTTGGCGAATTGTTTTCAAATGACTGGGTTAAACAATTTGTTGATCAAAACACCGGGCATTTAAAACGCCGAGATAAACTGCCCAAGCACCTTAATGGTTTTCAAGGCTCAGATTTATCCGGTTTATTTACGTTAACCGGCCTAGGCGCTCGTGGCATTACCACTGCGCCTTTAATGGCAAACCATCTAACCTCATTGATATTTGGCCAAAATTCGCAATTGTCGCCACGCATTAAAAAAGGTATCGCACCTATGCGCTTTCAAGTTCGAGCGTTAAAGCGAAACAAGGCGAAATAAAACGTCATTGCTACATGTTATTAAACGCAATCTCCAACCGGCTATCGTCGCACGTCATTGCGGAGTGCTTTTGTCCGCAATCTCGAACAGGCAATGTCCCCCTTCCAACAACGCCAATAATTATTTACAAATTTCGTCGTTCGTAATTTGTCATCAATCGGGTTTGACCTGTTAATCAAACGGCGCAAACTATATATTCAGAGCGTATTTACGTGATAACACGAATAAAAACAAAAGTAGGAATAACATGAATTTGAAAATTAAACTCGCGGTTAGCCTTGCACTTATTGGCGGATTAACAGCTTGTGGCCAAGCGCCTGATACAAACCAAAACGCAACAAGTGCGTTAGAGCAAAAGGTAGAAAATAACACTGTTTTAGCCGAGTGGACTGGACCTTATGAAGGTGTACCAGCATTTGATACAGTAAAACTATCTGACTTAAAACCAGCGTTTGAAGTTGCGATGCAACGCCAACTGGTGGAAATTGACGCTATCGTCAACAACCCAGAAATGCCAAATTTTGATAATACTATTGTTGCGTTAGAGGCCTCAGGCAAAGACATGAGCCGCATTTATGCTTATTACGGTATTTGGCGTTCAAATATGTCGAGCCCTGAAGTGCGTGACGTTAGTCGTGATTTAGCACCAATGTTATCCAAACACTTTTCCAAAATTAATCAAAACGAAAAGCTATTCAACCGCATTAAAGCGGTTTACGAAAGTGACGAGATGAAAACACTTCGTAAAGATCAGCAACGCCTTGTGACTAACGAATACTTAGGGTTTGTTCGTAACGGCGCGTTATTATCAGCAGAAGATAAGAAACGTTACGCTGAAATTAACCTCAAATTATCTGAGCTTCATACTAAATTTGGTAACAACGTTTTAGCCGATGAAGAAAATTACGTTACTTATTTAACAAAAGAACAATTAGGTGGATTGCCTCAGTCTGTCATTGATGCAGCAGCTGCTGCGGCAAAAGCGTTAGGCAAAGAAGGTTATGCGATCACGAACACTCGTTCTTCGATGGATCCATTTTTAACGTATTCAACCGAACGTGAACTGCGTAAAAAAGTTTGGAACGACTATTACAGCCGTGGTGACAATGGCGACGAATTTGATAATAACGACATCATTGCGGAAATTTTAAAACTACGTCATGAGCGTGTACAACTGTTAGGTTATAAAAACTATGCAGAGTGGCGTTTAGAAGACCGTATGGCGAAAAACCCAGAAAATGCGTTCGAGTTAATGAACAAAGTTTGGCCTGCCGCTATTGCAAGAGTTTCTGAGGAAGTGGCTGATATGCAAGCGGTTGCCGATGAAGAAGGTGCAAACATTACCATTAAGCCTTGGGATTATCGCTTTTACGCTGAAAAAGTACGTAAAGCCAAATACGACTTAGATTCAGATGAAGTAAAACAATATCTACAAACTGACAAATTAGTAGAAGCCATGTTCTATGTGGCGGGTCGTTTATTTGACTTTGAATTCACTCCGGTAAAAGAAGGTTCTGTGCCTGTTTTCCACACTGACGTAAAAGTGTGGGAAGTGACTTATAAATCAAGCGGTGAACACGTTGGATTATGGTACTTAGATGCCTATGCTCGTAAAGGCAAGCGCTCTGGCGCTTGGGCGACAACTTATCGTAGTCATACAACGTTTGAAGGCAAAACCAACGTATTGTCGTCAAATAACTCGAACTTTGTTCAGGGCGCAGAAGGCAAACCTACTTTAATATCTTGGTCTGATGCCGAAACCTTGTTCCATGAGTTTGGTCACGCCCTGCACTTCTTAGCGTCAAACGTAGAATACCCATCACAAAATGGTGGTGTGCGAGACTACACAGAGTTCCAATCGCAGTTATTAGAGCGCTGGTTAACCACCGATGAAGTCATCGATAATTACCTAACCCATCATGAAACGGGTGAGCCAATTCCGGCTGAGTTAGTGGCTAAAATCAAAAAAGCGGCCACGTTTAATGAAGGGTTTAAAACCACTGAATACTTAGCGTCTGCAATTATCGACCTTAAACTTCACACTATGGATCCTACTGGTATCGACGTTGACAAGTTTGAGCGCGAAACCTTAGCAGAAATGAATATGCCAAAAGAGTTGGTGATGCGCCACCGTACACCACATTTCGGCCATATTTTCTCTGGTGAAGGATATTCCGCAGGCTATTACGGCTATATGTGGGCGGAAGTACTGACGTCTGATGCAGCTGAAGCATTTGAAGAAGCACCAGGTGGGTTCTACGATAAAGACATGGCGAAAAAGTTAGTCGACCATTTATTTGCCGTTAGAAATGCCGTGGATCCAGCAGAAGCGTATCGCTTATTCAGAGGTCGAGACGCCAACGTTGAAGCGTTAATGCGTGACCGAGGCTTTCCAATCCCGAAAAAGTAACAAGCAATAAATAACAAAAAGCCCGCAACTACATAGCGGGCTTTTTTATTTCGGCTGTCCCGTCCTGAAATGTGTTTACACATTTGGGACTTATTATGACAAGTACAGATAAACAGAGAGTTAAACGAACACAAAAAGATTACACGCTAGGCTTTAAATTGGCCGTAGTTGAGCAGGTAGAAAAAGGC
>JABXID010000267.1 GCA_013373245.1 Gammaproteobacteria bacterium
TGTGAGAGTTCAAGTCTCTCCTTCCGCACCACGCTTTAAATAAGTGTTATGTCGAAACACATATAAAACAGTTTCTGCTGGGATATCGCCAAGCGGTAAGGCAGCGGGTTTTGATCTCGCCATTCGTAGGTTCAAATCCTACTATCCCAGCCAAATAAACAAGCCCTGCATTTGCGGGGCTTTTTTATTTTCGCTTCTCGCAAAACCTGCTATAAACAATACATCTTTAATTTTGCCAAAAATACCAGACCGGTAATTATGAAATCGCTTATCGCTTTTTTCACTCTGATTTGTTCGTGTTTCGTCACCGCTGATGAATACCACTACAAAAACTTGCTTATCGGTACTAAAGCTATTGGTTTAGGTGGTGCATTTAACGCGGTTTCCGATGACTTATCCGCCGTGTTTTATAACCCTGCAGGTTTGTCATTTGCAAAAGATTCTAGCTCAGCTTCCATCAGCACTTTTGCCTATGAAAAAACTGAATTCGATAATGTATTTTCAACAGGCAAAGGCTTGGAGCGTTCATCATTTAGCGTAGTACCCAGTTTTCTAGGGATAGGTGGCAATTATGACGGCCTGCATTGGAGCTTGGCGTTCGCGGTACCAGATATTAGTGCTGAGCGCACCTTCACGACCGCCAGCTACCAATTAACAGAGCAACAAATAACTTCCGATATTATCGAATACGCAAAAATTGATTTTGACAACACATCATATGCCATAGGGTTTGGTGCATCTATCCAACAAACAGACGCCCTATCCTTAGGCATTTCATTTATTGCAAAGTATAATCAAATTGTTACCTCGCAAGGGTCGGGCATAAATTCCGTCAACTCAATGGTAAGTAGCGGTTTTGAAGCAACTAGACGTATCGTTGATACCAATATACTGTTGACCCCTACAATAGGGATCTTATATAACAATGACTTGGTTAATGTCGGTGTTAAATTGTCTCAGCAAGTATCCTTATCACGTGAATTTAGCGCTAGCCACACCATAGTGGTGAATTCACCTGTTGCATTGCCGCCGGGAGTTAAGACCTCGTCTGTTGGCACGATTGATGGCTCTGAAATTCAGCAATACCCAACACAGATATCCTTTGGTTTTGCAAAACAAATTGGAAACTATACTGTAAGTTTTGACATTGATAATCATTTGGCCGTCGATGTTGACGAGTTTTCAATTAGTTCAGATCACCCGCCAATCACCCGAGATTATAAAGCAACTCAAAATTATGCTTTGGGTGTCAGTTATACCAACCAAGAAAAATCTACATTCAGGCTCGGTGTATTTACAGACAAGGCGAATATTGAGATTGACACCAACCAGCCTTTTCAAAGAGCAGAAGCTATTAATTTAATTGGTATCAGTATGTCTATTGATAGTAAATTTTGGGGTTACCCTGTGTCATTTGGCGGCTATATTAAATACGGAAAAGGGAATGTTCGAGTAGCAGATATTCGGGTAGTGGAGCAAATCGTTGGCATTCCACTCTACCCGAATAACAATAACTTTGACATTAGTACAGGACACAAGCAATCCATTGTTACTTATGTCAGTGCTAGTTTTTAACGGCCATCCCCATTCCATTTAAACGACCAAGTGCCTATCGATAAAAAGATCACAATCATCACACTGAGTAACGCTATGTGGTCACCTATATCGATTAATGTTGCACCTTCGGTCATCACACTTCGCGCTCCTTCGACTAAGTGAGTCAATGGGAAAAGCCAAGCTATTTGTTGAATGATCTCTGGGCTGCCTTCCAACGAAAACCAAACGCCAGAAAACACCATCATCGGCCAAGTAGCCAAGTTTAATAAGCCCCCAGTTAATTCTTCACTTTGACTTCGAGACGCAATAAATAGACCCAGAGAAATCAAGGCAAACGCACCTAGTACTGCAATGATAAATAAATCCAAATAGCTGCCTAACATGTAAAAATCGAACAAAAAGTTACAGCCAACAAAAATAAAACTGGAAATAAACATAACGATAAACAACCGAGAGGTTATTTGTGCCAAAAGAAATTCAAGTGCAGTGACTGGTGTCGCATTAAGGCGTTTTAATACCATGCTTTTACGATAACGAACAATGACGTAGCCCACACCAAACAAACAGCTAAACATCATATTCATCCCTAAAATGCCAGGTACAACCCAATCTAAATAACGTATTTGTCGCCCTGTCACCGTCTCTTTTTGCCAACCTACTTGGTCATGGCCCAACAGTAATTGCTCGACGATATACCCGTTTGGTGATGTATCGTTGATCCAATAAGTTACATCTTTAGCGTCAAACAACAAATCAATTTTATGCTGCCTCAGCTTGTTTAATGCCTGCTCCTGTTGTTGATAATCAATAAATTCCAAATACTTTAATTGTTTAAAATCAGATCCCTGTTCAGTGTTATTTAAAACACCTACCTTATATATAGACTTGTCATCGTCAGAAAAGACAAACGCAAAACCAACTAACAACAATACTGGAAAAATAATGCTCCAGCTCAAAGAAGCCTTATCTCGGAAAAACTCCAAATTACGCGCTTTAAGAATGGCTAAAAAGCGTTTAAACGATATCATTGTGCCACCTCCGTTTTGTTGTTTTCAGACTCCATACTGACACCCGAATCTTCGATTAGTGCGTGCCCGGTCAATTTGACAAACAGATCGTCCAAGTTTGCTGATTTTACTTGTAAGCCATTCAGAGCAATACCTTTTTGTAAAAGCTCAGCAATGGCTTTTTCAACGTCTTTGGCTTCAATGTCGACATAATGTTCTGCAAAGCGTTCACCGAACTCTTCTACATTGTAGTCTTTTAAATTTTCGATTGGCAGGCGAATAATGGCGCCTTCAAATTCATTAGCTAATAAGTTTGAAGGGGTATCGTGGGCGATAATTTTTCCTTTATCCATGATCACTATGTCATCACATAAATACTCAGCTTCATCCATATAGTGAGTTGTTAATACGATGGTTTTGCCTTGTTTTTTTACTTTATTTATCAAATCCCAAAAGTTACGGCGAGCGTGTGGATCAAGGCCAGTGGTTGGCTCATCTAAAAATATGATCTTAGGTTTATTAATCAGTGCCAATGCAAGCAACAAACGCTGTTTCTGACCACCTGATAACTTTTTATGGTCTTGATTGGCTATGGGGTGTAAATCACACATTGCCATTAACTCACCTTTGTCTGTTACATCACGGTAAAACGCTGAAAACATATCAATGGTTTCTTCGACGGTTAAAAAGTCCTGTAGCGCTGTATGTTGAAATTGAATGCCAATAAAGCTCAAAGTTTCTTTGTTTAGCGGCTCGCCAAAAAAGCTGATCTCACCTGAACTGGCTTTAACAAGCCCTTCCATCATTTCGATGGTTGTAGTTTTGCCTGCTCCATTGGGTCCCAATAAACCAAAACAGGTGCCCTCTTTTACTGTAAAAGATATGCCGTCAACCGCCATTAATTGATCGTACTGTTTGGTTAAATTATTTACTTCGATAACTATCGACATTGTTAATTTCCATTTATCCAAATTTGAGAAACCAAGTTACTTAAACAATTGAAAAAACACCATAGGCAATAAGAATTTAGCTTGATATCATTTGTAAACCTTGTGTCGACAACAGCAGTGCAACTTATTTCCATGCGTATACCAAGAATTTACCACTCCGAAGCTTTAGCAATTAATACCAGTGTATCTCTGGAGCCTGATGCGGCTAATCATGTTGGCCGAGTATTGCGTATGCAACCGGAACAAGAGCTGATTTTGTTTAATGGCGATGGTTTTGATTATCAAGCAAAAATTACCGCGACTAGCAAAAAGAACGTAGAAGTCACTACCTTAGATAAAGTGGCGGTAAATAATGAATCTCCGCTGTCTTTGCATTTAGCGCAAGGTATAAGTCGCGGTGACAAAATGGACTTCACCATACAAAAATCAGTTGAGTTGGGTATAACCGAGATCACGCCAATATTTACCGAAAGGTGCGGTGTTAAGCTTTCAGGCGAACGTTTACAGAAAAAGCATATGCAATGGCAAAAGATAGCGATTGCAGCCTGTGAGCAAAGTGGTCGCTCGATTGTGCCTACCGTTCATACACCAATTACAATTAATGAATTTTTAACGCAACAAACTTCACAATTGAAGTTGAATTTACACCCTAAAGCCACAACTAATATAAAACAACTTAATTGTCCCACCGATGGCATACGATTTATTATTGGTCCAGAAGGTGGATTAGACGACAACGAGATACAATTAGCTGCAGACGCTGGCTACCTTGACGTGCTGTTGGGACCTCGTGTGCTTCGTACCGAAACCGCAGCATTAACATTATTAACGGCATTGCAATTACAGTTTGGCGATTTAGCATAATACCAATTTACGCAAATAATCGTTGAACCACGATCAGGAACACAAAATGACAATAAAACTTGGCATCGTGATGGACCCCATCGCTGACATCAACATAAAAAAAGATTCCAGTTTTGCAATGTTATTGCAAGCACAATCGCGTGGATATGAACTGTATTATTTTGAAATGCAGGATCTGTTTTTATTAGACGGCAAAGCTTACGGTCAAGCAAAATCGTTAGCGGTAAAAAATGTCGCCGGCGATTTTTATGAGTTCAAAGGCTCGCAGGAAATGCCGCTCTCTGAATTAGACGTTATCTTGATGCGCAAAGATCCACCGTTTGATACCGAGTACATTTACGCTACTTATATGTTAGAGCGCGCTGAAGATGAAGGCACGTTGATCGTCAACAAGCCTCAAAGCCTGCGTGATGCCAATGAAAAATTGTTTACTAGTTGGTTCTCACAATTTATTCCACCAACATTAGTAACTCGCTCAGAAAAGAAAATCCGCGAGTTTTACCAGAACCACAAAGACATAATTATCAAGCCACTAGACGGCATGGGCGGCTCTTCTATCTTTCGCGTTAAGCCAAATGATCCCAACTTAGGTGTGATTATAGAAACCTTAACTCAGCACGGAACTATCTACGCGATGATCCAAGGCTTTATTCCGGACATTTCAAACGGCGATAAACGTATTTTAATTGTCGATGGTGAGCCTATGCCTTACTGTTTGGCTCGCATTCCTGCCGAAGGAGAAACTCGAGGCAACTTAGCAGCAGGTGGCCGAGGCGAAGCTCGTCCTCTTAGCGACACAGACTGGAAAGTTGCCAACGCCATTGGTCCAAAGCTAAAAGAAAAAGGCCTTATCTTTGTTGGGCTCGATGTCATCGGCGACTGTGTTACCGAAATTAACGTCACCAGCCCGACTTGCATTAAAGAAATTGAAGCGGCCTTTGATGTCAGCATTACAGGTCACCTATTCGACGCCATAGAAAAACGACTTAGCCAAAAATAAACAAAAGAGACCCCAATATGCAAAATGAACACTCATCAATGACCAGCCTTGCGAATCAGTTTTTAGTCGCAATGCCTACATTAGATGAATCTTACTTCGGACGCACACTGATTTATGTCTGTGAACACGACGACGAAGGCGCTATGGGCATAGTGATCAATAAACCAACCGACCTGACCATAGGCCAAGTTCTGTCGGAAATGAACTTAATTGAGCAAGACAGCGAAGAAAACACAGTAAAAGAGCTCAATGATAAAACTGTGCTTGCCGGCGGCCCTGTGCAAACTGACCGCGGCTTTATCTTACACAATGATAATAATCAGTGGTCATCAAGTTTAAACTTGGCTGAGCAAATCACAGTGACCACATCAAAAGACATTCTTGAAAATTTAACGTCAGAGCAGCGTCCAGAACAATTTATAATGGCTCTTGGCTATGCGGGTTGGTCAGCGGGACAACTTGAGCAAGAACTTGCTGACAATACTTGGCTTACTCTAGAGGCCGATCCGCAACTTATTTTTAATACACCTATTGCCAAGTCTTGGGATAAAGCGCTTGAAAAAATAGGTATCTCCGCCGAGCAACTTACCAGCTTTTCTGGTCACGCTTAAATTAATAACATCCATTACCCTAATTAAATAAGTGAGCTGAAACATGGACACTCAAACCGTTGTAGGCGTTGACTTTGGCACCGGATCTATCGGTTTTGCTATTGGCCAAACCTTAACAGGTACAGCCTCGCCTATTGGAGCTGTAAAAGCCAAAGATGGTACGCCTGATTGGCAACAGGTCGAAAAAATCCTAAAAGAGTGGCAACCGGACCTAGTAGTAGTTGGCTTACCGTTAAACATGGATGGTACAGAACAGGAGATGACCAAACGAGCGCAGAAATTTGCTAACCGTTTACACGGCCGTTTTGGCGTACAAGTCACCACACATGATGAGCGGTTATCCACGGCAGATGCAAAAGCTCACTTATTCCAACATGGCGGTTATCGAAATTTGAAAAAAGGCAATGTCGACGCGCAATCAGCTGTGGTTATTTTAGAAAGTTGGTTTGAAAGCCAATATGAATAAAACCGCCATCGTTATTGGCTCAACCGGCGTTGTGGGTCGTGAGTTGATCCAACAACTGCTTGATACTGAACAATATAATTCAGTGCTCAGTTTCAGTCGTTCGCCACTTAACCTCGACTCTGAAGTTCGCAATCAAAACAAACTAACCGAATATCTCGTTGAATTCGATAATCCAGAACAATGGCAAGAGTTGGTGAGCGGTAACGATGTATTCTGTTGCATAGGTACCACGCTCAAACAAGCAGGCAGTAAAGAGAAACAACGTCAAATAGACTTAGAACTGCCTTCAAAATTTGCCCATATAGCCAAGCAAAATGGCGCTGAGCAATTCATATTAGTCTCTTCCACTGGTGCAAACCCAAAGTCGAATTCCTTTTATTTACGTTTAAAAGGCAAGCTAGAGCAAGCAATAATAAACCTTGATTTCAAGCGAACTGTTATCGTACGCCCTTCTGTTATCGTCGGAAAGCGCCCTGATAACCGATTAGGGGAAAAGTTATCGATTGTTTTATTATCAGCACTCAAGTGGTTACCCATCATAAATAAGTTTCGACCAATATCGGGTGCACAAGTCGCGCACAGTATAAGTCAGTTGGCGCAACAAAACTCAACAAGCAAACTGATAATTAAAGAGTTAGATGAATTGTTTAACGACTAATAAAGTTAGCTATTAAAACTAAGATTAAAAGACCTAAATAAAGAATATTTTTTAGTTATCTGAGAGCTCTTCAATCGGAGCAATGGATTCTGCGGTTACGCGTGCTAATTCTTTTTTAGCAGCTTGTTCCGCGTCGTGGCGTTGTTTGTGGATGACCAAGGTGTGAATACATTTCGTTTCTTCATCAAGCGCGTTTTGAGCTTGTTCGCCCAAATCGTTTAGTAACATTGCCGCACCAAAAATACAGGTTTCATTAAGGTGAGGCCTCAACAGTTCCAATTCAACAATGGTCTTTTTTACTGACTCTGGAGCGAACATAGGGGTTAGGTCCGCCGCGCGTTTTTCTTTTTTAGCGCCGCTAAAGAAAAAACCTGTGCTGTCACTTAACGCGAGTGTATTAAAAGAGATCAATGAAATCGTCATCACAACAAGCATATTGAGTCTTGCTTTCATAAAACCTCCTTCAAAATTGATGAATAAATATGGGAAATTCGACATAACATGTATATCGACAGTTAGAGCATTCTATCTAACTCTCATCGGCGAGCCAAGATTTTTGTTGAGCGCTTTTTTCAAGTTTAGTATTTAAATCTTTTACACGCCCTATTAAACCGGCAATAAGTTTATCTTTAATTACTTCGCGGCAACGGATCGGCATTAAATTCAGTGAATTATTGTCTAAAACCATAACAACAGCTTTGTCATGCGCTACTATATTTGCAGTACGTGGCTCATTTAACAAAAAAGCCACTTCACCAAAAAATTGCCCTGGCTGAATTTCCGCTACCTTATGACCACTTTCGGTCATTACGTCGAGCGTACCAGACATCAACATAAAAAATTCTTTGCCTGCTTGACCAAACTTGATGAGTGCTTCGCCTTCTTCATAAGCTCGCATCGTCACCAGTTTTTTCTCTATCATTATTTTTTTATCTTCAACCCGCAAAGCCCTAAATAAATCTAAGCGATTCATCAACTCTGCAATTCTAATTGGCGTAAATTGCGTTACTTTTTTTATTCGTTTAACCTAATAAACCTGAATACTTCTCCGCCTTAGTAAACCACAAAATTCGACCTTGACACAATGCAATATATCGTGGGTTTATTACTAATTACGTATGTTTATTTAAAATTTATATAGGTTAAGGGTGTTATTCGGTTTGTTTTTAGAGTAAAAAGTCGATAGCTACGAATAATGAAAAACAACAGAGTGAGTGACAATATGGAGAATAATGATAAACCTATGTTATCTGGTGCCCAAATGGTGGTTAAATCGCTAGAAGACCTAGGTGTTAAGTATCTTTTTGGCTACCCAGGTGGCGCAGTTTTGGATATTTACGACGCCCTTTTTGAAAATGAAAAGGTCGAACATATTCTCGTCCGTCATGAACAAGCGGCCGTTCATGCCGCAGATGGTTACGCCCGCGCAACTGGCGATGTTGGCTCTGTGTTAGTTACATCTGGACCTGGTGCAACAAATACAATCACAGGTATTGCGACGGCATACATGGACTCTATTCCACTAGTGGTTTTGTCAGGCCAAGTACCAACTACCGTTATAGGTGAAGACGCGTTCCAAGAAACCGATATGGTGGGGTGCTCTCGTCCGATTGTTAAACACAGCTTTTTAGTAAAAAAAGCAGAAGATATTCCAGGTGCAATTGCTAAAGCGTATTATATTGCCAAAACTGGCCGTCCTGGACCTGTGGTTGTTGATTTACCTAAAGACATTGTTAATCCGTTAATAAAAGCACCTTATGATTTGCCGGAAGAAATCAACATTCGTTCTTACAAACCGTCAAGCAAAGGCCACCCTAGACAAATCAAAAAAGCCGTTGAATTGCTACTAAATGCCAAGCAACCGGTTATCTACACAGGTGGCGGGATTATCGCCTCTGAAGCGTCAAAAGAATTAACCAAGCTAGCAGAGACTCTTAACATGCCTGTAACCAATACGCTTATGGGCCTTGGTGGTATCTCAGGTACGCATCCACAATTTATCGGTATGCTAGGCATGCACGGAACCTATGAAGCGAATAAATCGATGCATAGTGCCGATGTTATTTTTGCGGTAGGTGCTCGTTTTGACGACCGTGTTACAAACAATGTTGCTAAGTTCTGCCCCAACGCCACTATAGTACACGTAGATGTTGACCCAACGTCAATTTCAAAAACCATTCAAGCCCATGTCCCTGTAGTTGGTGAAGCAAAAAAAGTAATTAAACAAATACTAGAACATATTGATTCAACTGACTCCAAGCCGAGTGATTTGTCGGCATGGTGGCAGCAAATCAATGAATGGCGCAACGTAAAAAGTTTAGCGTACGAAACGTTCGACGATAAAATTGTGCCACAACAAGTTATTGAAAGTTTATACAAGGTGACCAATGGCGACGCTTATGTCACATCGGATGTTGGTCAACACCAAATGTTCGCAGCCTTATATTACCCATACAAAAAGCCACGCCAGTGGATTAACTCTGGCGGTTTAGGAACCATGGGATTTGGTTTTCCAGCTGCGATGGGCGTAAAGTTAGCGTTTCCTGACGCTGATGTTGCGTGTGTAACTGGTGACGGTTCAATTCAAATGAACATCCAAGAGCTTGCAACGTGTTTGCAATACAACATCCCAGTTAAAATTGTGAACATCAACAACTCATCTTTGGGTATGGTTAAACAGTGGCAATCTATGTTCTACAACGGCCGCCATTCTCATTCTTATATGGATTCTCTTCCTGACTTTGTGAAGCTGACAGAAGCCTACGGCCATGTTGGAATGCGAGTGACGGATCCAGCCGAGCTGGACAAAGTCATGGCTGAAGCCTTTGCGTTAAAAGACCGATTAGTGTTCATCGACATCATAGTGGATCAAAACAGTCACGTTTACCCAATGCAAATTAAAGGCGGCAAAATTGACGATATGGTTTTGGCCAACAAAGAAGGAGAAAGCAACTAATGCGTCGTATATTATCCATCTTATTAGAAAATGAACCGGGTGCTTTATCGCGAATCGTTGGCTTGTTTTCGCAGCGAGGTTACAACATTGACAGTTTAACTGTCGCTCATACCGACGATGAAACTTTGTCTCGTATAACTATCAGCACGCGTGGTGACCAACGTGTGCTTGAGCAGATCACCAAGCAAGTTAATAAGTTAGTTGATGTATTAAAGGTACGAGAATTAACCGAACGCCCCCACATTGAACGTGAAATTGTACTGGTTAAGATTTTTGCTGAAAACAATGAACAACGTGAAGAAGTAAAACGTTCTGCGGATATTTTCCGAGGTCAAATCGTCGATGTAACAGCGCGCGTTTACACAGTACAGTTACTTGGTACATCCGAAAAAGTTGAAGCATTTATCGATGTGATGAGAGAAAACGCCACAATATTAGAAACTGTACGTTCGGGTACGGTTGGTATTGGTCGCGGTGAAAAGTCACTTACTCCGTAAGTCTTTTTTCCTGAAAAATAAAAAGGTGCTGATTAGCACCTTTTTTTGATTTTTAAACTCATCCCTTAATCAATCTCGTCTAAGAACGAATCATCGAATGTCGGCTCAGGTATTGGCGGATTGCCATTATAGACTTTATACGCTTGACCTTGGAAATAGGCTTCTTTAATAAAGATATAGCTGTCGGTTGATTGATTAATCAAGCTTTCTTGTTGGATCAGATCTGCACGAGTGTACACCGCCTTAATACCGGTTTTTAAAATCGATTGTGGCAAGCTCAACAATGACAGCGGGAATACTAATCCATCGACAAAATCGCCTGTGCCATCTCGAACGGTCGTCGGTCCATAGGCCGGGATCATGAAAAACGGGCCGTTTCCGACTCCAGCCACCGCCATGGTTTCGCCAAAACTCTCTTTCTTTTGTTCAAGACCTAAGTGTTTAGCGACGTCAAACAAACCCAATATGCCTATGGTACTGTTGACAACAAATCGCCCAACACCGGCTCCTGAATCCGCCACTTTACCTTGCAGCAAACTATTAATGGCGTATCCAGGCTCTTCTAGGTTAGTGATGAAGTTTCTGACTCCCATTTGTGCAGGGTCGGGTAATTTTGTGTAACCCACTGCAATCGGTCTGAGTAGATACTTGTCTAATACGTTCCAATTGAAATCCCATAACACACGGTTCATGGATTCAAATGGGTCACGTTTGTCAACATATACGTCGACTTTATCAAAAGCAGGCTTTTGCTGTGAGCTTTGTCCATTCGTTTCTAAAGCTGCTTGTTGTTGCTTCGACGAACTAGTACAAGCGGTTGTAAACATCACCATCAAAACAATAAAAATGATTTGTAACGCTTTCCTGCTCATTTAATTTTCCTCACTAATTTCAAGCTCTATAACGCCAGATTGCTTGGTCGATACATCAGTTAGTGTGCCTTGCCACTCCCCGGCACTGAACTCCGCATTTTCATCCTTTGATAATCGAGCAAACAAGGTAACCGTTTCAAATTGACTCAGTTTTTGCTCAGGTAACATTATATCTTGATCCGTCAAAGTCAATAACACAGGCAACTCAGTTACCGCTACTTTTTTAACCGCTATTGGCATAGGCATTACATCTGACTTTGCAAATAAAAACAGGTGACTAAACTCTGATAGTTGAACCGATGCGTCTGCAGCCAAAGAAATATTCACCGCTAAACCTGACGCATTCGAAGATGATGTAGCTGAGGTTTGTCTGTTGAGTAGGTCTAATCTTTGCTGTATTGAAGTAACTCTCTCATCACCTTCTGGAAGCACAGACAAAGCAATTTCAAAACTACGTTTTGCATTCTCGAACTGCTCTTGCATCAAACTGCCTTCGCCAAATAAAATCAACGCTTGAACGTTATCTGGCTGGAACATCATGGCTTCTTGTAACATAGTCAAAGACTCTTGAATATCCCAATCCTCTCCTCTGTATAAAAGCGCTTGAGCAAAACTCACAGTATTAGATACGTTTTGTCGATTCATTTGATATGACTTTCTAAACGCATCAATGCCGGACTCAACATCGTTTAACGACATATAAACTCGACCAAGTAACATCCAACCAATGTAATCTTCTTTTTCTGCCAACTTAGAGCGCAAGCCCAGAGCAAAATGAACCAACTCTTGCGGTGTTACTTGCTGCGATGAACCTTGAATGATCTTCTGACTTAACTCAGGCATTTGCGCCAAGATATCGTATTTTTCTTGTTGTTTTTGGTAAAGGCCATTAATACCGTAAAACCCTACAACAGCTATTACTAACAACAGCGCCGAGAAATAAACCAATCGTTTATCACCTCGTTTGATACCTTCCGACGCTGAACCTTGTTCTTGCGCCGCGAGCGAAAGCTCACCTTTTGCCGTCAACTTTAATTCAGTCATCGCTTGCTGAAATTCTTGTTCACTAAACAAACCTGCAGCCAACTCTTGTTTGAGCTCCTGCTCTCGGTTGCGATACCAGTCTGAACTGACGTCTAACTTGGACTCTTGTTTTTGATAACGAATAAATGGCACTAATACAAAAACCAGTGCGACAATCAGCAATATCGCTACAGGCAACCAAAACGACAACAACATTAATTTTCACCCTCTGATTGATTTTTCTGCCTTTGCGAACTCTTTGCCAATAATGCGTCTAATTCTTTATCGAGCGTTTGAGCGTTACTCGAATCAATCACGTTACTTGTTTCTATAGCGCCTGCACGGCTGCGCTTTATCAATAAGAACACCGCAAATGTTATAAATAAAATGGGTAACAGCCACAACATGGCTGTGGCCATATTTAACGGGGGCTGGTAGTGCGCAAACTGACCGTATCTCGCCACCATATAATCAATCACTTGCTCTTTAGTTTGACCACTTTCAACCAGCTCTTTAGTTTTTGCACGCATATCTTTGGCAACAACCGCATTGGAATCAGCGATATTTTGATTCTGACATTTTGGACAACGCAACTCTTTGACCAAATCAATGTACAGTTCTTTTTGTACAGGATCTGAGAATTGTGTTTGCTCTTCGGTTGCACTCGAATTAAAGCTCATCATGAAGATTACACTCAATACTGCAACACGAGCTGAATTTAGCAGAGTAGTTAATTTCATTATTTTGCCTCATTCCAAATAGGCGCAAGATAAGTACGCCAAACGCGCTCATTGACATCGCCCATATGGTGTGCGCGGATGATGCCTTGTGAGTCAACTATAAAGCTCTCCGGAGCACCTGTTACGCCCAAATTGAGAGATAAGTTACGGTCTAAGTCTAATATGTTGTACTGATAGGGGTTACCCAATCGAGCCACCATTTCTTTAACGTCTATTCGGATCTTTGGAATATCTGAAAATTGACCAAACTCAGGTGCATGATTTTGATCATAATAAATACCAACAATACGTACACCGTATTCATTTCTTAATTTCGTTAAATATGGCAATTCGTACTGACAAGTTACACACCAAGTTCCCCAGACATTTAATATCACAGGACCGTCGGCTATTAAGGTTTCAACCTTATGTTGCACACTTGGCGACATCAAATCCGGTAACACAAACTCTGGCATGGGTTTACCGATCAATGCAGAGTCTCGCTCTCTAGGATCACTAAACAAACCTTTTAATAAAAAACCGAGTAATACTACAAATACAATGAGTGGCAGCGCTGCCATGGTGATTCTATTATTCATGTTTAATCCTTAACTCATGCGTTTATTACGACGGTAACGTTTGTCAAACAAGGTGATAAAGCCACCTAGCGCAATTACGATCCCACCTATCCATAACCATCGAACATAAGGTTTAACGTACAGGCGCAACCCCCATGAACGGTCGGGTAATTGCTCACCGAGGGACACATAAATATCACGGAAAAAACCATCGTCAATCGCAGCTTCTGTCATGGTAGTTCGTTGCACGGGATAAAAACGTTTTTCCGCGTATACGGTTTCAACATTTCGCTGTTGTTTATTAATTGATATCACGGCCGCCCAACCTTCATAGTTAGGCCCGTCAACCTTTTTCAAAGAATCAAACTTAAAGTTATAACCCGCCAAGTCAGCGGTATCACCTGTGAACATCTTAACGTCACGTTCAACCGAGTATTGTGAGGTTAAACCAATCCCCGCAATTACAAACGCTAAACCAATATGACCACACACCATAGCTACGTGGCTAATTGGCAACTTAGCCAACTTACGCCAAGTAATGCGCATTTCGTGTATGGTAAATAATGTTATCCATAGACCTAATACGACACCTAAAAACGCAAAAAACTTAACTTCGCCAAATTCCAAAAATAACCAAGAAAAACTGAGTCCGATACTAAGTAACAAGCAGATAAGAGCCGGAACATATAGTGATTTAATTTTGTCTTGTTTCCAGCGTATTAAAGGCGCGACACCAAGTAATAACGCAAATGGCACGATCAGATAAACGAACATTTGATTAAAAAATGGTTCGCCGATTGAAATGGTGCCTAGTCCAATTTCTTTATGAACTAGAGGCAGTAAAGTCCCGAGAAGTACCACTAATGTTGCGGCCACCAGTAATACGTTATTGCCCCACAACATAGATTCACGAGACAAAGTAGAGAATTTACCGACCGATTTAATCGCCCCTGCGCGAACGCTGTATAGTAACAAGCTGCCACCAATCACTAAGGCAAGCAATATGAGTATGAAGACACCGCGCGAAGGGTCACTGGCAAAGGCGTGCACAGAGACAATCACACCGGAGCGCACTAAAAATGTTCCCAGCAAGCTAAGTGAAAAAGCTGCGATCGCTAAAAATACAGTCCAGCTTTTAAATGCGTTGCGCTTTTCGGAGACCGCCAACGAATGCAGCAAAGCGGTTGCAATTAACCAAGGCATGAAAGATGCGTTCTCGACTGGATCCCAAAACCACCAGCCGCCCCAACCAAGTTCTGAATATGCCCACCATGAGCCAATGGTAATACCCAAGGTTAAAAACGCCCAAGCCGCTGCTGTCCATGGTCTTGACCACTTCGCCCAAGTTGAATCCAAATTTCCACTTAATAGCGCAGCAATCGCAAATGCAAAACTAACCGATAGACCAACATACCCCATGTATAACAATGGCGGATGAATGATCATGCCGATATCTTGCAATAGCGGATTTAGGTCTTTACCGTCGACTGGATAAAAAGGCAAAGTTGTTTCAAACGGGTTAGACGCGATAATGATATATGCGTAAAAACCAACACAAATCCAACCAAGAACCATTAAAATGCGAGTTCTCATGTCTGACGGTAAAGCCTTAGACAATAACGCCACTGCAAACATCCAGCCTGACTGCATTACCAGCCAAAGCAAAAACGAGCCTTCATGAGAACCAAAACTGGCGGCAATTTTATAATAATAGGGTAAATCTGAATTAGAGTTTTGAGCGACGTTTAATACGGTAAAGTCGTCGGTTAAAAAGGCATAAACCAAACAACCAAACGCAAACAAGGTAAATAGGAAAATACCTACCGATAAATTTGGCGCTAACGACGTTAGCCGGATATTGTTTTGACGTAATCCAATGGCGGGAAAAATCGACAGTAATAAACTTAATGTAAATGCAATATACAGGGCAAAATTGCCTAACTCTGGGATCATAGATTTATTCTTAAACTTCTATTATTGGTCTGCCAATTGGCGCTTGTTAATATTCAGGTTTCACGTGTTTAATGCCTTTGAGCTTTTCCGCTAACTCAGGTGGCATATACTCTTCATCGTGTTTTGCCAGCACTTCTGATGCTTCGACAACGTCTGCTGCAATCAGCACGCCTTGGGCAACAATACCTTGACCTTCTCTAAATAGGTCCGGCAAAATTCCGGTATATTTGATGGTGACTTTAGGACCCGTGTCCGTCACTTGAAACTCAACGTCTAAACTCTTGTCACTGCGAACGACTGAACCGTCAACAACCATACCGCCGATGCGCAGTCTCTGCCCGATTTGCGGCTTCTCGCCAACTTTACCGTTTGACAATTGTTTACCCTGCAATACTTCAGAAGGGGTATAAAACAAATCGATATTTTGCTGTAAGGCATACAACATAAAACCAACGGCAGCACCAATGAAACCGATGGAAGACAAAATAATAAATAACCTTTTTTTACGACGGGGATTCATCAGATAACACCTTTACACTGAATTTTGTTGTTTTGCTTGCCTAATTTTCTCAGCACGCTCTTGCTCTTGTTTGATAGCCTTGAGTGTTTTGCTTTTTAGCATAACACTATCAACAACTATCCACGCTAACGCACCAAACACGATAGCGACTGAGCTCCACACGTAAGCGCCGTAGTCGCCCATCGCAATAAAGTCTGATAATGAATTAAACTGCATATTCGTTCTCAATAAAGTTCAGAGAAATTACTTCGATGCCTTAGACATCGACACACTGGAAAGTTCTCGCTCAACCAAGGCTTTTACCCAAGGGCGTCGCGCATCATTCAAAATAATTTGGTTTGCCAAACGTAAACAGGTAAGCGCCGCTAATACAAACATAAAGCCAGCTATGGTCAATAATAGTGGCCATAACATGTCTGTAGAAATAGAAGGCTTGGCAAATTTGGTAATAGTTGCCCCTTGATGAAGGGTATTCCACCATTCAACCGAATAATGAATGATTGGCACGTTAATCACACCAACAATAGCTAAAATAGACGCTGCACGCGCTCCAGTTCTGCGATCTTCAAACGCGTTGTACAAGGCAATCACACCCAGATACAAAAACAGCAATATCAATTCAGAGGTCAAGCGAGCATCCCAAACCCACCAAGCTCCCCACATAGGTTTGCCCCATATGGCGCCAGTAACTAGGGCCAAAAACGTATAAACCGCACCAACTGGCGCAATAGCATAAACCGCCAGTTCTGCATTACGAATTTGCCAAACCATACCTATCAAGGCACAAATGGCCATTGAGGTATATGCCCCCATAGACAAAATAGCGGTCGGAACATGGAAATAAATTATCCGAAAACTGTCACCTTGCTGGTAATCAGCAGGCGCAAAAGCTAATCCCCAAACACTGCCAACTGCCAATGTAATAACCGACAACCAAGAAAAATAAGGCAACAATTTATAACATAACTGATAGGCCACTTCGGCCTTTGCATAAGGGTGTAACCACTTCCACATATCTTAATTCACCGTGTTTTTAAGGGCAGCACCAATTGCCAATGGTGCCATCACAAAACTTAATAATAAAAGACTGAGTAACACTGACATTTGGCCAACATAACTCATATTCACACTCGCCGCCTCCAACATTGCCGTTGCGAAAATCAGTACGGGAATATAAAGCGGCAACACTATTAAACTTAATAACACCCCACCTTGATTCAAACTCACTGTTAGCGCATTACCTATGGCGCCGATAAACAACAAAATTGGCGTGCCTATTAATAAGCTTAACATCAGCGCTGGGATCACTTCGGGTGCTATATTCATCAACATCGCCAGTAAAGGCGAAAAAACAATTAACATACCACAGGAAATCACCCATGCTGATAAAAGCTTAGCTATGATAATTAATGGCATAGGAACCGTTGATAAAAGCCAAGCTTCAATGTGGCCTTCGTGAAAATCCTGCCGAAACAAACCTTCTACCGATAACATTATCGACAACAAAGCGGCAATCCAGATAACGCCAGGCCCTATTAATTGCAAAGTTTTAGGTGAAGGTGAAATCCCCAGCGGAAATAAGGTGACAACTATTAAAAAGAACACCACAGGCTGAATGATTTGCGCCGGCTTTTGCCACGCCAAAGAAAACTCTCTTTTCACAATGGATTTAAAAGCGCTGCTATAGCTCAGTTGAATATTGCTGTGACTTTCTTGTTGTGGAGGATGTTTGCTCATTGCTCATCCCCCAAATAACCATTGCTCAATATTACCTTTTTCATTGACGAGAAATGCATGGATAGGTCTTGATGTGTCGTAAGTAAAATCATACCGCCGCTGGCTAAGTGAGTTACAAATTTACGTTGCAACAATTCAACCCCAGCTTTGTCAATGGCGGTGAATGGCTCGTCTAGCACCCAAAGCTTTGCGTTTGTTAACCAAAGACGAGCCAAGGCCACGCGGCGATGTTGTCCAGCGGACAATGA
Organism: Gammaproteobacteria bacterium; assembly: GCA_013373245.1. GTDB lineage: Bacteria > Pseudomonadota > Gammaproteobacteria > Enterobacterales > Alteromonadaceae > Psychrosphaera. The sequence goes on from JABXID010000267.1 coordinate 18,217, forward strand.
ATGACACGGAATATCTTCCAACCCCTGCAACCCCATTTGAGCCAATGCAGATTCGAACTCAGTGTTTTTTATTGAATTAAGCTTTGACCAAAAATCAAGATTTTGGCGCGGGGTTAAATCGGCATTAATTCCGAATTTGTGACCTAGGTGAATTACATCCTGTAAAAACAATTCCTGCTGTTTGTTAACTGGCTCTCGCTGCCAATAAA
>JABXID010000001.1 GCA_013373245.1 Gammaproteobacteria bacterium
CAGCCCGGCGCAATATCACAGGTGTTTACCAATTTAATTACCAATTCAATCAACCATGCATTTGAACATATCGAACAAGGAAAAATTACCGTCGATGTTTCCATAAACAAAAAAACACTCGAAGTAGAATATAGCGACAATGGCAAAGGAATGACGGAAGAACAGTTAAAAAATGTGTTTGAACCTTTCTACACTACCAAACGAGGAAAAGGCGGTAGCGGATTAGGTGGGAATATTATTTACAATATTATCGTGCTAAAACTGAAAGGCACAATTAGTGTTCAAAGCTCACTCAGCCAAGGAACAAGTTTTAAAATATCAATACCATATATGAAAGAAGGAGCCACAGAAGATGACTCCTTAGTTTCCAATTAAGCTACAATAAAATTACAGCATTTCAACAGCAATGGCTGTCGCTTCACCACCACCAATACACAATGACGCTAAGCCTTTTTTTAGACCGCGATTTTTAAGCGCATGCAATAAAGTAACAATTATACGAGCACCTGAAGCACCTAACGGGTGTCCAAGAGCACAAGCACCGCCATTAACATTAACTTTTTCAGCTGGTAATTCTAAATCGTGCATTGCCGCCATAGTTACCATGGCAAACGCTTCATTGATTTCATACAAATCAACATCTTGGGATTGCCAACCGGCTTTGTCTAAAGCTGATTGAATTGCACCGACCGGTGCGGTCGTAAATTTCTCAGGTTCAACCGAGTTTGTTGCTTGTGACACTATTTTTGCCAGTGGTGTTAGTCCACGTTTTTGCGCTTCACTTAATGACATAACAACTAACGCCGCCGCGCCATCACTAATAGAAGAAGAGTTTGCAGCGGTAATAGTGCCATCCTTTGCAAAAGCTGGACGAAGTGAAGGTATTTTGTCGATGCGTGCATTTCCTGGTTGTTCATCGACTCGAACTGTCACTTCACCACGACGAGTAGTTATTGTCACAGGAGTTATTTCGCCATTAAACAGGTCTTTGTCTATTGCAGTTTGTGCTCGAGTTAACGAACGAATAGCGTAGTCGTCCAACGCTTCACGAGTAAAACCATATTCATTCGCAGTATCTTGCGCGAAACAGCCCATAGCTTTACCTTGGTACGCATCTTCAAGGCCATCTAAAAACATGTGATCTAAGGTTTTATTGTGACCCATACGCATACCCGAACGAGCATCTGGCAACATATAAGGCGCGTTTGACATACTTTCAAAACCACCAACAACTGCGACATTAATGGAACCAGCCTTAATCGCATCGTTTGCCATCATTACCGCTTTCATACCAGATCCACAAACCTTGTTAATTGTGGTCGCCCCAGCACTTAATGCAATGCCAGCTTTAATTGCGGCTTGTCGAGCAGGTGCTTGCCCTAACCCCGCCGGTAACACACATCCCATGATAACTTCGTCAACTTCACTGCCTGTTATGCCCGCGGCTTCGAGTGACGCCTTAATAGCTTCCGCCCCTAAAACAGGTGCAGCCACAGCAGATAATGAACCTTGAAAGCCCCCGAGTGGAGTTCGTTTAGCTGATACAATGACAATAGGATCTTGATTCGACATACAAATAGCCTTTAATTATTATAGTTTTAATAGTGTGCAATCATATTAATTCCCCTTGATAAACCTGCCAAGGCAAAACCCGCAAGAAAGACTACTGCTTTAGTCCCACTCCTTGTAAACTATTTAGCACAGCTAAACGGATACCAAGGCAAATCAAGCTCGATATTGATTCACTCAATTTTAGGCGTCATCCGAAATTTGAATTCAACAGGCATATTAAATGAAGGCATTTGTAACAGGTGGTACTGGTTTTTTAGGATTGAACCTCATTCATCAGTTGATAGATAAAGACTGGCAAGTAATTGCGATGTTTCGTGCTGGCGCTAATATCGCTGAACTGGAAAAACTGAATATTACCCTTGTCGAAACCGATTTACTTAACAAATCCCACCTTATGAATAACGTGCCAAGTGAACTAGATGCCATCTTCCATATTGCGGGTGATACCAATATGTGGCGACTAAACAATGCGCGACAATACCAGGTAAATGTGACTGCAACTCAAAACTTAATAGATGTTGCACTGAGTAAACAGGTTAAACGATTTATTCACACCTCTTCGATTTCAGCCTACGGATTCCATAAAAAAATCATTACTGAATCTAGCCATTCTAATGCATTACAAAGTTCAGTGAATTATTTAAAAACTAAATACTTAGGTGAAAAAGCCGTAAAAGATGCGGTTACCAACAAGGGGTTGGATGCAGTCATTTTAAATCCATGCGCTATCATTGGCCCATACGACAAGCACAATTGGTCACAGCTATTCACAATGATCAACAACGGTTCATTACCCGGAGCTCCCGCAGGCGAAGGTTCCTACTGTCATGTTAGAGAAGTCGCCGCGGCTCATATTGCAGCTTTTGAACGAGGTAAAATAGGCGAAAACTATATTTTGGCAGGCACCGACTGCTCTTTTTTAGACGTTGTGCGCAAAATAGGAAACCTGCTTGATAAACCTACTCCGAACAAACCAATCCCAAGTGTTGTTATTAAAACTATAGGTGCCCTTTCTTATTGGCTATCACTCTTTACCAAGCAAGAACCAAACATGACACCTGAAAAAGCACAGATGGTGACCGAACGAGTGAAAGCTTCAAGCGATAAAGCCGTTAAAGAACTCGGTTACAACAACAAAGTAAGCCTCGACGAAATGTTAAATGACTGTTATTTATGGATGAAACAAGAGAACATGCTTTAACGCAATTAAGTTAATTGACAAATTATTACTTGCACTTAGAGCATCGCATGCCTTGACAGTGCGCCTTTGCCATCAAGGCAACTTAGTTTACTGTTTCGAATAATTTACGCTTTACCTCATCCGTCCACTTCTAGCTACTCGACTTACAACTTTACGTTTACGTAAACTTACCCTATGCTTTTTACCACTTAATTTTTGCCATTAATAAAACTATCCAGACATCAACATGACAGAACAAACGTTTTCCATCAGTGAACTTGCCAAAGAGTTTGACGTTACCACTAGAAGTATACGTTTCTATGAAGATCAAGGCTTGTTAGCACCAACACGTAAGGGCCAGACGCGGATTTACTATCCAAAAGACAGAGTGCGTCTTAAGTTGATCTTACGCGGTAAGCGACTAGGCTTTTCACTCGCTGAAACCAAGAATATTTTTGACTTATACGACAATGAAGACACTGGTGAAAAACAACTAGAAACCATGTTGTGTTTAATAGGTGATAAGAAACAACAACTTGCACAACAGCTGATTGACATTAGAGCCGTCATCGATGAGCTCGATGAACTTGAGCAAAACTGTCAACTGGCGTTAGCCAAATACAATCAACAGAGTATTTAAGAAACCGAGTTAATAACTCAGCTTCATATAATAAAAATTAAAAGAGAGACCCTATGATAAGCCAATTCTCATCAATCAACTTTAACTTGGGCGAAACCGTCGACATGATCCGCGATCAAGTGAACGCCTTTGCCCGCGACGAAATTGCGCCACGCGCAGCGCAAATCGATATCGACAACGAGTTTCCAAACGACCTATGGCGTAAATTTGGCGACATGGGTTTGCTTGGTATGACGGTCGACGAACAATATGGCGGTTCTGGTTTAGGTTATTTAGAACACGTAGTTGCGATGCAAGAGATCAGTCGCGCCTCTGCGTCTGTTGGTTTGAGTTATGGCGCAATGTCGAATCTATGTTTAAACCAATTAAACAAAAACGGTACGCACGAACAAAAACAAAAATACTTACCAAAACTTTGCACCGGCGAACACATTGGCGCACTTGCCATGTCTGAGCCTAATGCGGGCTCCGACGTAGTCAGCATGAAACTTCGTGCCGACAAACAAGGCGACAAATACATTTTAAACGGTAACAAAATGTGGATCACCAACGGTCCAGACGCCAACGTTTACATCATTTACGCCAAAACCGATACCAGCGCTGGTTCAAAAGGCATTACAGCCTTTATCGTGGAGCGTGACTACCCAGGTTTTTCTCGTCACCAAAAACTCGACAAATTAGGTATGCGCGGCTCAAATACTTGTGAATTGGTGTTTGAAAACTGCGAAGTACCGGCTGAGAACATTCTGGGCGAAGAAGGCAAAGGCGTAAAGGTATTGATGTCAGGCTTAGACTATGAGCGTTTAGTGTTATCTGGTGGTCCACTGGGCATCATGGACGCTTGCATGGACTTAGTCGTGCCTTACATTCACGACCGAAAACAGTTTGGTCAGTCAATTGGTGAGTTCCAATTGGTACAAGGCAAAGTCGCCGATATGTATACCCAAATGAATGCAGCGAAGTCTTATGTTTACATGGTGGCGCAAGCTTGTGACCGCGGCGAAACAACCCGTAAAGACGCTGCTGGTGTAATTTTATATTCAGCTGAACTTGCAACAAAAATGGCACTGGATGCCATTCAACTTCTAGGTGGCAACGGCTACATTAATGAATTCCCAGCGGGCCGTTTATTGCGCGACGCTAAGTTATACGAAATTGGTGCCGGTACGTCGGAAATTCGCCGTATGTTAATTGGTCGAGAGCTATTTAATGAGTCTGTTTAAGACTCATTAAATGCATTGTTATCCAGCTACTAGTAAAAGGTATCGCTTATGAGCGCCCCCATTAATAGAATAATCAGCAAACTGAACCCTCGTAGTCCAGACTTTGTTGCCAATGTTGAACACATGCAACGACAAGTTGACGACCTAAACAATAAAGTCGCCAATATTAAGCTTGGCGGTGGCGAGCGCAGCCGTGAGCGTCATTTATCACGAGGCAAATTACTACCTAGAGACCGTGTTGACCAACTGCTCGATGAAGGTTCGCCGTTTTTAGAATTGTCACAACTTGCCGCTTATGAAGTATATAAAGATGATGTGCCATCCGCTGGCATAATCACAGGTATTGGTCGAGTAGCCGGTCAGGAGTGTGTAATTGTTGCTAACGACGCCACGGTAAAAGGCGGTACTTACTATCCACTAACGGTGAAAAAACATTTGCGCGCACAAGCCATTGCGCAAGAAAACAACTTACCATGTATATATCTTGTCGATTCAGGCGGTGCGAATCTGCCGAACCAAGACGAAGTGTTTCCAGATAAAGAACACTTTGGTCGTATTTTCTTTAACCAAGCCAATATGTCTGCCGCCAATATTCCACAAATTGCTGTAGTTATGGGCTCTTGCACAGCAGGTGGCGCTTATGTGCCTGCCATGTGCGATGAATCAATTATCGTTAAAGAACAAGGCACTATCTTCTTAGCCGGCCCACCTTTAGTTAAGGCCGCAACCGGCGAAGTAGTGACAGCAGAAGAACTTGGTGGCGCAGATGTGCATTGTCGAACCTCTGGTGTATCGGACCATTATGCGCAAAATGACCATCACGCGTTAGAAATTGCGCGCCGAGCCATTAAAAATATTAAC
>JABXID010000127.1 GCA_013373245.1 Gammaproteobacteria bacterium
ACTAAAATGGTGTTGTCAGCTCAGCAACTTGTTGAAAAGCATAATCTAAATCGTGTTGAACTGTTAACAACAGCAATTATATTAGTTGCTTATTTGCAACAAAGCAGAGCCGAACCGCAGGCCAACTTAGCCTTGGTGTTAAATCATTTATCCCACGCACAATGGTCATTGATTGCAGCTCAAGTTAAATCTTTGGCAGCTCGCTTACGTATAACACCGCCAAACAAGTCGCAAATTGATACGGATCACCTGCCATTGTTATTGCTTTTAGCTTTTCCTGATCGAATAGGCAAACAGCTAGGTAAGCAATGGAAGTTAAGTAACGGCGCAGGCGTCGTGTTCCATTCATCTCAAGTGGCCAGTAAAGCGGAATTGATAGTGGTCACTGATTTTAACGCCAGTGAATATGGTCAGTTTATTAGTCAATACGTTGAGTTAGAGCTTGATATGGTTCAGCGATATGCGCCAGAACTTATCGAGCAAAAAGAAGTGGTCTTATGGTCTGAGCAAAAACAAAAGCCAGAGAAGGTATCTCAAGCGGTCATTGGCGAGTTGGTGTTATCAGAGAAGGTGTTACCGCTTGAGTTAACCAGTCAAAACTGGCAGCAACTTTGGCTTGATAGAATTGAACAGCTGGGTTGGCAAGCGCTTACTTATGATGACTCACTAGTGGTGTTGTTACAAAAGCTAAATTTGGTGCGCCAGTTCGAACCAAATCATGATTGGCCTATTTGGGACAAACAACAACTGTTAACGAGCGTTGTAGATTGGTTGCCGCCTTATCTATCCGACATTCGAAATTTAAAACAATTAAAAGCCATTAATATTGCAAAGATATTGTTTGACTCATTGGATTGGAACCTACAACAAACCTTAGTCGCTTTGTGTCCAGAGACATATCAAACACCGGCTGGATCTCAGCGTAAAATCAATTATTTAAGTAACGAACCCAAGTTGTCTGTCAAATTACAAGAGATGTTTGGTGAACCGACGACACCAACCATATGCAACGGCAAGGTACTTTTAACATTAGAGCTATTGTCGCCGGCGCAGCGACCCTTGCAACTCACCAAAGATTTGGCAAACTTTTGGCAAAATGCCTATCAAGAGGTTAAAAAAGAAATGAAAGGGCGTTATCCTAAACATCCATGGCCGGATGACCCAACCACTTTTGTTGCGACCAACAAAACCAAGTCTCAATTGGCTAAACCAAAGTAAATGTTTTATGAAATTGGCGTAAAATCAACAAAGTGAGTTGAATGAGTAATCAAGTCGATCCAAATCAAGTATTAAAAACGTGGTTTTATCGTAGTGTAAAGTTAATGGTGTTTGTCGCCATAATCACGACGTTTTATTTGATTTATCTAGACGCTTGGGTGCAGCAAAAAATGTCGGGGCCTAAATGGCAAACGCCTATTAAAGTTTATGCTCGCCCACTGCAACTTTACCCTCATTTATATCTCAACCCGCAAGAGCTCATCAGCGAGTTAAAGTTACTTAATTATCGTAAATCCACATCGGTGAGAGAGCCCGGTCAATACAAACAGAATGATGAAATGGTCACCTTTTATCGCCGCGAGTTTGTTTACGTTGATGGGGCTGTGTTGCCGCAAAAAGTCCGAGTGTCGTTTGAAAATAATCGCGTGACTGACGTCGAGACATATTCTCAAAATCAATGGAACCAAGAAGCTATAAGCATGCTTGAGCCGTTATTGATTTCGCGAGAATCGGACGATAACAACGAACACCGAGAAATCATTAATTTGGCGACAGTTCCAGAGTGGATGATAGATACGTTAATAACGGTGGAAGACAAAAATTTCTATCACCACAATGGTATTTCGCCGTTTGCTATTGCCCGCGCTTTACTTGCCAATATTCGCGCTGGCCGCAAGGTGCAAGGGGGCAGTACGTTAACTCAGCAGTTGGCGAAAAACTTGTTGCTGAACGACTCGAGGAAATCCTATATACGTAAAATCAAAGAAGCCTTTATTGCGCTTATCTTGGATTATCGATTCAGCAAAGATGCGATATTAGAAGCGTATTTTAATGAAATTTATTTAGGTCAAAATGGCAATAATGGCGTGCACGGATTTGCTCTTGCCAGTAAATTTTACTTCGACAAACCGCTGGCGGAATTAGAACGTCACGAATTTGCCTTGTTGGTGGCTATGGTGAAAGGACCTTCCTATTACAACCCACTACGCCAACAAAAACGAGCCTTAGCGCGTCGCGATTTGGTGTTGCAATTGATGGTGTCGGATAACGTAATCGATAATAAAGAATATGAATACTTCATTCAGCAACCAATGCAAGTGGTGAACAAAGTTGGGCAAGGAAAGTCGCGTTTCCCTTCTTATATGCAGTTGGTTATGCGCGAGTTAAAAGCATTGCAATTGCCTGAGCAACATGAAGCGAATGGTTTGTTAGTGTTCACCGGTTTAGATCCTGTGTTGCAAAAAAACTATGAAAAGTTATTTAACCGCAGTATTAAGCAGCTGGAAAAACAACATAAGTTGCAGGATATTAATGGCGCGGTGATTTCATTAAGTCTCGACAACGCCTCTATATCAGCTTTGGTCGGCGACAAACACGCCAACAGTTTTGGCTTTAACCGAGCGTTAGATGCCAACCGAAATATTGGTTCGTTAATTAAACCAGCCGTTTATTTAACCGCGCTAGC
>JABXID010000272.1 GCA_013373245.1 Gammaproteobacteria bacterium
ACAAAAATTGGTTTTAAAATCATCAACTTTTAATTAGAATCGATTCAAGGCTTTTATAGAGGTAACGCACAAATGAAAAAGCAACAAGGTTTTACTTTAATTGAATTAGTGATCGTGGTGATCATCTTAGGTTTATTAGGTGCTGCGGCAGTACCTCGTTTTTTAGATGCAACGGATGATGCACGCGACGCTTCGGTTGAAGGTGTTGCAGGTGGTTTTGCAAGTGCGGTTGGCCTTGTAAGAGCAGAATGGGAATTAGCGGGGCGTCCATCAGGAACAACGGATGTTGATTATGATGGTGTTTCTATTGATGTAACTGACACGGGTTACCCTGCAGGTACGAGCGATGATAACGACAGCAATGATGACCTAAACTCATTAAATTGCTCGGAAGTATTTAATGCCATTTTAGCGTCACCTCCAACAATTACGTACCCAGGTCAAGCGTATGACGAGCAACGTTATATTGCGACATATTACGGTACTGACGATCTTTGTGTGTACACGCAAACCGGCGGTTCAGCAACAGAGATTACTGGGGCTAACGTACCAAACAACTACAACAGCGACTACAGCACAGGCCAAGGTTTCACTTACGATGCCGACTCTGGTGCAGTGCGCGTATTCCGTAACTAAACTTAGTACCTAGTGGGTAATAAGGGGGCTTTATGAAAAAGTCTAATCAACAAGGTTTTACTTTAATAGAATTAATCATTGTTATTGTGATTTTAGGTATTTTGGCTGTAACGGCTTCGCCTAAGTTTTTGGATATTCAAACTGATGCTAGATCATCCACAGTAGATGGTTTAGAGGCGTCTTTAAAAGGTGCTGTCAATATTGCCTATTCGAAGGCTTTGATTCAGGGGGTTAAGGGGACGCCAACAACACCTGAGTCAACAACAGGGACATCGGTAATTGCAATGGTTTATGGTTATCCGGATGCTTCAGCAATATCGGATGTTATTGATGATAGTGACTGGCAAATCATAGAAGGTGATACTACTACTAGAATTTATCCATCGGATGTTACATATGCCACAGGTGTTACCGGAGATACTTTCACTGAAGGCACAGACCCGGCTCATGAAGCGTGTTATGTCCAATACGTTGAAGCGGCAAGCGATGGTGCTGAGCCGACAATCAGCCAAGTCATAACTGGCTGTTAATTAGCAAAGGCTGACCTTGGTCAGCCTTTTCTCTTTTCTTCCTCAGTCGTTGCAAATCATTGCAAAAAGTCGAACCTATGAAACACCTTAAAGGATTTACGTTCGTTGAACTCGTTGCCGTTGTCTTAATTCTCGGTATTTTAGCCGTTTCCGTTTACCCCAGTATTTCTTCCAGCGGTTACTCCGGTGTAACTGATCAACAGCAAGTTATTTCGCTTCTTCGCAACGTCCAAAGTCGTGCTATGCAAAACACCCAAGATGGCCAATGTCAGGGGGTTTATTTTACATCGTCAAATATTGGACTGGCTTCGCAAGCAAATGATGGCACGTGTAACTCTGCTTTTGACGTTGCAACATCTGACATAAACAACAATTTTCGAGTTGAACTTGAAAACTCATATACAGTGTCGCCAGCGTTGTCGATTCTTGAGTTTGATGATTGGGGGCGGCCGACGGTTGGCAATAATCTAGTTACGGTTACAATCACTATAGATGGTACTTATACAGTAACTATCGAGCCGCAAGGGTATGTCCATGATTGATCGAATGACAAAGATGATTCAGAGTGGCTTTACTTTACTAGAGTTGGTGTTAGGCATTGCTGTGATGTCTGTAGTTCTATTACTTATGACAGGTGCATTGTTTCCACAAGCAGAAAAGAGCACTGATCCTTGGTTCCAAGTACGTTCGGCAGAGCTCGCTCAATCATTAATGAATGAAATTCTGGCGCGACGTTATGATGAGAACAGTTTAGTGATCGGCAACTTGCGTTGTGGTGAAACCGGTGCCAGTGCTTGTATAACACAGACGCAATTAGATAATTGTGCAAGCACAGAAGAAGGTAGTGACAGAGTAACATGGGATGATGTCGATGATTTTAATTGCTTAAATGTGTCGGGTGATAGTGTACTGGCTAATATTGAAGGCGATGTAGTCGATGCTTACGCGCAGTTCAATGTGCAAGTATCCGTTAATTATAACAATACTTTTAGTACGCCAGTTTCTAGTGTATCTCCTGCCAAATTAATCACCATAACAGTTACACCACCACGGGGCCCTGATGTTGTCTATTCGAGCTTTAAGGCGAACTATTAATGTTTAAGACTCGAATCAAATCTCGCAATTTTCCGCAAAAAACGAAAAAACGACAAGGTGGTTTCAGCTTAATCGAGTTGGTTGCTGTGATTGTTATTTTAGGTGTGTTGGCTACCGCGACAGTGCAGTATATTAATTTTGGTACCGAGATTTATGTGAATGCTAATTTGCGTCAGCAAAAGTTATCAGAAAGTCGCTTTTTAATAGAACGTTTAACTCGAGAAATCCGCGGTGCCATTCCAAACAGTATTCGAACAATAACAAACGGGGTAACGCAAAGTTGCATAGAGTTTGTGCCGATAAAAGCGTCGGGCGCATACCGCAATGATGCTGACTCTGAAGTTCCTCCCATTTCGCCAAACGCAGCCGACGATGTTATTGATGTTGTTAGTTGGAGCAACAATGTGTACGAGCAAAATGATCGTATGTACATCTATGCAACGGATATTGATGAAATATACGGTAACCCTGTCCAAGTGCAGATCATCGATTCGGTGACTGACAACGGCGATCCACAGTATCAAATAGGCTTTTCCGCAAATGTACAGTTTCCGCAAGAGTCGCCAATTAATCGATATTTTACCGCTGACCGTTCAGTTGTATATTGTTTGATAAACAACAGCAGTTCAAACACCCGCGATGTTTATCGTTTTGAGTTTAGCGATTTTGCCACAACTCGCACTTTACCTTTGTTAGCAAGCGCTGGCGTTTTGATGGCGGAAGGGGTAACTAATGATTTAACGGCTGAACCACCATTTGATTATGAACCAGGTGTATTGACTCAAAATTCGGTGGTTAGTCTATACTTAGAGTTTGAAGCCGATGCTGGCGAAAATATGTTTTACAACCATGAAGTGCATATTCCGAATGTTCCGTAGTAAATCTTCAAGCCTGAGCTCAGGTGTTTCTCAAAGTATTTCATTAAAACCGTTAAATATAAAATATCAGCGCGGAAGTTCGTTAGCGATAGCCGTTTTTATGGTAATAGTGATGTCTCTGTTGATCACGGCGATAACCAACACGATTTCGTCTAGTAGCGACCAAGTGGTGCAAGAAGTGCTTGGCACAAGAGCGTTACTGGCGGCTGAATCTGCAAATGAAATGACACTCGCCCAAATCTTTCCATTGGACGATGAGGTTAATAAATGCTCTGATGCAGAAGTTGATACAGGTCTTCGGTATTTAGATGGATTTGCAGGATTTCCTAATTGCGTTGTGTTTACGATTTGTAATAACCACCCTGATGATGAACCGAAATATTACCTGATTGAGTCAACCGGCATATGTAAGGACAATTTAGCTGGCAGCTCAGTAAGCCCAGCAACGTCGGATCAAAGTTGCAATGACACAGATAATCTTTGCGTTAGTCGTACCGTAGAAATTGAAGCGAGAGAAATTCAATGAATGTAGTTGTCAATTTTCGTTTAAATTTCATTTTACTTGTGTTTCTTATTCTGTGTTTTAAGAGCTACGCAGCGACCTGCCCTACGCCGCCAGTTACTCAAACGGGGGTGTCAATTAACGAAACCAATAATGCTGAGAATTGGATTGAGTTTTATATTCCAGCGGGAGTAACTGTTGATTTTGACGGTTGGACATTGGATCAAAACTCTTCTGGTAACAATTCTGCGAATGGACCGTTTAGTATATGTAGTGGAAGTTCTTGTCAATTCAGTGGCGGTTCCAGTGGGATTTTTGTTATATATGGCAATGTGCCAAGCGGTGTTACTTATGGTTTAACAAATACGGGTTATGCGTTGCATAATACGATTCAAGAAATTTTGATGACCGATGGTGATGGTAAATTGGTTCACTATCTGAATTATAAAAATAATATCAACAACACAGGCAGCTTCGAGTATTTATCATGCATTGATGATTACCCAGACTTGGTGACGGAAATCGATTTTAATGGTAATCAAAAAGGCCACTGCACAGAAGTCGACGGTTTAAAGCAGGAAGGTAATAACGATTACGACAATTGGACGTCATGTGAAGGTTCAACGCCGGGCACTTCAAATGATTTAGGACCAACGGATATTTTATTATCAAATGATACGATAATTGAATATCAAGCATACGCCAACGCAAATATTGGTGAGTTAAGTGCAGTTGATATAGAAATTAATGACGCTCATACCTTTGAAATATTTTGGGAGGATGCCAATACTGATGGTGGCTCATGCGCTTTGGACTTTCAAGATAACAGCTTTTTCCAAATACCCTCCGGTTCTAATGACTTACAAATTGTAAGTGGCCAATACTTAACTCTTGAACCTAGAGACTATAGCATTTGTGTGAAAGCGACTGACCTCGATAATAATACTTACCGCAAAAACTTTACGATTACGGTGACGCCCGAGCCTGAAAATAGTAACTTTTTCGATTTAACAAACAACATTATATTAAACACATTGGCTATAGCAGACGCCAGTATAGGAAGTTTTTACCCTGCTGATTTAGGCACAGGGTTGAGTTTAAATTATGTAATTTTTAATGAAGATGATAATACCCATGCGGGATTATGCCCGGGAGATATAAGCGACAATCAATACTTTTATATTGATAATGGTGAATTGAAAGTTCAGTCTTGGGTGTCGAGCAGTCTAGGTGCTCGGGATTACAACATTTGTGTAAAAGCAACGGATGAAAATGGTATTAGCTACAGGGAGTTATTCACAATATCTGTAACTGAGTTAGCTACTTCTTGTACCTTTATTGTCACAGCGCCAGATTTTATCGCAGCCTCCGGGCAACAAGAAATTACAGTGCAAGCGGTTGAAAGTGATGACAATACTCAAGCTTGTACGAGCAGTTATTCAGGAACAGAAACTGTTACGATTGACTTCAGTTATGTGACACCAGATTTAAACAATGTTTCAGTTAATGAGTCATTGCTTTATTCCGCCACTAGTGATGGTGCAACAACACCTATTACAAGTGGTGATGGCTTATCTGTCTCATTAGATTTTTCCGCATCAGACGCTACTGCAAGTTTTTATATTGGTTATGAGGACGTCGGTAAGTTGTCATTGTCAGTTTCGGACGCCAATACGGTAGGAACGGTTGAATTTATTGTTTACCCGTTAAGACTCGCGATTTCTCTAACAGACTCGGACGGCCAAGCGCTAGGTGGGTTGGGGAACTTCACTCACATTGCTGGGCAACCCTTCGACTTTAATTTGTATGCTATTAACGCCAAAGAGGCAATTACACAAAATTACCGTGGCGGTGAACCTCAATTGGCATCTATTATGGCGGTTCCCACCATTGCAGCTGGCGCTAATGCGGTTGAGTTGAATTATGATGGTACAAACACCGTGACGAGTGCCGACTCTATTTCTTGGCAAGGCGTTAGTTTATCGTTTGACGAAACCGGCTATACTTTTTCAGGCGCCAGTTACAACAATGTTGGAGTGTTCGAGCTGTTTGCCAGAGACTTCAATTATTTTGGTTACACAATAGCAATGAACAAACCGGTTAGCACAGGGCGTTTTATTCCGGCTTATTTTTCAATCTCCGATTTAACCGCGAACTCGACAGATGATTTGAGCACTACGCCGGTTGAATTATCCTTGCAAAATACCAGCGGCAGTTTTTCATATGTTGGACAAGATATAGATTTTTCCTCCACGCCAACATTCCAATTTCAAGCTCGGACTTATACTAATCAATTAGCAACTAACTATGTGTTTGATATGAATACCTTTGCTTTTGACGAACAAGGTTATGTCAATAATAGTACGACAAGCGATATCGGCGATTCGGTATTAGTATTACCGACACAAGTAATGATGGTCACTGATGCAACGGCATTTGATGGTTTTGTCGAGTTTGTGCTCAACAATACGTTCAGCTACACCAAAGGCGTCGATCCTTCTGCGCCAATTAGCATGCAGTTAGATTTAGATTTTGCTGCTAGTGATCTTCAAGACGGTGATGGTGTTGGTTACGACTCTAATGGTATCAACAGCGACGACGCGGTGTTTGAAGGTTATCAAATAGATATCTCTGGCGTGGAAGTTCGGTACGGCCGAGTGGCTATCGACAATGCGTTTGGCCCAAACGATGTCAATCTAAGACTAAACGTAACAACAGAATATTATGACGGCACTCGATTTATTCAAAATACCGATGACTCTACAACTGATTTTTCTTCATTCTTAGCAGATATTTATAATGAAGATGACACGACTAATACAGACTTTACACTGAGAGTTGATAGCTCTGATGGTAATAGTTTTACCAATGGCTCTATTTTGGTGACTGACGGTTTGTTTGTAGACGCATTAGGTCAGGACATAAGCTTACGTTTACAACTTAACAATGTGCCGAATCATTTGTTGTTTGACTGGAGTGAAGATGGTTCGTTAGAACAGCCGAGCGCCACCATATTATTTGGTCGATTTAAAGGCAATGATCGAATAATTTATAAAAGAGAAAGATAGAATTAAAATTTAAACTTGCGCTTTGAGTATTAACTCAATAGCATAGCAGCTTGAGGAAAATCTAATTTTATCAGGTTTGCCTGGAAAATAATAAAAAGTAATTTTGGGAACGGAAGTACTATGTTGAAAGCTCCACTGGCGCTAATCACTATTTTATTCATTGGTAGCGTACAAGCACAAACGGCAGCGCCATCGGTTGAGGCCATTCAGGCCGATATCACGAATAAACAAACCGAGTACGATAACTATAGCGTGGCTTTGCAAACGCAAATGAACCAAGTGACGCAAATGAAACAACAGTTGTCGAACCTGCGGGAGCAATCTGCAAAACTAGATCGTGAAAAAGCACTGGCTTTGGAAGAAATGAACAGTCAGTTCCAACGCATGATTGATGATCCATCATTAGATATAGCGGCTGCTCGCTTGGCTTATACCGAAGCAGTAAACGCTCACAAACAAAATAAAATCGATATCCAAAATCAACTCATCGCAGTACAAGAGAAAGAGCAAGAAGTTGCCACTATCCGCGTTTCCAAACACGCATTATTAAATTCGCTTGAAAGTTTGAAAGAAAAGTACAACCACGCGCGTGTTGAACGTTTGTATAAAGAATTTAATAAGTCAGGCACTTTGTCTGTTCAACAAACTCTAGACTGTGACCTTGAAGAAGTTATTTCAGACTGTATTCGTCGCACCGAGCAGTTGGCAAAACAAAAAGCCTCGAAACGTTATCTAGACAAAATCTTCACTGAATTATCAGAATCAAACGCTGCTTCTCAAAAACGTAATGAATCAGATACTAGTGTGAAAGTACAAAGCATTAATATCACTAATAAAGGATTCAGTGGTAACGCTAAATACACAGTGGCGATGGATGTCTCTTTGAAAGGTAACTTAACTCGCATTCAAGCGTGTCAGCTATTAGATTTAAGTCAGCGTTATTGTGTCGAATATCCGGCTGACAGCGAATCAGCTCAGAACGAAGCCAAGCAACAAAAAAAAACTAAGTACGATGCAAATTTAATGTACGAACTTACCGTTCGTTCAAATGTATTTGATGATGAAGTTTTTATCGATGGCGTAAGTTACGGCTCAACTAAAATGAGCGTGATGTTGCCAGCAGGAGAGCACTCAATTGAGGTGCTTAAATTAGGTTATCAACCTTACGTTGAAAACATTGAGCTGACGGAAAACCAAACCCTACGTGTTAACTTGAAAAAAGACACCCAAAGCTTTGCCAAAGGCGAGCGTATCCAAGATATTTTAAATAATGACAAACAAGGCCCTACATTGATAGCTATCCCTGCTGGTGGTTTTCAGATGGGTGATATCACTGGTCGAGGTTTAGACAACGAACGTCCAGTGGTTAGTTATAAAATCGAATCTTCGTTTGGTATTGGTGAAAAAGAGATCACAGTAAAAGAATTTTCTGCTTTTGTTTCAGCAACTAACTATGTGACCGAAGCTGAGAAGAACAGAGGTTGCGCATTTTACGGTAGCTCTGAACCACAATACGATACGCAAATGAACTGGCGTAATCCTGGTTACGAACAAACTGATGAACACCCAGTAGTATGTGTCACACTTAGCGATGCAAAAGCGTATGTTGACTGGTTATCTTTAAGTTCTGATAAAACTTATCGTTTACCAACAGAAGGTGAGTGGGAATATGCAGCACGAGCTGGTACTGAGACTGACTTTTGGTGGGGCACATACATAGGTAACAACAACGCAAACTGTGGTTGGTGTGGCAGCAAGTGGTCAAACAAATCTTCAGCGCCTGTCGCTTCATTTAAACGTAACGGCTTCGGCTTATACGATGTTATCGGTAATGTTTGGGAATGGACGGACTCTGGTTCAGAAGTGGTTTCTGTGGTTCGTGGTGGTGCTTGGAATTTTGCACCAAGTTTAGCGCGAGTTTCAACTCGATTAGAAATTGCGTCAGATTTTCGCTCTAATTACATCGGATTCCGCGTAACTCGCGAGCGTTAAGCCTAAATTTTTATCGTTTTTAAAACGAATTCATAAAAAAGGAGCAGTTGCTCCTTTTTTTATTTGCGTTTGCCTCAATATCTAGCTTGCTCACCGCTTATTGGTTGGGTAAAGTTAGTGGTTAGATGTTTAAAATTTTCCTAAGGATATAAAAGCGCCATGTTGAAGAATTTGCGCGGGATGTTTTCCAATGATTTGTCGATTGATTTAGGTACGGCGAATACATTAATTTACGTAAAAGAACAAGGTATCGTTCTTAATGAGCCTTCAGTAGTTGCTATCCGACATGAGCGCGGAGCCGGCGGTCCGAAAAGTGTTGCTGCGGTAGGTACTGAGGCAAAACAAATGTTGGGTCGTACGCCAGGTAATATCAAGGCGATTCGTCCAATGAAAGACGGTGTTATCGCTGACTTTTATGTGACAGAAAAGATGTTGCAATACTTTATTAAACAAGTGCACAACAATAATTTCTTCCGTCCAAGCCCTCGCGTATTAGTTTGTGTTCCTTGTGGTGCGACGCAGGTAGAACAGCGAGCGATTAAAGAATCGGCTTTAGGTGCGGGCGCACGTGAAGTATTTTTAATCGAAGAGCCTATGGCTGCTGCGATTGGTGCGGGTTTACCTGTATCAGAAGCGACTGGCTCTATGGTTGTTGATATCGGTGGTGGTACAACAGAAGTTGCAGTTATCTCGTTAAACGGTGTAGTTTACTCTTCCTCTGTTCGAATCGGTGGTGACCGTTTTGATGAAGCGATTATCAACTATGTACGTCGTAACTTTGGCAGCTTAATTGGTGAAGCAACGGCGGAGCGCATAAAACAAGAAATTGGTTTTGCTTACCCATCGAGCGATATTAAAGAGATGGAAGTTCGTGGTCGTAACCTTGCCGAAGGTGTTCCTCGTTCATTTACCCTAAACTCAAATGAAATTTTAGAAGCGTTACAAGAGCCGCTTTCTGGTATCGTAAGTGCAGTACTTGTGGCACTTGAAAAGTCGCCACCAGAATTAGCTTCAGATATTTCTGAGCGTGGTATGGTGTTAACCGGTGGTGGTGCCTTATTACGTGATTTGGACCGCTTATTAATGGAAGAGACAGGTATTCCAGTGATCATCGCCGATGATCCATTAACCTGTGTAGCACGTGGTGGTGGTAAAGCACTAGAAATGATTGACGTGCACGGCGGTGACGTTTTTAGTTACGAATGAATCGTAATTAATTGAGATAACGGCAGTTTGTACTTCAACTGCCGTTTTTGTTTAAGACTCGAAAGAGTTAATGTCTGGTAATTGTTTTAATTTATGAATCCGATTTTTGGTTCTGGTCCCTCACTTCCTTTAAGACTCTCCATCGCTTTGGTGATCAGCCTACTAACTATCACTTACGACGTTTATACTGAGAGTTCAAAGCAGATCCGTAGTTACCTTAATACCCTTATTTCACCAATCCAGTATCTAGCCAATTTACCTGAAGAAATGCTTGATGCCACCTCAAAGTACGCATCAACCAAAGCCACTCTGTTAGCTGAAAATAAAAAACTTAGAGAGTTGCAACTTATGCAAAATGAAAAGTTGCAGCGTTACGGTATGTTAGTTTCGGAAAACGCCAAACTTCGCGCGTTACTTAAAACCAATGAACGAATTGAGGCGGACAAGTCGGTTGCGGAGATCATGGCGGTTGCCAGTAATCCATTTTCTCAATACGTACTAATTGATAAGGGCACGTCAGATGATGTGTTCCAAAACCAACCTGTTATTGATGATTTAGGGGTTGTAGGGCAGATATTTTCGGTCGGCACAACTAATTCTCGAGTTATTTTAATAACTGACCAAACTCACGCGACACCAGTAAGATTATTGAGAAATGATATCCGAGGCATTTTGCATGGCACCGGTAATTTGAATCAACTCGAATTGGTCAACTTACCTCATGGCTCTGATATTAAGGTAGGGGATTTATTAATTACGTCCGGTTTGGGGCAAGTGTTTCCTGACGGTTACCCTGTAGCCGAAGTGACTGAAATATTGCCCGATGTATCAAAGCCCTTTATGAAAATTGTAGCGAAACCGGTTGCACAGCTAGATAGGTTAAAACACGTGCTGTT
This sequence comes from Gammaproteobacteria bacterium, assembly GCA_013373245.1. Taxonomy (GTDB): domain Bacteria; phylum Pseudomonadota; class Gammaproteobacteria; order Enterobacterales; family Alteromonadaceae; genus Psychrosphaera. The sequence continues at coordinate 10,804 of JABXID010000272.1, forward strand.
ATTAAAATCTAATACCGCTAAACAACAACCAGAGGAGCAAAGCCGTGGCTAAAGTCGGACGTTCTCCTTGGTGGTTTATTAATATTTCTATTTTGATTGCACTGGTATTAACCATAATGCCGTTGCCTTTGGCCCTAAAACCATTCTGGCCAGACTGGGCCGCTATGGTTGTGGTTTATTGGGCAATTGCATTACCGCATCGTGTCAGTATTGGCGTTGCCTGGTTTGTTGGTTTTTTATTGGATGTTTTGTTAGGCACAGTATTAGGTGTTCATGCGGTGTCTTTAGCAGTTATCACCTTTGGTGTGGCGTCGAACTTTCAACGGATAAGAAACTTTTCGGTCTGGCAGCAGTCTGTCGTAATAGGCGCGTTTTTAGTCTTGTATCACTTTCTAGTTTTCTGGTTGAACCGCTTTTTGCTGAACGTAAATTTTTCATTTGAATATATTACGCCAGCCATCAGCAGTGCGTTTTTTTGGTTATGGTTATTCCCGTTATTACGAGCTTATCGTCGCAAATTTAAAGTTAGGTAAACACAATGAAAATAGTGTTGGCGAGTCAATCTCCAAGAAGAAAAGAGTTGTTATCGTTCATAGTTGATGATTTTGATGTTCAAGCGGCGGATATCGACGAAACACCAAAACGGAATGAAAGTGCTATCGATTATGTGGCACGACTTGCCGCTGAAAAAGCACAAGCTGTCGCTGAAAAGTTGGAACAAGCCGTTGTTATAGGCTCAGATACTTCTGTGGTAATTGATGGCTTAATTCTTGGCAAACCAATGAATTTTGAAGATTGTCGTCGGATGTTAACAGCACTTTCTGGCAGGTCACACCAAGTATTAACGGCTTTTAGTATTATTGCCAATAACAAGGTGTACAGCGAAGTTGTTGCAACGGAAGTGAATTTCGTCGAGGTGACTGAACAGGCCATAACATCATATTGGCAGACAGGAGAGCCGCAAGATAAAGCCGGCTCTTACGCTATTCAAGGAATTGGTGGAAAATTTGTTAAAGGAATAAATGGTAGCGTCACCAATGTTATTGGTTTACCGCTAGCGGAACTGGAACAAGCACTGAATAAAATATTATGAAAACAAGTATAGAATTACTCATCAACGTCACGCCAAGTGAAACCCGTGTCGCACAAATTGAAAATGGCATGTTGCAAGAGTTACATCTCGAGCGTGAAAGCTCAACTGGTATTGTGGGCAACATTTATTTGGGCAAAGTCAGTCGCGTTTTACCGGGCATGCAAGCGGCGTTTGTTGATATAGGCTCTGAAAAAGCCGCGTTTCTGCATGCCTCAGATATCATCACTTATGATGACGAAAAAGACCAAATTACTCCAAATCATTCGACAACACGCGACATTATTGAGTTAGTTCGAGAAGGGCAAAAAATCATTGTGCAAGTGGTTAAAGATCCATTGGGTACAAAAGGGGCTCGATTAACCACAGACATCACTTTGCCATCACGATATTTGGTGTTTATGCCAGATGCCAAACATGTAGGCGTATCTCAACGTATTGATAAAGAAGAAGAGCGCAAGCGTTTAAAATCAATTGTTGAAAAGCACTATGAAGAAGGCGAAGGCGGATTTATCGTCAGAACAGCAGCTGAAGGAGCGGGTGAAGAAGAGTTGGCCCAAGATGCGGTTTTCCTGAAAAAACTCTGGAGCAAAATCATCAAGAAAAAGAAAAAAACGCGTAATCAAGATGTTTTGTATGAAGACTTAAGCTTGGCGTTTCGTGTTCTTCGGGACTTTATTGCCGGCGACTTAGAGCGTGTGCGAGTAGACTCAAAGTTGATGTTCGGTGAGTTAACCGCGTTCACGGAAGAGTTTACGCCAGAGCTAACCGCAAAATTAGAATATTATCCGGGTGAGCGACCTATTTTCGATATGTTTGATGTTGAAGCTGAAATCAAACGTGCGTTAGATAAAAAAGTAGAGCTGAAATCAGGTGGTTATTTGATCATAGATCAAACTGAGGCTATGACGACGATAGACGTAAACACTGGCGCTTTTGTCGGACACAGAAGTTTGGAAGACACTATTTTTAATACCAACAGTGAAGCGACACAGGCGATTGCTCGTCAACTCAGACTTCGTAACCTTGGTGGCATTATCATTATCGACTTCATTGATATGGAAAGTGACGATCACCGCCGACGAGTGTTACACAGCCTGGAAGTTGCACTCAGTAAAGACCGAGCAAAAACCAATATTAATGGCTTTTCTGCGCTTGGTTTAGTGGAAATGACACGTAAACGCACACGAGAAAGTTTGGGCCATGTTTTGTGTAGTGCTTGTCCAACGTGTTTAGGGCGAGGATATATTAAGTCGGTCGAAACTATTTGTGCCGAATTATTACGTGAAGTTGTTCGAGTCAACCGTGCTTACGATGCCGACCAATTTGTCGTTTATGCATCGACCGCAGTGGCAGAGTCACTGGAAAGTGACGAGTTTCACAATTTGGCAGAGCTAGAAGTCTTTATCGGCAAGCAAATTAAAGTCAAAACTGAACCCTTGTATAATCAAGATCAGTTTGATGTAGTTATGATGTAAAGGGTATGGTGAGTAAGGCGATGACGCAATATTCTGAAATATTACAGAACGAACAAGCAACGGTTGAGTTCGGAAAACGTATTTCAAAACAAATTGAACAAGGAGCGGTCATTTTTTTGCAAGGTGATTTAGGCGCTGGAAAAACCACCTTTACTCGCGGTGTGATACAGGGACTAGGGCATCAAGGAAATGTTAAAAGCCCAACTTATACTTTGGTTGAGCCTTATGAGTTGGTAGGTGTTAGTGCCTATCATTTTGATTTATATCGTCTTGCTGACCCAGAAGAGCTTGAGTTCATGGGTATTCGTGATTATTTTAATGCCAATGCTGTGTGTTTGATTGAATGGCCTGAAAAAGGTGAGGGGTTCATTCCTGAGCCAGACTTAGATATCACGCTTGAATACCTAAACGAACAACGGCAGATTAGTTGTGTAAGTCGCTCCGAAAAAGGGGTAAACTTGTTGCAAAAAATAACCAAGGTTTGAGATGTACTTTATGAGTGTTAGAGCTCAATTATATTTTACAATTTGTTTTGTATTATTGGGATTGTTCAGCGCTATCACCCAAGCTGCCAGCACCGTTAAAAACGTCCGTGTTTGGCCTTCTCCCGATTCAACACGTGTTGTTTTAGATCTGTCATCTCCGGTTAAATACACCTATTTTTCACTATCTAATCCTGAACGTCTGGTTATTGATTTACAAAATACTAAAATAAAAGCGAACACCTCCAGCCTTTCAAGCGATAGTAAAATTCTAAAAAATATTCGCAGTAGCAGTTCAAATAACGGTAAAGACACCCGTTTAGTTTTGGATCTGAATCAAAAAATAGAACCAATGTTATTTGCTCTGAAACCAACTTCGCCCTATGGACACCGTTTGGTGATTGATTTGCTCGACTCACAAACCAAGGTCGCTAATACGCAAAGAAAAATTGAAACCGACCGAGACGTGGTTGTGGTTATTGATGCAGGGCACGGCGGCGAAGACCCTGGTTCAATCGGTCCAAAAGGAAATTACGAGAAACGAATTACGTTGGCGATAGCTAAAAAGCTGGCGAAAAAAATCAACCAAGAAAAAGGCATGCGTGCAGAGCTAACGCGAACCGGTGATTATTATATTAGTATTCACGGTCGTACTGAAAAAGCGAGAAAACTGAATGCAGACTTATTGGTTTCAATACACGCTGATGCTTTCACCTCGCCACAACCCGCAGG
>JABXID010000089.1 GCA_013373245.1 Gammaproteobacteria bacterium
AACCCCTCGGTCTGCCAACTGATCCATATCGTAGGTTCTTACTTGCACTTCAATAGGAATACCGTGTGGGCCAACAAGTGATGTATGTAATGACTGATAACCGTTGGATTTAGGAATGGCAATATAATCTTTAAAACGGGTTTCAATTGGCTTGTACAGGTTATGCATAACACCAATCATACGATAACAGGTGTCGATGTCGTCAACGATAATTCGAAACGCGTAAATATCCATAACTTCGTTGAACATCAACTCTTTGTTCAGCATCTTTCGGTAAATACTAAATAAGTGTTTTTCTCGTCCTTCAACGGTTGCAGGTATATTGCGGTCTTCCAGTCGAGTTTCGATCTCTGTCTGAATGTTATGGATAATTTCTTTACGATTCCCTCTAGCCTGTTTTACCGCTGCGGATAGTGCGCGGTGACGCATCGGGTAAAGTGCTTCAAAACCTAAGTCTTCCAGTTCGTTTTTAAATTCGTGAATACCTAAACGGTTAGCGATTGGCGCGTATATTTCTAATGTTTCTTTAGCGATGCGACGCTTTTTCTCAGGCTTTAGTGCACCAAGCGTTCGCATGTTATGAGTTCTATCCGCCAGTTTGATTAAGATAACACGAATGTCTTCGGTCATCGCCATGACCATTTTACGAAAGTTTTCGGCTTGGAATTCTTTTTTGTCTTTGAACTTTAACTTGTCGAGTTTCGATACGCCTTCTACTAAGTCAGCGATTGTTTCGCCAAATTCTGCCGCTAGCTCTTGTTTGGTAACCGGGGTATCTTCAATTACGTCATGCATCAAGCCAGCTGCCAAAGTTTCATGGTCAAGCTTCATGTTAGCGAGTAATACGGTTACTGCGACAGGGTGTGTAATATAAGGGTCACCACTTGAACGCATTTGTCCATCGTGTGCATCTCTGGCCACGATGTAGGCGCGTTGAACTATTGCCACTTGTTCAGACGGCAAATATTGGCTGATTTGGTGTTTTAATCCTTCGAATAAGTACACAGATTTCGCTACTGGGATTAATTAAGGGATATTGAAACTATACGGGTTTTAAGATGGAAAGCCAGCGTAGGACACGCTGGCTAGACATATATTTGGTTGGTTAGATTATTCTTGACCAACAATAGCAGCAACCGCTGCCATTTCTTCTGCTTGGCGTTCAGTTTCAGCTTCGTTGTCTTGGCGGTCCATCACTTCGTTAGTGATTAATCCAGCTTCGATTTCACGTAAAGCCGTTACCGTTGGTTTGTCGCTGCCAGCTTCAACTAAAGGGTCTTTACCTTGTGTAGCCAACTGACGTGCACGGCGAGCAGCAACCAAAATTAAATCAAAACGATTTCCTACTTTTTCAACAGCGTCTTCAACAGTTACGCGAGCCATTTACAATCTCCAATTACATAAACCATTTTGAATGGCATCTTTACATACGATTAGTTGTTAATTTAGATTAACAACTAATTTAAAATTTAAGGGGCGCAATATTACACTATGCTTATCAATTCGCCAATAGCTCATCGATTAAGTTTTGAAATTTACTTTGTTGGTTTGCCAATAATTGACGATTTGCTAACACAATTTGCTCAAATTGAGTAAGGGTTTGTTCAAAGTCATCATTGATCAGCAAGTAATCGTATTCATTAAAATGTGACATTTCACTCTGAGCTTTTTCCATTCGTCCTTTGATAACCTCGGCGCTATCTTGTCCACGGGTATTAAGTCGGCGCTCTAATTCAGCTTTTGAAGGCGGTAAGATGAAAATAGACAAAACATCGGGTACTAGCTTTCTCATCTGCTGTGCACCTTGCCAGTCGATATCTAAAAATACGTCTATACCTTGCTCAAGTTGTGACTGAATCGCTGATTTCGATGTTCCGTAATAGTTGCCAAACACTTCAGCCCATTCGTAAAACTCTTCCTGTTCGATAAGCGATTTAAACTGATCAACGTCAACGAAGTGATAATGTTCAGCGTTATTTTCACCTGGGCGCGGTGCACGTGTCGTATGAGAAACTGATACTTTCATATCGGCATGTTTTTCAAGTAGTGCTTTGATTAAACTTGATTTGCCCGCACCACTTGGTGAAGAAACAATGAATAAATTACCTTTCACAGAGTCACTCTAACATTTTAAAACTTATTAACTGGTGTGCAGTTTATCATAATGATTAATTGCTCTCACTTGCTTTGTTTTGTTAGCCTTGTTCCATTTTTTCCTGCAAACGTTGTTTCAGTTCTTCCAATTTTTCTTTTGCATCTTCCGAGGTTAAGTTGTTATCTTCCATTAACTCCTCAATTTTCTCAGCGCTGATACCATTCTCTTCAAATAGATCGGTGAGCTTTTCAATACTTACTTCTTGATCTTGTAATAACTCTTCCAGTTTGTCAGGGGAGAGCGCGCCTTTTATTTGCTCGCTCAATTGCTCGGTAAGCTCTGGTAGTACTTCGTTTGCATGTTCAGTCGCGCCTTGAAGCTGTTGTTTGATCTTTTGATTAACGTCGACACCTAAGCCAAATTGTAAAACGGTATAAACAACGGCAAGAAGGATAATAAGCTTTAACATAAGGATTCCTGATAATATTGTATTGAACTATGCTTACGTTAGAATAATTTTTGCATGGATACCAGTAGCAAATATTTTCAAACTGTAACCTTGGCATCAAATAGTGAGTGCAAAATGACAAAAGTGATACCCTTGTTAGTGTTGATTTGCTGCATGATGGCGGTATCCAGTGAGGTTAACGCACAGCAAAATGACTTTGAGAAATGGAAAAAAGGAAATTCGCAAGAGTTCAAACGTTACTTGTCTGAACAGGACAAAGCGTTTGCCGGATTTTTGTCACAAAAGTGGATAAAAAAGACGGTAACTCTTGATGACATTCCTTCCGAAAAGAAAATTCCCAAAGCTCCGGTAGCGCCAAAATCACCAGCATCACCATTAGCTGAGCCAAAACAGCAAAAAGCAAAAGTAAAAATAACGCCTAACTTGCCAGAGTCTAAACCTCAGTCACGAAACGAAAACTTACAAGAGCCGCCTAAAGTTTCATCAGGGCAGTTCATATTTTCTTTTTTGGGTCACAAATTAAAAATGCCGAAACCAAAGCTTGAACCATTAACTGTTTCAAGGCCGAACTCAGATGCCATAGCCGATGCTTGGGTTAAGATGAGTCAGAATCACGATAATAATCTTGTTGAAGCCATAAAATTGCAAGCAGAGGGGTTAAATCTGGATGACTGGGGCAGGGCAATATTAACTTATGACTATTTACTGCAGGGCTTAACACCGAATTTAGGGAATAGAACGAATAGCCAATTGATTTTACATACTTGGTATTATTTGGTTAAACAGGGATTAAATGTTCGTGTTGCCTATGATGAGCAAAGTGTTTATTTATTGTTAAATACCAACCTACCTTTATACGCACAGAAGTATTTTAATCTTGCCGGCCATAAATTTTATTTTGTTGATTTTTCTGGTGCGGAGTTGCCTAAATTAAATAAAGTTTATACCTACCAAACTCAGCATGAACAAGGCAGTGCAGCGTTAGAAATAGATTTAGCAAAAATGCCACGGTTAAATCGAAACAATACGCAGCGTCAGTTTTCATTTGATTATCAGCAGCGCTCATATTCACTCTCAGTCAATTATCATATTGAATACATAGAGTTTCTCAGCAAATACCCACAGTTAGATGTGAAGCACTATTTTGTCACAGAATTAAATGAAACCACCAAATACAGCTTGTTATCACCGCTTTCGGAAATGCTCAAGGGGCGAAGCGAAGTAGATGCGTTAAACTTTTTACTAAGATTTGTGCAAAAAGGTTTGGCATACAAAACCGATGATCAGCAATTTAACGAAGAAAATTTTATGTTTACGACTGAAGCGCTTCATTACCCATTTGCTGATTGTGAGGACAGATCCGTGCTGTATTCATATCTGGTCAAAGAGTTATTAGGCAATAAAATAATTGGCGTTTTGTACAAAGGACATATCGCCACAGCCGTGAAATTAAGCACAGATTTTAACGGTGCTAATTACAAAGTGGCGGGGGAGAAGTTTTACATTGCTGACCCAACTTATATTGGTGCAAATTTAGGTGATGTAATGCCAGGGTATGAATCGCAATCACCTCGATTGATTAAAGTGAATTAGGGTGACTGAACCGCTGTTCAACATCACTGCTTACGACTGATCTGAGTATGAAACTTTTACACTCAGTCGTTCCTAATTCTAAGAAATGAGGCAAACCTCGGCACACCAGAATTAGTTAAACCGTGGTATTTATAGGTAATAATGTCATTAATTTGTGGTGGAGTTAATCGTTCTTTGTCGCTAAAGCCGGTACCTATTTTAAAAGTTTTACCTTGGGCGTTTCTAACAATTAATGAGCCTAACATACCAGTGAATTTTCCTGTGCCCTCAACATGTCCTATAACCGTCGCTTCTGCGTCGTAAAATGGTTTGAGTTTAAGCACTGTGTTTTGACGCCCACTTTGATACAACCCTTCTACATGATTTAAAATTACGCCTTCCGCACCTTGTTCGACTATCTTTTTGAAAAAAGATTCCAGCTCATCGAAGCGCTGAAATTGGTGATGAGGAACAATTTGCAACCAAGGCTTATTGCTTTCAGACACAGAAATTTCAATAAGATTTAAACGTTGCTGAAAGGTAAATTGTGGCTCAGGAATATCAAATACGACAAACTTTACCTGTTGCCATTCTTTATCAATAGGGACATCTTTACTAACAATTGAGATTAGTTGTTCGAATTTATTGCGTTGTAACCAGAGTTCTCCATCCAAAGGTGTCGTCGGAAAGTCCTTAGTAAACCAATCTGGTGCATTAATTGGGTGACCACGTTTACTTATAAGCGCTTCACCGTTCCAAAAAGCTCGCATACCGTCTAGTTTCTCACTGACAATATAACGTGTGACTCGCTCGGGGATGGAATATAACTCGGTGGTTTTTGCCAACATGAGTGCAGGTTTGTTAATTGAGTTACCAAACACTGGTGTGGCAATAAGTAGTACACAAACAATGATTATTATTAGTGCTGCCATGAAAAATCCGTTTTTTCGAGTGTGAATACTCAAAGCGTAGACGGCTTATCGAAAAGTACCAAATAAAGGTACTAATTTATTAAAATTAAGAATTTTGCTGTTTTGAAACAAAAAAGCCGATGAAAAACATCGGCTTTAAAGTAAGTGTGTTTGAGTGCTTGGTTAAACAACACCAAATACTTGTTTTAATATTAGGAAACAAGCAATTGAAAGTGCAGCACCAACAGGTAATGTAACTACCCAAGAAACAACGATATTTCTCACAACTGCCAT
>JABXID010000164.1 GCA_013373245.1 Gammaproteobacteria bacterium
AAATGATAAATAAAACCCTACTTTTTGACAAGATAAAGCTACCTTTTTGTAACATTTGTGAAGTAAATCGCTTGTGAGGTCACAAAAGGGAGATAAGTGAAACAAAGCAGAATAAACGGCCGTTCGGGAGAGGATTTTCTTCGAGCAAAAAACAAAAAAGCCTGGCAAAAATGCCAGGCTTTTGACCCACAATCCGATATAAAAATCGGAGCGTTCTCTTTTCGTAAAAAGAGATTAACGCTTAGAGAATTGTGGACGACGACGTGCTTTACGCAGACCCACTTTCTTACGTTCAACGCGACGAGCGTCACGAGTAACAAAGCCAGCGGCACGAAGTGGAGAACGGAAAGACTCGTCAAACTCCATAAGAGCACGAGTGATACCGTGACGGATTGCACCAGCTTGACCTGTAGTACCGCCGCCTTTAACAGTTACGTATAAGTCGAATTTTTCTAACGTTTCTGTTACTTCTAATGGCTGACGAACAACCATACGAGCAGTTTCACGACCGAAGAATTCTTCAATAGAACGTTTGTTAATTAAGATGTTGCCTGTACCTGGACGTAAAAATACACGAGCTGTTGAGCTCTTACGACGACCAGTTCCATAATATTGAGTATTAGCCATTGTTTAATGCTCCTTAAATATCTAATACTTGAGGTTGTTGAGCAGCATGGTTATGCTCAGCACCCGCGTATACTTTAAGTTTACGGAACATTGCACGGCCTAATGGACCACGTGGCAACATGCCTTTAACTGCTTTTTCGATGATCATTTCAGGCTTTTTAGCTTGTAAATCGTCGAAGTTAATTTCTTTGATACCACCTGGGTAACCAGAGTGCGAGTAATACATTTTACCTTGGCCTTTGTTGCCAGTAACGGTAACTTTCTCAGCATTAACAACGATGATGTAATCACCAGTGTCCATGTGCGGAGTATATTCAGGCTTATGCTTACCACGTAAACGTAGAGCAATCTCTGTTGCGATACGACCAAGGGTTTTGCCCTCAGCGTCAACAACGTACCAATCACGTGTGATTGTTGATGGTGTTGCAGTAAAGGTTTTCATTATTTCTGAACCTAATAAATAAAAGTTTCAAGCCAGTAACCTATTGTTTTAAAACAATAAGCCACCCCATTTCATTCGCACCCCTTCGAGTGCTTAACCAAATGCCGGCTAAAGCAAATTTGGTTAGTAACGGTGGGTAGGCGCGGCATTATACAGATTTGAATTAAAAGATCATCTAAAAAATGAACAAATTCATCAGTAAATCGCTCAAAACTAATAAGTTACTCAAAACCAAACTTATTACATCTAATTACTCAACTAAGTTAAACAAACTCAACTGAGTCACCAACCGAGACCAATAAGGTTTTTTGCTCAGTGTTCGCCTTTACTTTTGCAGACTCAGATAACACGGCATTATGACCAAAGTACGCGCCTTTTTGTTGCACATGATCCATAGCAAATAAAGTTTTTAGCGGTTGCTGAGGTGACTCAGAGAATCCTGACTTCTGGTCAATTGATGGGACTTTGCAGCGCTCACAAGGTTTGCATAGTTCTAAAAGATATTCATTTGGACCAATTTCTAAAAAGTCACTGCGGTTTTCTATAAAAGCATTGGCAATATCTTCTTTGTTATCCACCACAATATTCGCTCTGAACCTGTCCATTGGAATCGCATTTTCGGATTGCTGCTCAAGCTTTTGATTAAGCACTTCAAGTGACGCCGTCGTCGTCACTAGGTATGGATAGCCATCTGAAAAGTACGTGGTATTTTCTGTCCCTTGCGTGTGTTTATTGCTAACAGCACGCTGAAAGTCATGAGCCATTCTTACTAAGCTCAAGTTCTGTCCTCGCCATTGCCCAAGAACATTTGTTAACCAGTCAGAGGCTAATTGCCCTTCGTTTAACGCTTCACACTCACTGGACCAAACTTTTACCACGCAACGGTTTCTCTTCACCTCATCGTTAGATTGCAGAGGTATTAATAGATCTTGATGTTCAGCGTGAGATAAGATCAAATGTGAATCAGTAAGTTCGGTTGCCACCGTCGCCATTTGAGAAAAATGCCGTTGTGACGCAAACTGGCCATCTTGGTTAACAATCATCCAAAATCGATCCCACTTTAGACCTTGTTCAGTCAGCTCAGCCGACGACACCGAAATTCCTTGTAACGATTTAACCGGATAAACAACTAACTCTGAAATAATTGCCATTAAGTTTTACTTCCCTTGTCAAAAAACTCGCTTAAAACAGCCAAAAATAGGCACTGCCGCCATATAAATGTGTATCTGTTTTCACCAGTGGCGACTTAGCGTACGAGGCACTACTGATATCTGCGTATGCAAAAAATATCGACCAAATATGTTTACCCCGTTGCCAACGAGCCCCACTGCTCAAGCGAAAACCTGCATACCCACCTTTAGCATCAAAACTGTCGCGCTCAGATGTTTGATACTTTTGCTCAACGCCGTAAAAATAATTCGCGTAACTATCAGAAACAAACTCCCAACGAACTTGGCCAAAAACGCTGACATTGCCTTGCCAATATTTTTTAGCCAATCTTTGTCGCGCAATAAATGCAGGACTGGAACTTATATCTAGCGACTTTAAACTTAAACGCCTTGCCTCTCTGAAATTAAAATCGAAATACACGGCATCAGTGCTTTCATCATTGCCACTGAAAAAATACTTAAGGCTGGGACCGTATTCAAAAACTGCTTCCAAATCATTCATCCCACTCCTAGCTTTATTGTCATCGCTATCGACAGGGATTGCGCCAGACAGACTAAGAGATAAAAACCAACGATCACTATTGAACAATTTTCCAGTAATGCCGCTCTGACTGACCTTTAAATTGGGGCTGTTGTATGTAATGTAGGGGACTGGCAAAAGATAATTATGAGACTCATCAGAGCCAATATATTCCGGAATTTGTAACGCCGTAGCAACGCCTACACCAAACTGCCAACCACTTTGCACTTCATTTAGCGCATTGGAACAGTCGAGTTGTTGAGCAACGTCACAAGTAGCGGCTAGATCTGCTTTAACTGCACCGGTTTGCATGAACGCTAACAAGCATAAAAATGGCCAGCGACTAAATAAATCATGGCTGCGAAATAGATTGTTCATTTTATTCTTCAGCTTCATTTTGTTGCATCGCCCACATTCTGGCGTATTTGCCATTGACCGCAAGTAATTGCTGATGTGTACCCGTTTCAATCACACGACCATTGGCCATCACTACAATAACATCAGCATCGATAATAGTTGATAATCGATGAGCGATAACCAATGAGGTATTTCCTTCCGCAATTTCATCTAACGCGGTCAATATTGCTTGTTCCGATTCCGAGTCAAGAGAGGATGTCGCTTCATCAAACAACAAAATAGGCGGCGACTTCAAAATAGTCCGAGCAATCGCCACTCGTTGTTTTTCACCACCAGAAAGTTTTAATCCTCTTTCACCCACTTTGGTTTGCTCTTTTTCCGGAAGTTTTTGAATAAATTCATAAAGATGGGCGTGTTTAATTGCCTGCCATACTTGCTCATCGGTTGCGCTTGGTGCTCCGTAGCGAATATTTTCAAAAATGCTGTCATTAAATAACACAGTATCTTGCGGCACAATACCAATGGACTTGCGCAACGATGATTGTGAAATGGTAGTTATGTCTTGACCATCTATGGTAATTTTTCCAGACGTAAGATCGTAAAATCGAAACAACAATTTCACGAGGGTCGATTTTCCTGCACCACTCTCACCCACAACCGCCAATTTCTGTCCTGGTCGAATGGTAAAGCTAACATCTTGTATAATTTGACGTTGCTCATTGTAATAAAAGCCTACCCGATCAAAGACAATTTCACCTTGTTTGATCAGTAACTCGTGCGCATCGTCTTTATCTTGTACTTTTGGAGTTTTAGCCAACAGGTCAAACATATTCTCAATATTGGCCAACGAACCTTTAATTTCACGATAGACAAACCCAAGGAAATTAAGCGGCATAAACAACTGCATCATAAAGGCATTGATCAGAACAAAATCCCCTAAAGTCATTTCTTTTTCCACAACGCCATTAGCCGCTAACAACAGCATTGAAGTCATAGCGATTGAAATGATAAGCGCTTGGCCGCCGTTTAAACCAAATAACGTCAAACGATTTTTACGCCGGGCTTGCTCCCACGCTGCTAATTCATGATCATAACGGTCAGATTCATACTGTTCATTGTTAAAATATTTAACCGTTTCATAATTGAGTAAACTATCAATAGCTCGCGAATTACTAGCAGAGTCGGCTTTGTTAGCCTCGCGCACAAACTTGGTCCGCCACTCAGTTGCAACAGCAGTAAAAGCAACATATGCGACAATTGAAGCTAAAGTAATAAGCGCAAATTCAGCGCCATATTGGGTAAAGAAGATCACAACAACAAACATGAGTTCTAGTAAGATAGGTACGATATTGAACACCATAAAGCGCATTAGAAAACTGATGCCGGTCGTGCCTCGCTCCATATCTCGAGATAATCCACCAGTTTGTCGATTTAAGTGAAAATCCAAATCAAGATTGTGTAAATGCTCAAATAATTTTAAACCAACTCGGCGCATCGCACGCTCAGTCACTCGGCCAAACAAGGTATCTCGAATTTCACCTAGAATAACATTGAAGAAACGTACCGCGCCATAAGCGACCACCAGTGCAACAGGCACAGCCAGAAGCTCTACCAAGCCATCGTCCATTTGTTCTAGATCATCGACAATATGCTTCAATATGAACGGCAAACCGACGCTAGCCACTTTGGCGAGCACCAAGCAAAACAGTGCCAAAGCAACGCGTGGTTTATATTCTAAAATATAGGGAATAAGACTACGAACCGACTGCCAGCTAAAACCATTGATATCCTCATCCGTCATGGTTCGATGTTTTCTCACAGAGTTTCCTTAAATTTGATTTACTTGAGCGTTATTTTAATTAGAATGCGCGTATTGTAAGCGCGTCGTTCATTTTAAGGTTTCTATACGCATGTATTATGTTGTTGGTGCAATTATCGCTGTTATTTTATTGCTGCTCATCGGCGTATTTTACGTGCAACTGCAAGAAACAAAAAAGCGAGTTGCAAAACAAAAGGCGTT
>JABXID010000116.1 GCA_013373245.1 Gammaproteobacteria bacterium
GCCCTTACAAGGCGAGGGTCACTGGTTCGAGCCCAGTACCGCCCACCACTTTAATTCTTCTCTATAGTTTTAAAATTACTTTTATATCAATTCCAGTGACACTGGTTAGAGCCAGCTCTTGTCAAAAATAGAGCCCACCACTTTAATCACTCTATGCCTATTTCTATTTAATTCCTTAGTCGTTTTTATTTACCAGTGACACTGGTTTGAGCCCGCTCTTAGCCAAGCATGAGAAATTATACCAATTCTATTAAATATTCAGTCTCTCAGTGAGAACTAAAATTCATTAAGACAAGGAACAAGGTTGAAGTTATAGTCGCTCTCTGCTTTGTCTCCTGAGTCGCCCTACCTCCACCAACCATGGTGTCGTACATCAAAACCTTGTGAAGCCGTTTTCAACATTGCTCAACACCAAGTCCCCTAAAATATCCAAAAATAGAGTTTTTTTTCTTGACCTAACACCCGGTAGCTGGAAATAAAATCGGATAAATTTTCAAGCGTAGTTTCAACTCCCATAACGCTGGAAGTCACAACTGGAAGCTGAGATAAATCGGTCAATAGCTTCAACCGATTATCCACGTATTGAGTTAAGTTATTTGCGGTTAATACAGCCTTCAATTGACGATGTTCTCCTTGAAGGGTATTCACCGTTTGATTAACCCTGTCCCCAACAAAAAAAACACTACTGACAACAGAGATGAGTAACCCAACTGCCAGCAAAATATAAAACGAATGACCTTTAATCTGCACTTAAAACCTACTCATTTGGACTGACTAATTATAAGATTTGATCACCATTTGATTATCGTCGTCAAAGTGGGCCATGCAAAAATCGTCTAACCCGAGAGCTTCATGAGCATCATCCTGAACACCCGACCACTTTGAAAATGGATTTTTATATTCTTTGATCAGGCCAGACACCGCTAAATTAGGTGACTCCAAAGCATCTTTTAATGCTTTTCGATCTTTCACCATATCGCCACTTAGCGTAATTCCTTTTAGTGCTGTGAAAACAATTTTTCCGAGGTCATAACCGTGAATAAAGCCTGCCGGCGCCGAAATGTTATTCGATTCCAAACCAGCATTAGGGAACAATGTCCTTGCTCTAGCTAACACATTTGCCCCTTTGTTCGAATTATCAGAGCGAAAACTGTAACAACTCTGTATAAACGATAGATCAATGACGTTTTTAACCTCTTTAGTCATTAACGCGTCTATGTCACCACCTGTAAAGCCCCAGTGACTTATGAAAGCGACACTTTTCGCGATTTCTAACTCAGCCGCTGCTTGAAAAAATATTTAGATTCAGCGTAGTTACCAACCAATAAAATACAATCGGCTTCATTTTCAAGGGACTCTCTTAGCAAAATTTTCGCTACGTTTAGTTTGGTGTTCCATTCAAACCAAGTGACATCGAGCGTTTGTTTACCAACAAAGTATTGAGTTATTGTCTTGTAGTTCGAGTTACCCCAAGGCGTGTTTTCCAGCAACATATGAGGTCTTTTACAATCAAGTTGCTGCTCGGCATATTGACTCATTCGAATACCCGCTTTGGTATCATCAATAGATAACCTATAAACCCAATTGTCAGCACTTGGATAACGAGTTATGGGGCCACCAGCGGCCCATGGAACTAGCAACAAAATTGAGTTTTGGTTTATTTTGGTTTATAAAGTCTCGGTTTTTGATGTAAGGAGGAGAGTGCAACCCACCAAGTACGAACAAAGTATTATTGGCTTTTAAAAACTGCTGCATATGTCGAAACGAGCGTTTGATATTCCCCCTATGATTTTTCTCAACAAACGATAAAGAGTAACCAGAAAAACCATTACCAACTTCATCTAATGCCGTTAAAAGGCCCATTTTCATCGCATTGGCAGATGTTACATTTACAGAGTAATCTGCATCGTGGTAAATAATAAGTTCTTTAGCTATAAGCGGCTGAAGTTCAAGAAAAAAGAGTATGATACAAATACTGTTCAACAGTTTAGCTTTTCTCAAAATTAGCCTATCCTTGACGATAAATTGTTATTTCAATTACCTATATATAGACCAACTTTGAAAACATTCCTTGTACTTAAAGCATAATTATTAAAAATCATAGTCACTTAACGGAGTATTTATCGTTGTTTAATGTTTATCAAATAACTCTTTGCTTCTGATGTATTTATCCATGTAATGAAAGGTGATTGGTCGAAACAACCAATCCTTCAAAGAGATTAAAAACCGCTTCAACGGTTTTATATTTTCGTATATGACGCCCTCGTGTAACCAAAGCTGCCTTCCGACATGGCGATAAATATATGGTAGAGGGGGTAACAAAGTAACCATATCTACATCACAACAAATTCGGTAGGTTTTATTGTGCAAGCTGTAAGCCTTGTAAAAACTATTACCGCCACAAGCCGGCTGTCCAAAAGTGACAATCCGTTTAATTTTAATCTGTGTTTGTTGATTTAATAAATCAGCACATAATACCGCTAAAGAACCGCCAGTCGAATGACCGACAAAAGTAATCTTTTTACCCTGTTCAACCAATGGTTTTAATACTGCCTGCACATTTTGCTGCAATGAACGCGTAGTACTTTTTTGAAAAGAAAGAGAACTAGGCTGCTTAAGTAATGACCTCACTCCCCAATGCACATAAAATTTTCTATTGTCATCAACAACTTTCGATTTAAAACAACATAAATTCAATAGCCAGTCATAGATATTGTGCGAACCACGAAATACCACCACCTCTCTGCGGCTCTCTTGCCAAACAATGCGTACACAGGAAGTATTAAATCGATCAAAAATTTCAACTTGCTCAAATTCACTAAAATCTACATCCGCTTGATATCCACTCGGATAAGCAAGTTGGCACAATATTGCATATCGCTCATATTTATACTGTTTTAGCTTTTTCAAAACCGTAATGACCCAACCGCTTTATACTATTCACATTTCAATGATGCCTTGGTATATCACCTTAAGGTTAAAGTTTTATGACCCCATAGATAAATCCTATTATCAAACAACGGCAGTATCGTTTTTTTTACAACCAGAATAGAACTAATCATCTACTTGCTCTTTCTTTGCTGCCGTCCTTGATGCAAAGTGCAAATGAACAATTTCGAACAAATTAGAGTTTATCTATGAAGTTAAATAATAAAATCGCCATTGTTACAGGCGGTGCATCAGGGTTAGGCAGAGCGACTTGTGAACAGTTGGTCAATAAAAGTGTTAGGGTCGCTATTTTGGACGTCAACGAAGAGGCGGCAATACAAACGGTAAAAGAGTTGGGTGAAAACAACGCTATTTTTATAAAAGTAGATGTTACCAGCGACACTTCTGTTGAAAGCGCATTTAAGGAGGTTATTGCTAAATACGGCCAAATCGATATTTGTGTAAACTGTGCCGGTATCGCTCCTGCGGCGAAAGTACTCGATAGAGAAAACAATGCAATGCCGCTTGATAAGTTCAGCTCTGTCATTGGCGTTAATTTGATAGGCAGCTTTAATGTGGCTCGAGTGGCCGCTCAATATATGTCAAGTAACGCGCCTGATGAAAACAATGAACGTGGCGTGATCATAAATACCGCGTCTATTGCAGGTTATGAAGGACAAATGGGTCAAAGCGCCTATGCCGCGAGCAAGGGTGGAATAATTGCTATGAGCTTACCGATGGCGCGTGATTTAGCGAAAACAGGCATTCGAGTAAACGCTATTGCACCGGGTATCATGGGGACTCCACTGCTACTCGGTATGCCTGAGCACGTACAAGAAAGTTTAGTTGAAAATATACAATTTCCTAAACGCATGGGCTACCCATCAGAATTTGGCGACTTAGTCGTACATATCAGCCAAAACGCCTATATCAATGGTGAAGCAATTCGCCTTGACGGAGCCATGAGAATGCAACCGAGATAATCATCAAGGTAATTTAACGCTCATATTAAAAAGGCCAATGAACTTTGTCACTGGCCTTTAAAACTTCAATCGGTATTAGCGGCAGTTGCCTACTATATACTGGTTTACTTAGCTTGTTGTACGTAGTTAATCGCCCCAATAATAGCGGCAACTTGCGCTAGGTTACATATCTCATCGCTGGCATTTGTCGAATCCGGATAAACTTCTGTGGTCGATACATACTTAGCATCGGTAAAACCACCACACAAAAACAATTTTTTCTTGTCGTAATTAATGACTCCAAATTGTGACATTGGAGCACCAATCAATTCACCATTTTCATCTGCTTTAGCAATGTGAGTCACCTTAGATACAGATTCAATGATAGCTTTTTGAAACTCAGGCTGAGGGTTTTGACTGTCGCCTACTCCATAAAAACCATCTGGAATATTCCAAGACTTTTGCTCAATCGCATCTCTCGCTGCTAATGCAGGGCGAAACTCTGAGTTATCGGTATCTGTCGTTTCATGCAAATCAATATGAACAAGCGGTGTTAAGTTATTTTGTTTCATATATTTCATAAGGTTGGCCGCTTCTTCGGATGGCGAATCAGGATAAAACGAACGATTAGGGTCTATCGCTAGTGGGTTCCAGCGGTTAATCGTTTCAAAACCCCATGGGCTAATGCAAGGGGCAACGACAAAGTTAAATTCATTTTGATACGCTGCTAAATGTTTCTCTACAAACAACAATGCTCCTTTGACCCCCGACGTTTCATAACCGTGCACCCCACCTGTCACTAAAAAGGTTGGTAAATTCGCTTGCCAATTTTTCGATTTAAATATGTACAGTGGATATTTTTCTGGCGAGATACTTAATGCACCATATTGTTCGAGCGTTAGGCTATCTTGATGTTGTTGGGCAAGTTGCTCAATTTTGTTAACAACTTCTTGTCGATACGAACGTTTTACCGTCTGCGCCGCAAACCATTGCTGTTTTTCTTCGGCTTGCCAAGGTTTGCCTTTTTTTCCTATCGGATAATTCATCATATACTCCAATGCCTAATTATTTGTGTGTTGCTAACGACTCCCAGTGTTTATCATTTTTGGCAAGCATTCCAGCGAAACTCAGTCAAAATTTGCTAATTAAAAGCATTACTTTTATTGAAACAAGCCGTCACTAAAGCTGACATCAAAGTCGACATACCAAACGCTGATACCATTCATTCGGTCAAGAACCATTGGGTTATTTAGCTCAATGGTAAGTGTTTCGTTATCGTAAGAGCGTCCGTTTATATTATCACTTAACGCAAAACCAGCGCCTGTCGCTTTATAGTCACCATCTATACCGCCATAAAATAGAACGTCAGGGCCTTCACCATCGTAAGTGAAACTTGATACTTCTATTGTGCAATTATCAATGATCAGAGCCTGTCCATCGACTTGATGGTGTCGGGTGGTAAACACGGCCATTTTCCCCACTTTCGAATGATCAGCTGCACCACAGCTATACTCTGCACTTGTCATCTCACTTTGCGACTGTTCTGACGAATTATCCGTTGTTTCTTCCTTTTCTTCTTGTTGCTCTGCGATAGCCCAAGCAGGCTCATTCTCACTACCACTGCAAGATATCAGGCCATTTGTGATGAGTAACAAAAAAATAATATTGACCAGTTTCATAAAAAATTCCAGTTATGAGCAATATCAAAAGTAGACCTAGCACAGGCCAAACTTATTTCAACTTAATTACTAAAAAGCCCTAGAAGCCTTGTTATTATTGACTAGTCTCGTAACATCTAAGCAAACCAAAACAAAAAATAAGGCAATATTCAACACTCGGTTTACGGCAAACAAATAAAAAGAATGCAATAAATGAATTTTTATCTTTGCAAATAGCCGTTAGATAAAGTTGTGTTAATAGGTTTATGTGTTAAGATTCTTTTGCCTCAGGGTAAATATTTATATGTGTAAACCGCTTTTGTTAAACGTTTAATTCTTTTTTAATTAATTTAAATAAGTACTAAGTTTCCATCTGCTACACCAAGTAAGTACGTTCCACAGGCTACATTGATGACTTAGTTCATCTTATTTAATTATGAAAAAAAGGTTACAAACATGTCACAATCTACTGGCACAGTTAAATGGTTTAACGAAGAAAAAGGTTTCGGATTCATTACTCAAGACAACGGTGAAAAGGACGTATTCGTTCATTTCCGTTCAATCCAAGCTGAAGGCTTCAAGACTCTTAAAGAAGGTCAACAAGTTCAGTTTAACGTTGAAGACGGCCAAAAAGGTCCTCAAGCAGCAAACGTTACACTTCTTTAATTTATAATTTTTATAAATTAATAAAAACCAGGCATTGACCTGGTTTTTTTGTGCCCATCATTTATCAACAAGACAGTAATCGTTATGAAAGAATGTAACTCCTGTGGCAAGTGCTGCACTAAATATGGTGCACAAGATTTGTCCGTCACTGAGCAGGAACTGGAACTCTGGGAGCTTTTTAATCCAGAAATTTTTCAATACTCAAAAAACGGTAAGGTTTGGTTTGATCCACAAACCGGTAAACCATTAAAGACCTGCCCTTGGTTAGTTCAATTAGACAAAAAAACCATTTGCTCGATATACCAAAGCAGACCACAAGATTGCAAAAGCTACCCTTCTCTTGTTACGGAAGTGATCAGCGATGGCTGCGAAATGTTGGAAGAATCTGACATCGGTAATATCAAAAAAGCTCAACAGCAACTCGATGTTATCATGCTGGACTCTCGAAATTGATAAATCAGCGACCGATAGTGCTGGGTTCATTCCTTTACAACTAATCATATCTCTTTCACCTATCCCCCTTAACTAACACTAACGACTTGTTTATACTCAGCTAATCGACTTATCACGATAATTAATTGTTATCCCACTATAAGAATAAATAAAATGACAAATGAACAACTCGATCAAAAATTAGGACTCACCGCGCGCATATTAATCGGTATGTTTTCCGGTATCTTGTTAGGTGTATTACTGCAAGAGCTGTTTGGTGAATCTGGCGACCTCGTCATTCCCCTTGGTTTTACCGCACTTTCAATCAAAGACTTTTTAGTAGACGGTGTTTTTCACGTTGGTGGCAGTATTTTTGTTGCCAGTTTGAAAATGATCGTGGTGCCTTTAGTTTTTGTATCTTTGGTTGTCGGCACGTGCAGCTTAAATGACACCAGTAAACTGGCACGTTTAGGTGGCAAATCGATTGGCTTATATCTGATCACTACTGCTATCGCTATTACACTTGCCATTGTTTTTGCTTTAATTGTTGCGCCGGGCGAAGGTGTTAACATCGCCACCGAAGCTTCTTACACCGCAAAAGAAGCCCCTGGCTTTGCGCAGGTGTTGATCAATATGTTCCCAACCAACCCCATCAGCTCAATGGCGGAAGGCAAAATGCTACAAGTCATTGTTTTTGCGTTATTGTTTGGCGTAGCAATGGCGTTAGCGGGTAAAGCAGGTGAACGTCTTACCGCCCTATTTGAAGACTTAAACACAGTGATCATGCGTCTAGTTGTTATTCTTATGAATCTAGCGCCATACGGTGTGTTCTGTTTATTGGCTAAATTATTTAGTCAATTGGACTACGCAGCATTTGGTAGCTTACTTAAGTATTTCTTCTTAGTTATTTTTGTTTTGTTATTACACGGCTTAGTTGTTTACGGCACATTATTAAAAGCATTAACGGGATTAAACCCAGTGATGTTTTACAAAAAAATGCGTGAAGCGGCTATGTTTGCGTTCAGTACTTCTAGTTCAGGCGCAACGTTGCCTGTAACAATGGAAACTGCAACTAAAAAGCTCGGCGTTAAAAACTCGATTGCATCATTTACCCTGCCATTGGGAGCTACCTTAAATATGGATGGCACGGCCATAATGCAAGGTGTCGCAACTGTGTTCATTGCACAGTTCTTCGGTGTGACGCTGGGGGTTTCTGATTATTTAATGGTTGTGCTAACCGCAACATTGGCGTCCATCGGTACCGCAGCAGTTCCTGGCGTTGGCCTTATCATGTTAGCTATGGTGTTACAGCAAGTTGGGTTACCTGTGGAAGGTATTGCGTTAATTATTGGTGTCGACCGTTTACTGGATATGACGCGTACGGCTGTAAATGTAACTGGTGACTGTATGGTCAGTTGTGTGGTCGCCACCTCTGAAAAAGAGTTCAACCACGACACCTTTAACAACCCCAATGCGGCTTTAAAAGATGAAGATGTCGACTTTCAACATATGAAAAGTTAACGCATTTATACAATTCTAACCAAACAAAAAAGCCGACACACGTCGGCTTTTTAATGGCTCAAATTTTCTAGTTAAAGCTTGTTGTAAGCTTTATCGCCCCAAGAATTAAGTACACCATCGACAAAGATTAGTGGTGTGCATTCGCTTTTGGTTGTTTGACCGTCTGAATGTTTATGGCGTGTACGATAGAAAAGCACTTGGTATTTTTTACCATTTTGCGTAAACGCTTCGTTAAATTCAGGCGTGCCCATTTCGCTGCGCACACTTGAAAAAGATTGACCGACTTCGAGTTCTGCTATTTTACGCTTATTTTCCTTTTGCTCTTGTTTCCAGTCAGAGCTTGAGCTGCCAATCCAGTCGGCACGAGTATCATCGTCGTTTGCCACTATGACACAGCCTGTCAAAGAAAAAGTGAGTGGAATTGCGAAAAGTGCAGCTTTTAAATTACGATTCATATTGACCTCAAATCATTTGTTTCTAAAATACTTCATCAATGGAGCTTGGTGCCAACCTTAAGGCAATATCAGTTCCAACTTTTAACTAATTGATTTTAAATGCCATTTTATTCATGTAATTTCACCATATAGATATCAGTGGTAAATATCACTAACTAATAACTAATTTAACCAATTGGACCATTATGAATACTGCTAACGTCATTGAAGTGTGCCAACAATTAACAGACGAAGGTAAACAGCCTTCGGTTGCACTCATTAAACCAAGACTTGCACAACCGCTACCAATGCCAACGATAATTGCGGGATTGAAAAGCTTTAAAGCTAATCCAAAACAAAAAGTGCCGACAAATATCACCGGTAATGAAAGTTCTGCAACCCCTTTAACATTAGAGCAGCGTGTAGCTCAGTTAGAAAGTGAAGTTACTGAGCTTAAATCACTTATTGCGAAATTACAGGCGTCGTCTGCTGAATAAACGCTGACAACGAATTGGCAAGGGTCTGATGTGGCTCTTTGCCAACATATTCAAGCGCAACTTTTCCAGTTAGATTATCGACCACGATATTCAGATCTTCTTCATCAGTAACCGCGAAAAACAGTGTAGGTGTTTGCTTTAATCGCCCTTTCATCATCAGATGGCCAATTAAGTTTTGCTGTAAACGCTCGAAGTCAGGCTTTGACCAAGCTTGTAAATACTGTAACTCCCCATCTGAATGTTTAGCATCAAAGTTGTCGGCATAATACAAAGTAAAAAATGTTTTAAACTCGTCATTCAATTTATAACCAATGGCATGTTCAACATTTTCAAAACCTAAGGTTTCATCTTGTTTAACCGGCTGCCAAAAGGTCTTTTCCTGTTGTTGAAATTCACAAGGAGACGGCCAATTTTCGTCCGCTGTGATTTCCGGAAAACCATTTTGCTTGGCTAACTCGAGCCATTTATCAACAAATTGCTGCCAAACTTGGCTAATTTGATTTTTTTCCGACATATCTTTTCACATCCTAAGCGTTTGTCTTTAAAATACGGCAACGCATATTTAACAGCTTTCAATCATGACATCAACGTATAACGAATCTCCTTTACTCGATACACTGACACTTGGCAAACAAACGGAGTATCAATCCGAATATAATCCGTCGTTGTTGCAAGCAGTGCCACGACAACTAAATCGAGACCAATTAGAGCTTAAACAAGACCTGCCTTTCAAAGGTGAAGACTTGTGGACCGGTTATGAGCTAAGTTGGCTAAATAGTAAAGGTAAACCACAAGTGGCCATTGCCGAGTTTTTAGTGCCAGCCACCAGTCCTAATCTAGTTGAAAGTAAGTCGTTTAAATTGTACTTAAATAGTTTTAACCAATCGCGTTTTGAAAATTGGCAACAAGTTCTACAAGCCATGGAGAACGACTTAAGCGGTTGCGCGGGTGAACCCGTGCAGGTCAAACTCATGCCTGTTGACCAACAAACCCCGTTCCAAATCACAGCGCTACCGGGCAAAAACATTGACGAGTTAGATATCGAAATCGATGATTATCAATTTAATAGTGATTTATTGAAGACCGACGCGGAAACTATCAATGAAACATTGCATAGCCACTTGTTGAAGTCGAATTGTTTGATCACTAGCCAGCCAGATTGGGCGAGTGTCATCATTGAGTACCAAGGTAACAAAATCAACGAGGCGTCATTGTTAAAGTATTTGATATCGTTTCGAATGCATAACGAGTTTCATGAACAGTGTGTTGAACGAATTTTTTGTGACATTATGCAAAAATGTAAACCTACGTCATTAACGGTTTATGCCCGTTATACCCGTAGAGGCGGTTTGGACATCAACCCATACCGTTCAACAGAAAGCGCGCATATTCCCTATAAAGTTCGTACCAATAGGCAATAGACTTAACTATAATAAACTGGCGTTTAATAACGCATTGAATTTTCCAAACCTTAAAAGTGAATAAACGTTGAACAATAAACTTAATTTTCCGCAAGACGAAACAGGCTCAATATTGCAAGAAATGGCAGACGCCGATTTTGACTTTAATGGTGAGTACGTCGTTGACTTTTTTGCGCTATTTCACAAAGAACAAGATGCAGATCAAGTCGCTGAGCTTTTTTTAAAGCGTATCGATAACGATGAGCCTTTTGTCAAAGTAGAAAGCCGAAAATACGAACACGGCGGTGATGCAAGTATCGCGATTGAACTGCAAGTGTCAAAAGTTATGGAAGTGACGTACAACAACATTTCTGAGTTTGAACTAGAATACAAACGCATTGCCGAAAAACATGGCGGCTATTCAGACGGCTGGGGGGTATTTATGGGGGATGAAGAAGAACCTGAAGAAGAAGACTCCTACACAGAATAAACAAATAAAGCCAGTGCTATGTTAACTTCCCCCAAGCACTGGCCGTTGATGGAGCTTAGTCATTTACCGCGATTGCAGTAGGCTCAGGCGTTACTGAAATCAACTCCAGCAACTCATCGATGGGTTGCGGTTTATGATAATAAAAGCCTTGCAAATAATTGACTCCCACATTTTTCAAATACTCAGCTGTCGCTTCGGAAGTAACGTATTCAGCTATGGTTTCCAGCCCCAATGTTTTACCAATGTCGGCCATCGACTTAACCATCGCTTGATCTAACGGGTCGTGCTCAACGTTTTTAATAAAGCTACCATCAATTTTTAGATAATTTACTGGTAGATTTTTAAGGTAACTAAACGAAGATAACCCAGCACCAAAGTCGTCTAATGCAAACTGGAACCCTTCCAAACGAAAGCTTTCAATGAACGACGTTGCTTTGGTTATGCTGCCTATTGCCGCCGTTTCTGTAATTTCAAAACAAATATCGGAGGCATTGATATCAAACTCTTTTTGGGCTTGATGAATTACGTCAACAATTTCAGGTCGGTCTATCGATTTACCAGATAAGTTTATAGAACATTTCACTTTATTGTTCTGCAACTGTGTTCTGTTTTGATTGAGCCAAGCAAAAGTGTGTTTAATTACCCAAGCATCAATGTTATGTATCAGGCCATAACGCTCTGCTGCTGGCAAAAATGCAATCGGCGGAATAATACGATTGTGTTCATCTCGCATTCTAAGCAAAATTTCAAAGGTTAGTTCGCGTGGTTTGCCAAGCTCATTAACTTCTGATTTTTCAATTAACTGGAAGTACAATTCAAAACCATTCTCTTGACCAATTGCATCTTGCAGTTTCCCAGCCCAATGTGCTTCGCCTGAAATCTGTTCTATGTCAGCATCTGTTGATGTATACACAGACACTTGATTCTTACCTCGTTTTTTTGCGGTATAGCAGGCCGAATCGGCTTGAATCAAAACATCTTGCACACTTTGTGAGGCAGCATTTATTAATACAATGCCAATACTGGTTGTAACACCAAACTCTTTTTTATCTTGTCGATAACGGTATTCAGCTACTTGTTGTTTTATTTTATCAGCGATAGCAACGCTTTTTTCCACAGGACAATCATGCAATATGATGGCAAATTCATCGCCACCTAGTCTCGCCAAGGTGTCTTGCTGTCTTATGTTACTTTTCATGATCGCGCTGACATCTTTTAACAAAGTATCACCTGCGGCATGACCGCAAATATCGTTCACTAATTTAAATTGATCTAAATCGATAAACACCAAACAATGTACGAATTCTGGATAGGAATCCAAATCGCTAAATGTTTTTTGTAAACGAATATCGAACTCGCGTCGATTGTATAAGTCAGTTAGCGGATCATGTGACGCTTGATAGTTTAGTTTTCGTTGAATCGTTTGTGCTTGTGTAATGTCCTGAAAGACAATCACTATGCCGGTAAGAACGTCGTTTTTATCAAAAATAGGCGACGCCGTATAACGTATGGCATAGACCTCGTCACTGCGACTAAACAAAAGCTGAC
>JABXID010000056.1 GCA_013373245.1 Gammaproteobacteria bacterium
AATCAATTTACATATACAATGAAATAAGACCGCACTTAAGTTTAGGAATGAAAACACCTAACCAAGTGCATAACGAAAAAGGCCAATGATAAAATCACTGGCCTTTAAAAAAAACCGTCAACTTATTTTAGGACGGGACAGGATGATAAAACAGGGGGCTATTTGCTATGAAACTTTTCACAAGCCTCTAATGTATTCTCGACTAATGACGCCACGGTCATCGGACCTACTCCGCCTGGAACAGGAGTTATCCAGCTGGCTTTTTCTTTTGCGACACTGTACTGAACATCACCAACTAACTTGCCATTATCTAAACGGTTGATACCCACATCGATAACAATTGCGTCATCTTTCACCCAAGCGCCCGGAATAAACTCGGGCTTTCCTACGGCAACAACAAGAATATCAGCACGTTTAACTTGCTCTTCTAAGTCTTTGGTAAATTTATGACAAACGGTGGTCGTACACCCAGCTAACAATAATTCTAACGACATAGGACGGCCAACTATATTTGAAGCGCCAACAATAACCGCGTTCATACCTTTATAGTTAACGTTCGTGTTGTCTAATAACGTCATAATACCTTTAGGTGTGCAAGGACGAAGGGCAGGGATACGCTGAGCAAGTCGACCTATATTATAAGGATGAAAACCGTCTACATCTTTATGAGGGTGAATTTGCTCTAGAATTTTTTCAGCATTTAAGCCATGCGGTAATGGTAGTTGCACCAAAATCCCGTCGACGTTTTGATTAGCATTTAACTCATCAATAAGGGTTAGCAACTCTTGCTCTGTGGTGGTTTCAGGTAAGTCGTATGACTCAGAAACAAATCCAACTTCTTCACAGGCTTTCTTTTTATTACCTACATATACTTGTGAAGCTGGGTCGTGTCCTACTAACACAACAGCTAAACCAGGAGGACGTTTTCCTGCTTGTACTCGGGCGCTTACTCCGGTTTTTACTTTATCTCTTACCGTTTTGGCGATTGCTTTGCCATCGATTAATTTTGCGGTCATTAGAAAATCTCGTTCGATCTGATTAAGTTAACTGCTTATATTGTAACTTTTTTACAGAAAATTCGCATAAGCTTTTTCTACTTTACTATTACTTTATTGATGTAATGCCGTCGATTTGTAGCAAAAATCGACCTTTTGCTTTAAATTTCATCAAACGGTAAAAATACTTTAAAAAAGTGTTTGACTGACAATAGGGTAATCCGTAATATGCCGCCCTGTCGCGAGGCAGCAAGTTCTCAAAGATTCAAAGTCGGTGTTTAGCGCAGCTTGGTAGCGCACTTCGTTTGGGTCGAAGGGGTCGCAGGTTCAAATCCTGCAACACCGACCATTTACTCAAAATCCACTTTTCTTTATTTTCCCTATTATTTCTACTGTTTGCTTATTTATTCGTCCATTTTAGTGCGTTTGTCGTGGACGATTACCAAAGACCTAGCTATAATGCGCCGTCATTTTTCACATGTATTGAGCCGCGTTATCATTTTTGGTAATCAATATCGGCTAAGTAATAAAAATAAATTGAGGTAAAACATGCAAGTTTCTTTAGAAACGACTCAAGGGCTAGAGCGTCGCCTTACTATCGCAGTAGCCGCGGACTCAGTAGAAGAATTAGTTAAAAAACGTTTACGTGAGATCAGCAAAACAACTCGTATCGATGGTTTCCGTAAAGGTAAAGTTCCTGTATCTGTCATCGAAAAGCGTTTCGGTCAACAAGCATTTGCTGAAGTTGCTCAAGATGCAATGCAACAAAACTATATTCAAGCGCTTATTCAAGAGAAAATTAATCCAGCAGGCGCTCCTTACTTCGAACCTAAAAACCTTGAGCGTGGTAAAGACTTAGAATTTACTGCAACGTTTGAAGTTTACCCAGAAGTTGAAGTTAAAGACGTCGAGAAAATCGAAGTTGAGCGTCCAGTTGCAGAAGTAACTGATGCTGATTTAGATAACATGATGGAAACATTGCAAAAGCAACAAGCCACTTGGACTGAGAAAAAAGTACAAGCTAAAGAAGGCCATAAAGTAACTATGGACTTCATCGGTACTATCGATGGTGAAGAGTTTGAAGGCGGACGTGCTGAAGATTTTGAACTAGAACTTGGTCAAGGTCGAATGATCCCAGGTTTTGAAGATGGCATCATTGGTAAAAAAGCAGCGAAAAAATCGTTCTCAATCGACGTAACTTTCCCTGAAGAATACCACGCTGAAAACCTTAAAGGTAAAGAAGCTAAATTCGAAATCACCTTAAAGAAAGTAGAAGTTCAAGAATTACCTGAATTAAACGACGAGTTCGTTGAAAAGTTCGGTATTACTGAAGGCGGTGTTGACGCACTTAAAGCTGAAGTTAAAAACAACATGACTCGTGAACTTGGCCAAGCATTAAAAGCTAAGGTTAAAGAAAGCGTGATTAAAGGTTTATTAGAAGCTAATGCGTTTGACGTTCCAAAAGCGTTAGTTGACCAAGAAGTAAATAACTTACGTCAACAAGCTATGCAACGTTTTGGTGGTCAAGTAGATCCGAATAACATGCCTGAGCTTCCTGCTGAATTGTTTGAACAACAAGCAAAAGACCGTGTTCGCACTGGTTTGATGTTAGGTCAATTCATTAAAGACAATGAAATCAAAGCAGACGAAGACAAAGTTAAAGAGATCATTGAAACACAAGCATCTGCGTATGAAGATCCGAGTGAAGTGGTTGAACATTACTACGGTAACGAACAACTGCTTGAAAACATCCGCAACTTAGCAGTTGAAGATCAAGCCGTTGAACAAATTTTAGAAAAAGCGAAAGTTGCAGATAAATCTTTCAGCTTTGACGAAATAATGAACCCTCAACAAGCTTAATGCAAAATCCCCATTGACTTGGGGGTTGAAAGAGAGGTTAAATGGCTCGATATACATCGAGCCATTTTTGTTTTTTAAGGAAGTAATATGATGAATGTCACCAACGACTCGAACGGTGGTTTAAGTCAAGATCTGTTGAGTGCGTTAGTGCCAATGGTTGTGGAGCAGACTGCAAAAGGTGAACGCTCTTACGATATCTATTCGCGCTTGCTAAAAGAGCGTATTATTTTTCTGACCGGTCAAGTTGAAGATAATATGGCGAACTTGATCTGTGCGCAGTTATTATTTTTAGAATCCGAAAATCCTGAAAAAGATATATATTTATACATTAATTCGCCTGGTGGCTCTGTTACTGCTGGGATGTCAATATACGATACAATGAACTTCATCAAACCTGATGTGGCGACAGTATGTATGGGACAAGCGGCTAGCATGGGCGCGTTTTTATTGTCTGGCGGCGCTAAAGGCAAACGTTTCTGCCAACCGAATTCACGCGTGATGATCCATCAACCATTAGGTGGTTTCCAAGGTCAGGCGTCTGATTTTGAAATACACGCTAAAGAAATCCTGTCTATAAAAGAAAAGTTAAATCGTTTAATGGCAGATCATACCGGCCAAGATTATGAAAAGGTTAAAGTCGATACTGACCGTGACAATTTCTTAACGGCTGAAGCCGCGTTAGAGTATGGATTGGTTGATTCAATTTTAAACACTCGCGAATCTAAATAAGGTATTTCTTACTCATCATTTGAGTAGATTAACCGATAAAGAATTCATAATGTTCGCATGTAACGTGCGAACTTAATTAAGCAAAGTGAGGTGACTATATGTCAGAGCATACAGATAACGACAGCAAATTACTGTATTGTTCATTTTGCGGTAAGAGTCAGCATGAAGTAAGAAAACTTATCGCTGGTCCTTCTGTTTACATTTGTGACGAATGTGTTGATTTATGTAATGACATCATTCGTGAAGAAATTAAAGAT
>JABXID010000256.1 GCA_013373245.1 Gammaproteobacteria bacterium
ACAGCGTATATGCGTTATTACAACTTAGAACGACTTCATACAGCTAATGGTGATCTATCGCCAGTAGCGTATGAACAAAGTTCCTTAAGAAAAGTGTCCTGATTTAGTTGTGCAGAACACACCTTTAAATTTCCAACAATTGGCCTTACTGAAACCACTGAAAGTCAATATCCCCTATCTGACTTGGAGCATATATAAATTAAATTTGCCATAACTCGAAAATGGACAAAAACACGTTTGAGTATTATTTCGGTAACACCGTTTTAATTTGCGAGAAACCGTTTGCTCAAATTTGGAACGAAGTAAAAACGAACTAACTATCAGCAATCCAGTTTGAAACTATTGTGATGTAAAATCTATTTTGAGTGCTAAGACCTCAGTTTTATCTTAGTTAACTCTAAAAACAAATACTGAATTATTTTTGCCGGTAGCTACTAGCAGGTATCGGTTATCGTCTGTTAAAGCAATAGATGAAATTCTTTTTAACTCGTTATCATTGATACTTACTAATTTATTTTTGTAGTTAAGTTGTCCATCAACTCCCGCGCTAAATTTAAATAAACCTTCCCCCGCTTCCCCAGCTGCAAACACTTTGGAGCCGTCTGACGATATCGCCAAGCTACTTGCTCCCTCTAGGCCTTGTCCGCCAACATCCAAATTATTTATCGCCTGCAAGAATTCATACTTGCCATTATCCAATTTATGAAAAACGACAATGGAATGACTGCCTGCACAAGCGATGTATAAGAATTGTCCGTTGGGAGAAACGACAATCTTCTGAGGATTAATAAATTGATTTACACCATCACTGCCGTTTTTTAAAACTTGCTTAACGAGTAAATCGCCCCTTTCACTTCTTTCAAAGATAGTTAATTGATGTTTTTCAAACCCTAAAACATAAAGTTCATCACTTAAGGGAGATAATGCTAAGCTAATTGGGTTCCCCAAATCCCCTTCAAATGGATAAGCACTCTTAACTGTACTATTAAAAGTAACTCCTTTATCTGGAGTAATATCAAATATAGAAATGGCGTTACTCATATAACTTGCAACTATTAATTGCTTTTCATCAGAGGTATTGACTATATCCCAAGCACCAAGCAGACCGAGACTATCAAGATTTCCAATAGGTATCTCACTATCAAACACTCGTTTATAGCCAAGACCGTCGCTGATGGTATTTTTTAAACTATAACTATTATTCTTACTAGCGAAGATAGTTAAAGCACCATCATAAAAGCCTGTAACGACTGCTTTATTTACATGTTCCAAATATGTAAGACCAGATGCGCCTTCAAGTCCATTTATATTCTCATCAGAATTTTTAAATACTTGGTTGAATGTAAGGTTAAAATTATCGTCTAAATTGAAAATAGCGAAAGCGTTATCGTCTCCACTAGACACAAAAACCTTAGAATTATCAGAAAGCACTTTAACGCTTCTAGGATTACCTAAACCATCGACATCGTTAACATCATCTTTCAACACTTGTATCAGCTCCAGTTCAGCCATCGCATCAGCATTTGAAACATAAAAAGCAAAGACTGTCGTCAAGATGAATAACGATATCAATTTCTTATAAGTGGACATTAAGCAGATACTCCGAAAGAAACAACGTCTGAATAGTGTGTATAAACAGTTTGGTCGCGTCACATGAAACTAAAATTACAAGCAAGTTTTATCATTTTCAATTGCCTATACAAACTTGCACATACCATAATCAAACCTTTAGAAGCTTTGATTCAAGGCTAAATCTATCCCCGGACGCAATAACACCTAGGCTTCGCAATTGCTCACCAAAAGCATCATTACTAACTATTACCAGTAACAAAAGTAATATGAACATCAGTTATTCGTTTTATATTTAAGTAACTCTTTAGCGCTGAAACCCACATCATATTTACTCAATATTTCATCAACCTTCTTGTTGTGAATTAACTGGAGCATACGTAGGTCAAAAGACTTGGAGAGCTCAATCGATATGTTACGCATAGACTTGGCTGGAGAAAATGCAATATAAACGGGTGCCGACGATACACACCCCGCTATTTTATATTTATCAGCAATACCAAGTTTATTAAGCTCATAAATCGTCGAATTCCGTGTAAAAATAAATGTATCAATTCTATTTTTGTTTAGCTTTTTAACATTTTGACCGATAAAGCGCTCATGATAAGGCTGGTACTGAAAACTTTCAGGGTATCGCTTCGCGTATGAGTTAAGTTCTTCGATTGACGTATCTGAAGCTATACCTACTACCACACCTTTAAGTGAGTTAACGCCAGTGTATTGCCAACTGGCTTCCTTTTTCACAAAAAAACACATTTTTTGTATACCAATAGGAACCGCCGGGTATATCAAATTAGGAGCTTCATTTTTTGCGGGCGCGGATAAGGCAATAGAAACTCCTTGTAAAACATTTTTTATCGCCCTGCTCCATGGATATTCTGTGTGAATAAAATGACCATCAACACCTTTTACTACCTCATCGAGTATTTCAGAGATATAACCTCGATATTCGTTACTGTTAGAACAAATTTGCGGGCACCAGTCTATTTCAGCAATTTCGTATGTATTTAACTTGGGTACAGCTTGAACAGCCGGGTTTAGACTAATTAATATGACAATGATTAAACTAATATAAATCTTCATTGATGAAAGTCCCGTCTAAAAAATACACGCCTTGTTCTGCTTATATCAGCGTCGAGAAAACTGGAATCATAAACCTTATCGCTATTGCGCCCAATACAAGCCATGACAGCAAGAATAAAGTAAACCGTTTCATCACATCCCCAATACAAATTTGAGTGATCGTATGCATTCCCCTTAAGAGCACATATATCCAAGCTAAATAAGCATAAATGTCATCTTGCTTGTTCAATATTGTGATGAGTATACAAAGCACGTAGAACACTATCGGCTGTTCATGCAAATGGTTATAATTATCAGAAATGCGCATTACATTTCTTGGTAACAAGGTTTTGAGGTTGCTAGCCTCTTCAGCACGTTCTGGTGCAATCTTGTACTTTTTCATTGCAAGAACTCTCGTCCACATCATTGAAAAGGCCACAACTATTGTCAATAACAACAAAGCGATAACTGGTCTTATCAGTAATATATTATCCATTTAAGTCTCCTTTAGACTTTACTGTTACTGTAATGCAACTTGTTTTATATGATTTTAGCTATAAGTCCTGCTGTTCATCTCTGGCATTTTGGCTAATGGAACCACTGTCTGTTAGTCCTTGTATCGCAGTAACCTCTCCGCCATCGGCGATAACCTTTATTCTAAAATGATCTTTTCCTTCAACCATAAATACGGTGTCGTTCATAGCAGTCAACTTTAGTTTTTTACCTCTGTTACGCTGATAATAAAGATCATCGCCATCTAAAATTAAACGCCTTATGCCATAACTCCCGGCATATTTTTGCTTTAATTGTCGAGAAATAACGTAGTTATTAAGTTGCGCTTGTTTATGTTCTAAATACCATTGATTAAGCTCTAGGTTACCAACGCCTTCGCTAATTTGCGCTTCTAGCGCTACCACATGTGCCCTATCCAGAGCCTTTTTTGCAGCGACTTCAATATGCGGCTTAACCCCTACGCCCTCCCAATTAGTTTGAGTAATTGGGTTTATCGTCCGTGAATTCGGCACCCATACAAGAAATCTATCTGTTATCGGTAATTTTCCCCCTGCATGAGCTCCTCCCCCAGTTGTTTCTCCAATGATAGTAGCTCTTTTTAGATGCTTAAGTGTATAAGTAAAATCTTCAGCAGCAGAAAATGTATTACCACTTGTAAGCACATAAACATTAGCGTTAGGACGACGCTCACTGAGCACGAAAGGTAAACTCCAATACTGCTTAGTTAGGTCTAAGTTTCTTTTGTAAATATCATTTAGCAATACGGGTTCATCATCCAATAAATGACTAATAATCAACTGCACCATCGAAGGTGAGCCTCCCCCGTTATTTCTAAGATCAAAAATTAAGGAATGAGTATGTTTAACAAAATCTAGCGCAGCCTTCAGTGTGGGTGCAGCATGCTCAGGAAATTCAAACTTTCTGAGATCGATATAACCAATATTCCCAGCTAAAATTGACACCTCTTTAAAACCAAAGTTTTGAGACTTCTGCTGCTCCAACTCTTCTGTTTCTAATTGTTGTTTTTCACTATCCAATAATGTTGACTCCATTTGTTCGACGGTCATTGGATCAAAGTAGACTCTTAAATGCTTATCCTTACTAAGGTCTTGAATATCACGTGTCAATTGTTCAGCTAACTCAAAGCCATTGACATATTTATCATACTCACCACTGGAACGCTTAGTATCTATGTACCTTTTCACCTGTTCTGATACTTCAGGAAATATATAATTGTCATTAAGGCTATTATTGAGCGCATTGATAACATGTGCCATCTCCTCTGAACTTACTTCATTCAGCTTGTTACTTGCCTTTGCATTATTTAAAAAACCTAAGGTCAGCGTTACCAAGAGCACTATGACGATACGTGACAACACGTTAAAACCATTCAAACTACACACCTTCTACTAAGTATAATATTTTCTAGTTACGTCGCTTGTAGAGATATCAACGCGCTGCCACTAAGCTAATTACAGTCACCAAAGCTCTTTTACGAGAGAAATTTTGCCGTCAGTAAAGCCAAATAAAGCAAGTAACGGTTCAGTTTTCTGCCAAGTACCATTGTCTTGAATGACACCATGTGAATATTCGATAGCAACATGGTTCTTGCCATAGATGCTATTTAAAATACGCTTCTCATTTTTGGCGGTATTTTGATAGGCACCTCGCTTTAAATTACGAATTAACGCTTTTCGCCATGATGTTTTGTCAAAGTTAGCTTCGTATTCGACATGAATATACCTAACGTCATCATGAGTTAATGCTAATAGTGCATCGATATCTTCAATACTTGATCCTTTACGACTGACCTTGTCCAATGCGGCAAAATAAGCGTTTACTTGCGCTAATTGACAGGTTGAATCGCAACTTGAAGCAGTCGCCGTTTTTGATAGGATTAAAGACGTAATTACGATTACGATTTGGAAGATATATTTCATTCGTTTTCTCTTTTGATAAATAAAAAGCATCAATTACCTCTGGTAAACCTAGCTTAAACGACTGCTTGTGAAGATTTTGTCGTGTTAAAAAATACAAGATACATTTCGCGTTGACTCACGAAAGCAAAGATAATTTACAGTAATTATTGCGCTCTGCGCGCTGCAACTATTTTCTGTGACATGCGCTCTGCAACTTTAGAAAGGACATCTATCGAGGAGAGTTCAAAAGTCCAGTCAGGATTATGTTTACCGAATTCCTGATAAAAACGTTGCTTGCTTAATCCAAAAACAAGTCGCTTAATTCCAGCCCAATAAATTGCTGATGCGCACATAGCACAAGGTTCATCACTAGTGTATATAGTGCAAGTCTTTAAGAACTCTACATCATAATGATATGCGGCCTCTTGAATAAGGTTGACTTCTGCGTGTCCAATTAAGTCTTCCTTTGTTAAAACTGTATTGTGTGCTTTGAGTATCACATTTCCCTTCATATCAACTAGTCAACAAGCATAAGGTAAATTACCCTTGGCTTTAGACTCTTGTGCCAAAGTGATTGCCTGCAAAATATAATTTTCATGATCCATTAGTTATAACTACCTTTCAAACACAGCATTACGCCGACACTGTTTCCTACGACCAACTATAGACGAGCGGGGAATTGAACATTATTCATGATACTTTCGAATGACTGATATCTTATTACCCTCTAGCTCTAATACTTCTAAATAAACTTTATGAGATTTTATGGGCTGTCCTGTTTGAGGATGAATTCCCTCACTCCATTTTTGATATCTAATTGCTACAGCCGAATCGTTAAACGTGTATACATTAAGCAACTCTGCTTTATAGGCAGAATGAGTTCCAAGATAAAAGCTCATTCCTTCTTTCATCAGTTTTTTCCCGTCCGGATTCCTTTCATCATCTATATCCCAAGGCAAGTGTGTGTGTCCAACATCATCCATAAGCAAGGCTAAATAACGTTCAATATCTTTTTCGTTAGCATTTGGCATTTGAGTTGCCACCATCTTTTCAAAGTAGTCATTTGCCAACTCAGTCAAATTTTGGCTTTCCTTAGCACTTAGAGCTGTAGAGAGTAATGAAAATATCACCAGTAAAAATTTCATAAGTAATCCTTGTTGTTAGTTTAATGGTTATCTATTTTATTGTTTGAAAGTTTTTTATTTAAAACGCAAATGTTTCGTGGTTCACGCCAACCCGGACCGCGACTCACAGTTAACGACACTCACCACAAAATCTATCAAACCAAAATGACTTCAGCCATGGCGCCATAAAAGCTCACTGTTTCATTTAGCTTACTTGACGAAATCATGACTATGATTCTAATCTAACATATTATTTTGAAAAATCTAGTATCATGGAAATATATACGTTTACGACTTCCTTGAACGGTTCCTGAAATTATTGTTAAAGTAAAACGTAATAAATCAGGAAAACAACTTTATGAACCTTCAGGCACCAAAATTGACGTTTTCAACCAAAGCTCAAGGTCACCTAAAATTTCCAGCTAAAGAAGCTGAAAATTATTTTGCTTGAATTCCTGAATTTGGAATATCTGTTTCATGTTAACAAAGTCCATTCAATTATTTTAAAGAGGCGTTTTCTTCTTCTGCTTTTAACGCTAATGCCCTGCCATCGAAACGTCTGGATCTGCATCTCTCCTTAACACATTTATATACCTAAGACATTAAAAGCACGAACCTCCCTCTGCTCTGTATCGCTTTTAGGCGCAGAGTAGCATTTAACGTGAGGTTGATTGATGCTTACTTGTCAAGCCCTGTAAAAAGGTTACTAAGTACCCTTGCAATGTTATGACCTAGTTCAGTGCATGAAGTATGGTTCCAACACTCAGTATCAGGGCGATTTTTTAATGGTTTGAACGATGCTTCGAGCAATAATGACGTTGCTTCAAACGTTTCAGAAATGAACGCTGTTGCCGTTTTTCCTGCTCCACAACTCGATACTCCACATGCACTAGAGCACGAATTTTGATAAGTAGCGTAATCATATTTGAGTTGAAAGCGAGGGTCTTTATCGGCTAACTTTCGTTTGAATAGCGCACCAACATCATCACGGCTATTATTCATAATAAAGTTATAAGGGATAGTCTCGTCTCCATGGATATCAATAAAGAAATCAACTCCTTTTTCCTTCATTTCCCTTTGTACCGAAAACACTTCAGGGCATTCTAATGCACTTGGCTCAGACCAACATCGGTTTAAGTTTTTACCCTGGGCATTTGTTCTATGATTCCCTATTTGGCTGCCGTCAGGGTTCATGTTCATCACCACGAATACGTTCACGTTATCAAATAGACCTTGATGCCTCTCAATATCGCTAAGTTCATTAACTATCCCCTCGCTGATCCATTGAGCCATGCTCTCACCAGGATGCTGCCTGGCAATCAGCCAAACATTCTTTTTATGCGCTTGCATGTCACCTATCGAAAACATTGTCACCTGATTACCATTTAAGGTTGTAGCAATATTGCTGAGTTCAAAATGCTTGTTTTGCGATAGCCTTTCTTCAAGTGCTAGTTGTCGCTCAAGTGAGTACGGAACAAAGTAAGCATAATAGGTTACTGATGCGACCGAGTTGTGCTCGATAACAAGTGACTTACCATCAAAGGTAGTTGGTAAGGTAAACCACGTATCGTTATCGTATGAAACAAACACACAGTAGCCTTGCCAAGCTTTATCAAAAGTAACTTTCCCGGCATTAACTAATTTTATACCATGGGTTTCAGGCTGGTCAGTCTCAACGGCAAAATAAAACCATTGTCTGGTGCAGGATTGATTATCCTTGGGTATGTTCAGTTTAATGTCGTCGATTTTATCGGCTGCTATCACCTCAATAGCACCACCACAAAAATTTCGATTAATCTGTATCATGACTCGCTCCTACATCAACAATTCAATAGCAAAGCCACTGACACAGGCTGTTGCAAATACAGTAAGAATGAATGCTGCCAGTAGTTGCCAGTGAAACAACCTCTTTAACATAATCATTTCGGGTAGACTGGCGCCGGCCCCCGCTATAGTAAGTGACATAACAGAGCCGATACTCATGCCCTTGCCAACTAAAGACGCTGCGATAGGAAGCATGGTAGATGCTCTTACATATAGAAAGACACCGATTAGCGCTGATAGCGGTATGATAAATACAATACTCAAATTTGAAATTGCTGAGAAAAACGTTGTTGGCACAAAACCATGCAGAACAGCACCGACAGCGACGCCTACCAACATATAAGGCAACATGGTTTTTAATTGATTAAATGTTTCTTTGAGCAATTGATTAACAATTCCAATCTTGCTTTTTTTCGGTGTTGATGAACAACATGATGTAGATGCAATGTTATTGCTTGATTTATTGTCCGAATTATCACATGTCGAGGTCTGGCACTGCTCTCTTTTTTCAAACACCTCTGTTTTAATATATTGTTCGAAGTGGAAATACTGTAGTAACGTTCCCGCAAGCCCTGCCATTGCTATTGCAAAAAAAGAATAGAGTAAAGTAATTTGGGCACCAAAAGTTACCCAAAATAAGCTAACAATGAATGGATTAAGTAATGGCGAAGTGAACAAGAATGCCATCACTGGGCCAAATTGCGCGCGAGCTTTTAGTAAGCCAATCAACATGGGAATTGTTGAGCAACTACAAAACGGAGTAAACGCCCCCAACGAGATTGCCGTTGTATACCCTTTATTTCCTGAAAGTAATTGCTTCACTTTTTCTGTCGGTAAATAGTGGTTAACGATACTCACCACAAAACTTACCAAAACAAATAAGATGGCTAATTCAGCCATAGTATTTATAAAAAAACTCACTGCTTCATTTAGTTGATTTGAAGTCTTCATAATTACACCCTTGATATTACATTTCTAGAAATATAGAAATATTAACTAAAAAAATTAGTCGCTTTCTATACAGCATTCTTCTGTTAGAAATGCGACTAGCGTATTCAATTCTTTATACTGTGCGTTACAACGAAGTACACGACCTTCTCGAGTTTGTAAAAGCAACCCTACTCTTACTAATCGAGATATATGGTGAGATAAGGTAGAAGCAGGAATTGATAACCGTTCCTGAATAGCAGAAACGGGCATTCCAGTTCGACCGGCTTTTACCAAAATACGGTAAATTTCTAATCTTGTAACATGGCCTAACTCAGCAAGTTGAGCTGCCGCTTTTTCAATTTTCATGGCGCAGAGCATACATTTGTCTCAAACAACAATCAATAAATTTCCACACTTATCGAAATGTGAAGAATTCTCCTATACTTAATACTACAAAAAGGAACTCCAAAAAGTTCCCCTAACCCCGCATAGTTTACGCCGTTATATTTACTTTCCACGGTGGATTTAACCTATTTTCACCGGCCCAATAAAGCTTTATTTTGTTCCCAGATGGATCTCTCAAGATTGCTTCTTTCCAAAGGTGCCTTTGAGCTTGTGGCTGCTGCTCGAAGGAAATCCCTTTTTGACTAAGTTGATCACATAGTCCTTCAAGATCTTCATGCTCAAAATAAATAACTGAACGATTTTCATAGTCTTCACTTTGCAGTGACAGAGAAAAGGTTGAATCTCCGTCTGGACAAGTAAAGCGAGCATAGTGTGGCGTATCGACGATCTGGGTAAAGCCTAAAGTTAAATAAAAATGTACCGCTTCACGCATGTCCCTTACGGGCAATGTGACCTGATTAAGCTCCATATAACCTCCTAAAATTTAATTACAATATAAACAAAAAATTACCTACCAATGGGCAAAACATTAATTGCTAACTTTTTTGAGAGCATCTTCTTTTGCTTTATCAAAATCATCTGCCCCTTTAGCAGAAATTGAAACTAATAAAACAATAACTGCCATAAAAATTTTTATGTATAGTTTCTCCTTAGGTAAAAACGCTAATTGATGTAGCTTCACTGTTAAGGAAAACACTAACGTAAAAGGCCTGTGCCTACCTTGCGTTTTTGCATATACCTAGCAAGTGACTTGGCATCTAGGTGAGCACTTTTATTAAGGCCACTATATACGCCAGACTGATCTGCTGTTTTTCTGTGCTGACCAAGTTTTTCTTTGGCTTGAATATCATCGAGCAAAATTTTGAAACCGACCACACCTTGTGCCAGCTTTTGTTTATAGTCTGAAGGCATAATATCCTGCCTTTTATGGAGTATTGGTTCATATTTTGATACCAATTCATCCATCGATTTTGCCGTCTCAAAGTCATTTAACAGTTCAACCTTGCCATAGCAATGTACCGATGCGTAATTCCATGTCGGTACTGCGGGTTTACTTTCATACCATGTTGGGGATATGTAGGCATGTGGACCATTAAACACAACCAACACTCTAGTTCCAGCCAGTTCCTTCCATTGCGGATTGGCTTTAGCAAAGTGTCCATATAAATAACCTTTACCTTGAAAGGAGCGCTTAAATACGAGTGGTAAGTGTGTTGCTTCCAACTCAGGAGATACCAGTAAGCCAAAACCAAATTCATTAATAAAGTCTTCGATAACGTTATCATCTTCTATAGCCATATTTTTGGGTATATACATAGGATCCCAATCATTTCCATAATTCTAGAATATATGCATAGTAAACTAGCTAAGTTAAGAAAGTAAGATTTAATTGCCTATAAATAAACATGAATTTTTTAAAAAAGAAGGTCGCGCAGACATGTAGTAGAGTCTGCGCTTGTAAATACTCAGTGAATATTTAGTTTAGCTTTTTAGTTTCTCAACTAACGCTTCAGGTAATGAAAAGTCGGTAAGTTGCTATTAGGCTTTTATAAAATGATATCGGACTAAATATTCATTCTTTAGTGATTATTTTAGAGCTTGTAATATCTCAACCATTTTTTCGGCTACCAGCGGTGAAGACAAATGATTTTGTCCAGTGATTATTCGTCCGTCGACTTCAACATGAGCCACGTTACGTTCTGAATGAAGGAACTGCCCCCCTCTTTGTTCGATTGTGTGCTGGATCAGGAATGGAAATTCTTGAAAGTAGGCTTTATTTTGATTTTCGTATGACTCCGGGTAACCACTAATTCTTCTTCCTTTAACTAAGTATTCACCGTTCTCTAACTTCAAATTGACAATACCTGCGGTGCCATGACAAACAGAAGAAATGATACCGCCATGCTGCTCGTAAATTTCCATCGAAATTTGCTGAATGCGTTTGTTTTCAGCTACACCGTACATAGCGTTGGTTCCCCCTACATAATGGACAGCTTTATATTTGGAAGGCTCAATCTCATCAGGTGTTTTGGTATTACCAATTGCATACATAAAATCGCTGTTATATAGGTACTTTTTGTGCACTGGAACTGAGGTATTGACGTAAGAAAGTGGTATAGCTCCACCTTCTGGACTCATAAAGTCAACGGTATAGCCTGCTTCTGTAAACGTGTCATACGCTTTAACAATTTCTCCAAAACTTACCCCAGCAGGCAGTTTGGAGTCGCCATGAAAGTGAGCATTAGAGACAATGAATAAAATTCGTTCGCCATTACGCTCACTATCTTCAGCTACCGCTGTTTTGCTAATAATTTTCCAGCCAGACTCTAGTTTTTTTAACAAGAACAAATCAACAAAACGTTTGTTTTTGTTTGGCATGAGGATTTCAACTTTTGCCGATGCGACTGCCCCATCAACTTCAATGGAGCGAATTTCACCAATGCGACCATTAAATTTTCCTTTGTTTTTTTCCTTGAACCAAGTAGCGTATTCAATAGCTGGAACAGATACGAAGTCCTGTCCTTTTTTATCCAGCAAAAGCTCAGCGTTATCAGCAAATGCGGCTTTTATTTGTGCCTGGTCATTGTATGACGTGCCCTCAATATAATGAGTTAGTGTTTGTTGAATTAACCCAATTTCATTTTCTTTTGCGTTACTTCCTAAAGTGATAAAAGTAAGCAAAATAACCAGATAGTATTTCATGATATTCCTTAAATTATTTGTGACACAAGTTGTGTGATTGAACTTGATATCAAGATTAAGGAAAAACAAAAAATTAGCATTCAAGTTATATAATTTAGTACTACGGAATTATAAATTGGGATGAAATCAGCACCTGACCGCAGGTTTTATGTTTTTTGATTCCGGTATTTTGCAGGAGTAATATTCTCCATTTTTTTAAACGCAGAATAAAATGTCGACTGCGAGTTATAGCCACATGCTTCGGCAACTAAGTCCATAGTCATATTTGGTGATTGCACCAATAACCGTTTAGCTTCTTGAATTCGCCACTCATTAAGGTAATTTGAAAAAGACATTTTTAAGTTATCATTTAGAAACTGTGACAGCACTGGTGTTGAAACTCTAAGGCGTTTTGCCAACAATGGTAAGGTTATATTTGCCTGTTTATATAACTTTTGTTCGGACATTATCTTATCAAGTGACTGATATAATTCATTAGCTACCGAGTCTTCAATTTTTTTGTTGGCATACGGCTGTTTCGAGTTGTTCTTCTTTTCAGAAAAGAGTCGAATCAATATTGATATGTATAAAATAAAAGAAAACGATAAAGCTCCAACGATGTAAGAAGTGTATGTAGCTGTAAAATAAGCGAGCCAAATTAATGTGGTGCCAATGTAAATGTTTGCGCAAAGAAGTTCATCTTTATTTAGTTCGTTACTCCCCTCTAGCCAAACAACCACTTTTGGAAACATTAATAATCCTGCTAAAACAATATATCCCCCCCAAGTCCAATTAATAAATTGATAAAATCCCCCCCACAACTCAGTATTTGATTTATATGGGAATAATATTCCAACAATCACGGTAAGTGATATTACTCCTGCTAAATGCCAAGTCCATTTTAAGCGCAAGTCAGATAATCGATGTACGTTACTTACAACATATAAATACAAAATAGGCCCAATTAAAAAGCAAGCTGAAAGCCCTATTTGAAGGAAGTGTTTACCAATACTTGCGTCAAAATAAAACCAAACAGACTTTGAAACTCTTAAGCTTAGGGCAAGCATCAGTAAAGAAAGTAAACGACGTTGTGTCGTAGAAGGATTAGAGAAGAATAGGTAGGCTGATAGTAATAGGCCATTGAATGCGCCCAGCGCACTAAAAAAGAATAATAATTGACTTGAAAAGTTCATTTTGAGATTAGGTTATTTACAGTCTGTTATGCCTAATAGATTAGCGCAGACGCGTTGTAAAGTCTGCGCTTGTATAGACTCAGTGAATATTTAGTTTAGCTTTTTAGTTTCTCAACTAACGCTTCAGGTAAAGAAAAGTCAGTAAATTGCTGTTGTGCTTTTATAAAGTGATGTCGAGCTTTTAGTTTGTTACC
Organism: Gammaproteobacteria bacterium; assembly: GCA_013373245.1. GTDB lineage: Bacteria > Pseudomonadota > Gammaproteobacteria > Enterobacterales > Alteromonadaceae > Psychrosphaera. Next base: position 13,416 of record JABXID010000256.1, read on the forward strand.
ACGTTCTAAATAAGTATTGATCATATGAATGGCATATTGTGGATGCCTGAAATATTCACCTATTTTTTCCATTAGTCGTAACTCTAGGTTTTTCTCACTTTCCGAATTAGCGAGCTTATAAGCGTATAGGCCGTATAGCGCCATATACATCATATCGTAACTTTCTGGTGCTTGACTCATAGCAATATCTATTTGTGATCCCCCCATACTACGAGCCCTTGCAATTAAATCCATAGACGCTTCATCTTTAAATGCTTTTCGCTCAACTGGCTTTAAACCTAGCTCAACAACAAGAGCCTCTGCTGCTTTAGCGACAGACGTCGGATTTTGTGCGGTTATTAAGTTTCCATCTCGCTGAACAAACGGCAGCATCGGACTGTTTGATACAAACTTAGCGCCTCGTTTCTCAAGCTCGGTTTGCACAATCACAGGGTATTTATCTATGTTTTCTTTCTTAAAAGCATGATCTTCAATAGCAGTAAAACTGTTGACTAATTTATTGGCGACAAAATAGCTGCCATCCTTAAGCTTGATATCAATGAGTGCTGCTGGCCCATGGCATACCGCAGCAATAGGTGCATTTACCAGAGCAAAAGATGTGATCCATTGTTGTGTGTCTTGGTCAAAAGGTAAGTCAAATACTGCACCGTCACCACCAACAATAAAGAGCGCATCGTATTTATTTTTACTGGCTTGCACAGCGGATAAGGTATTCGCCAGTTTATTAAGGCCATTTGTGTTTTGTTTAAAGTGAGCAATTACTGGATTATTATCTTTATTATTCTTAACCAGTACCGCACCGCCTTTAGGAGACACTATGTCGACTTGTACCTCATTACGATGGAAAATGAGGTAACTTTGCACAAGTTCTTCTAAATCATATGACAATGCAGGATCGACACTTCCGTAGCCTGAAATTAACATAGCGACTTTTTTGGTGCCACTCGTTGAATCAGACGCGGCAAGGACAAAAGATGAAAACATTACGTTCGATAATGTAACAATACTAATAAGTATAAGTGTAAAAACTTTATTCATGGTATATCTCCTCTGTGAAGAGAAAAATATTACGTTAGACGCTGTCGCGATTTCGTGAAGACCCAGTAAAAATAACATTTATATTTTATCGTTCATAAACACACAAAGACAGCAAACACCTCTACCGACACAACCATAACCTATTGATATTATTACTTATAAAATTTTTAGAAATAATTTTGATGTTTTTTAAGAGTATATAATTAATTTTCCTTAAGTTGCCTAAAAACAACCTAAGGACTTCAAATGTTTAACAGAAAAAAAACAACGACCGGAATTTCGCTTTTATTAGCGAGTTACTTAAGTACTCTTCATGCAGCAGAGTATATTGCTCCCCCTATGATTAATATCCCGGGCGGTTCATTTATGATGGGAACCGATGGCGGAGATCCTGCAACAACACCTATTCATTCGGTTTCTATCGATGCCTTTCAAATGAGTAAATACTTGGTAACCGTGGCAGAATTTAAAAAATTTGCTGAAGATACCGGTTTTGTTAGAGAAGCCACATGCAATGATTTTATTGATAATGAAGGGTTACGTGGTCCTACCTATCAAGGTAGCGGAAGTTGGAATAAGCATAGGTATACTTATAGTGATTATCAACCTGTCGTATGTATCAGTTGGCAAGATGCTGATGACTATGCTCAGTGGCTGAGTATAAAAACCGGAATAAAGTATCGCCTGCCCACAGAACAAGAATGGGAGTATGCAGCAAAAGCAAACACAACTACCCGTTACTTTTGGGGTGATGATCCCACAATGTCACAAGCATGCAAGTATGGTAATTTTGCTGATGAGACCGGTGAACATACAAACAATCAACAATATGGACTAAGTAATATAGGTTGGATTGGGGTGGTTAACTGTGATGATAGTGAAGCTTACAATTCTATTGTCGGATTATATCGACCTAATCCTTTTGGTCTATATGATATGCTCGGAAACGTTTCAGAGTTTGTAAACTCTTGTTATTCAGCAAATGGCTACCAAGATCACAAGGAAGCAACTAAAGACAATTGCGAATTTATTGTGCATCGAGGTGGAAACTGGCACTACCCAGCAGCTCCTACATCAACAAGAGGCCGCTTTAAACGAACTGGTTGGAACGTGAGTACAGGTCAAGGGTTCCGACTAGCCGTCAGTGGTCATGAGAAAACAAGCAGCCCCTCTTCAGACCTATTCGAGGCGCAACTCAAAAGTGAACAGTCGAAGCATTTAACCAATCGTAACAAACTGCTTGACGCTCCAAAAAACGTTAACGTTGTAAAAGTAGCAAAGCAAACATTTAATCTCAGTTGGCAACCCAGCGAAGATAATCGCATTACCGGTTACGATATTTATCGCTCTATTTCCTCAACAGCTCATTTATACGCCGGACTGTATAGCAATCACTATAAAAAAGTTCAGACAGTGCCTGCAGAAAAAAACAGCATAAATGTCAATCTACCTGCGGAAGGAGGAAGCTTTAGAGTTTTGGCTATAGCAAACCAAACTCCTAGCTTACCGAGCAAACCTGCGGTTAATATCGTTGCCCCAAAAGTCGTTGAAATACCTGGTCAATTTGACATGCAACACGCCACCGAGTTAGTCAATGTCCGCATGTATCATTTTGAGGCGAAGGATAAGTTGCCTGAGGCTTATAGTTTATTTAAGACAAACAAAAACTCTGATAAAACAGAGGTTAGTGCGACTTTTAAAGTAAATATAAAAAAGTCAGGTTGGTACCAATTAAATTACTCTGGAAGAACGTTTCATGAAGGAGTGTTTTTTAAATTATGGCAAGAAAATCGTTTAGTGGGCTCCATAGATTTTGACACCAGCATAGATGACAAAATCTCTACTCGACATAAAGTTTACTTAGAAGCCGGCGAAAAGCCACTTGAAATAACAGTAATGAGAGATAAGTTTGATCGTTGGGGTTTAGGTTGGCTTAAATTTACTGATATTAATGACCACCTTTAATGGTTAACTAATTCACTCTACTGAATATTAAAGTTAATGAAGGTTACCTAGTGGTGGCCTTCGTTAATTTTTTGCCAAGCTATCATATTTTGGTTGAGCCAACGATTAGTGGCATTTTGCTTGATATAAGCTATGTGTATTTTTGCGGTATTTTTTTCACTGCTACCACCGGCTTGTAACATAAGAAGCGCAGCATCTAGTGCATCAGATTTATAATGATTAACTTGGGCTAGTCTAAACGCACCTTCTGCCTCTACCCAGCCTTTTTCATTATTACTTTGAGCAAAGCTTACATATGCTTGGCTGAGCAATTGAAAGGATTCTCGCTGCCAAGGCATTATTGATTCTGTCGCAGCGCTCCATTGTTGTTTCTCAATGTAGTAATCTCGAACCATTTTAGCTGCGGCATAAAAGTATCGTCCGTATTGCTGCGAATAAGGCATCAACAATATATCCTTGTTGTAACTAAGCTTTTCTTCTACTGATGATGCAAGCCAGATTGCATTATTTAGAACTTGTATTTGATGAACACTGTCTAGTTTGTGTAAAGCAATCAGCTCTTTGGCTAATCCTATTTGCGCATGTGAGAGTTCAACCTGACCCGCTTTTGACGCCATAAACGCTTGATTCAAATGTGCTGTCACTTCTAATAAAGGCTCATGCGCCGTTCTGGCTATGCTAGCGGCTTGATTTAGAATTTGTATCCCGTTACGAAATTGCTGTGTTGCTAGGTAATACCACCCTTGTTCTATTAGGGCTTTAGCTTCTAAATGTAACAAGCCTAACGACCGGAATTTAGAGAGTGCTTTAAATAGGCTATCTCCTGCTATTTGCGCTTTGTTATTCCACAAATAAATATTTGCTTTTAATAAGTGTAATAAACCAATTTGTAAATCTGACGTGGGTTTATGCAATTGTTGCTCAATGAGTATCGCCGCTCTATCAAACTCGTTAAGAGCGAAATTAGTCTTTATTAACTGGTTAAATAGAATCTCACTTTGAGGCAATTCATTACTTAATAAAATGAGCTCAGCGCGTGCCGTATGCTCTAAAGGAACCGTAAAATAATTTGTTGAAGACAGAGTAAACAGCAGTTGCTCGAGTAGTAATAGCACTTCTTTTTTACTATCTCCTAGCAAGTAGTCCTGCCATCCTCGTTCAGCCCCTTGAATGTGGAATCTTAACACTACGCCCTGCTCTATTTCATAGAACTTGGTCGCTACAAGCCAATTATTCTGACCGTTTGTATTGGAATTCCAAGCTTCGTATGGTGCATCAAATACCGTTTGTGCCTTAATGGAAAGTTGGCTACTCCCTTTATAACTGCCCGTTTGCTCAACTTTAAAAAGCGTTACTAAAGTATTTGAGTTTGTCTCGTTTTCAACTTCTGGGATTTGGCTTTTTAGAAAGGACCACAGCAGTGCTATACAGAGTAAGATAATTAATAACGTGCTGAGTAAGTGCCGATTGTTGAATTGGAAAAAGCTTGGCAAGTGTTTCTTGACTGCTGCATGAGGTATTAAAGTAAGCTTTTCAAGTAGAGCTCCATCACTGCTTTTGTCTATCACCTCATTTGGTAATTGCCATTGGTAGCCTTTTTTGGGATACGTTTTTATTGCATCGTCGCCAAACAAGGCTCTCAAGTAACTAATATTTTGAAAAACAACCTGCTCAGTTACTACTCTATCAGGCCATATCATTTCTAACAAAACAGCTTTTGAGTGTATTTTATTAGATTCTAATAGGAAGAGACGTAATAATAGCGCTGGTTTTTCACTTAATTGAACTACCTTCCCAGCCTTACTCAATAGGCATTGTTCACTATCAAATTCAAATTCATTAAAACTAAAAATCATGCAGCTATCGACGGTTACTTTTTTGTTATCAATAAGTTAAGAAAACCGAAGTTCATAGAAGGATTCTTTTATCGCCAACGGATTCAATTGCATGCGATATTAACATATTATTTAAAGACAACGACTACTGAAAAAAGTTTTTGTTCTGTGTTTATTTCAAGATCTAACTCCCAGCCACAAGCATCACAGATCCGTTCAATTAAACTTAACCCTTGGCCTATACCTTCACTAGTTTGAGCTTTTATACCGCTGTTCCTAAATTTTTCAGGCAAAGATATGCTAAATTCGTTTGTTAACTTAATACTGTTATCTTGCAGTAACAGTTCAACCGATTTTCCACTGGCGTGCGAAACCACATTCGACAGTAAATTGTTAATTAAAATTTCCAAAAGATTTTTATTTGCGTTAATCACCACCTCACCTTTAGGCATATTGATATCAAGCTGGAGTAACGAACCGTTAGGTGTGTGGTTTAATCCAAAATGATTTAGCACGCAATGTTCGATAATTTGGTTTAACGAAACATCATGAGTCATTGATGATTCATTTCTAGCCAACGCAAGTAGCACATGAGTAATTTGAGTAAGCTTACCTGCAGCACTTCGCATTTGTTTTACTGATTGTGCTGAAAAGCATATTGGGTCATTTTTCATTAATTTCCCAGTCATATCCATAGCACCTTGACTTAGTGCATTTTGTATCACGCTTATTGGCGTTCTAATTTCGTGACTGATATCTTTTGTAAAATGGACTTCGCGTGTTAACGCTTCATTAAGTTGAGTAAAACTGTGATCGATGGCTTCGGCCAATGCCTTGATTTCATTATTAGGCATTTGGGTTACTAGTTGATTTAAAGAGGTTAAATCACTTGCCTTTAAGTCTTTTACTCTTCCTGCTAACTCTTCTATTGGTATCGCTATTTTTCGCCCCATTCTCCAACCAATAAGGGCTACCAATACGCAGGAGGCAATACTAAAGCCAAATAGCCAAATAAGAATACCTGTTAGGTAGTCTCGGCTGACTTCAAACCCCTCTACATCAGCTAACAATACATATTCTTCACCCTCGATATAAAATCGCGCCAAATGATAGGTTTTGCCATTTTCAAGTGAGTATTCAACACGATTGGGTTCTTGTTCAAAGGTTTGCCATATACCTTTCGGTACGTGCTGCCAGCCCTTGAAGAGTTGATAAATATGACTCTTTGAAACACTTACATCGCCTGTATTTTGATAATTTACTTTTATCGAATTAACTTGCTGAGCCACTAATCGATTAAAAATATTATCTTCAATCACCCAAGAATAACCCAAAACAAAAATACCATATAGCGAGGTTAAAGTTAGCGTAATGAAAAATACGAGTTTGGATATCGCATAGGATATACGTGAGTTAGTAATGGGCTTCATGGCTTTTCTCTGTCAATCTTCAACTACAAGTCTAAAACCAATACCATGAACTGTTTTTATCATTGCCGTATCAAACGGTTTATCAAGTGCATTTCGCAATGTATACATATGACTTCTTACCGTATCTGTTTCAGGCGCATCTGTACCCCATATTTTTTCTAGAATATGACGTTTACTAACCGCATTAGGATATGCTTCTGCTAACAAAGACAAAATTTGAAAGTCTTTTGCTGACAGACTGATGGCCTGACCTTGACGCTCCACTTCATTAGCTCTAACATCGATTTTTAAATCACCCACTTCCATAACTTTAGACTTGTGTAAACGATGGCGTCTAGTCAACGCAATACAGCGTAAGTAAACTTCTTCAAGTATATAAGGTTTAGTTAAATAGTCATCTGCGCCAACGCCAAATCCTTCGACTTTATGCTCAATACTGTCACGAGCTGTTAGCATAAGTATAGGCAAGGCTGTATCACACGATTTCTTAATTTTTTCACATACTTGAGTACCGTCAATATCCGGCAGCATCAGATCTAAAATAATAACATCATAATGATGCTCCAACGCTAAACGAATAGCGTGATCACCTGTGGCAGCATAATCAACAACGAATCCCTTATTCTCAAGAAAGTCACACAGTTGAATAGCAATATCCTGATTATCTTCAACTACTAATACTGAACTATTGTGATCCACCATAGCTTTATTAGTCCTTTTTACAATGCTCAACTACACCACTTAATAACAAATTAATTAGCTTAAGTGCCCTATCATTTTGATCGTCAATACCTAACCTGTTTACTGCATTCTCAGGTGAATATTCGCAAAACTCTAGATTGTAGTCGTCAATATTATAGTGAGGGACGACACCATGACGAGATACGTCACCACTTGGCCTTACTAACATTCTCGTAGTTATATAGGCTCGTAATTCAGAGTTAGGAAGATTGAATAAATTGCCTTGTGCTGATTGATTAGCATATCCGCCCGTTGTTTCACCCACTAATGTTGCCATTTTGTTATCCTTGAGTGTCGTAGCCAAAACAATGGACGCTGAGTACGTTACAGGACCAATTAATAAATATGTATCCCCTGAAAACCGCTTTTCTTCATTCACTGGTGACTCCCATTCATCCCAATCTGAAATTAAAACCTCACCCAGTTTACCTTTATAGTTAAACAAACCTCGGTTTTCTTCGTTTAGCTTTTCTTTCAATTTAGAAATTAAGCGAAAAGGTTTATCGGCTAGCTGTCTTGCCAAATAAGTAACTGTGTCTGTATTACCACCTGGATTGTCACGTATATCTATTATAAGAGTTTTTATCTCTTGCTGGCGGATTGTCGCAAATGTGTCATCGATAAAAGCCTCAAATTCATCAGGATTTACATCGAAATGCGACAAATATATAAACCCAATGCCATCTGACAACTGTTTATAATAGTGATCTTTAGTCGAATGACTGGCAACGAAACCTTGCGCTGTCTCATCCACTTTAGGCCAACTCCCCTCCCTGTTTACCGTTAGCTCTTGCTTTCCTTGTGGTAATAACAACTCTACTTTGAAATTGTCCAGCCAACCATAACCAGCCCAAAGTGCTATGCCAAAGCGCAAAGCAACAGCGTGTTTACGTAAAAGAGCGGTTTCCCCACCTGCATATTGCATTAAATTTTCTAATATGGTCTTACTTGGAACTCCATTAATTGATAAAACCTCGGTAAACACAGGGATATTATACTCACCATGAGTGTATGCGTTTTTTAGTATTAAGCGATCGTTATTTGTGACCCGAATGTCAAATGGAAATGTTTTTTGACCAGATTCTCGAGCCTGACTTAACTCTTGATATGGCCAAATAAGAAAAGAATGCCCATCCTTAAAGTACGGGGTTAACTTACCAACAACTCGATAAAATTCCATTCGATTAAGGGGAGTGTTGATACTTTTCTTAAGCCGTTCCGCTTGCTCTGTCAACTCAGTCAAATTCGCATATGTTTCAATATCAGGATGGCGCTCAAGCGCTCCTTCGAGAAACGCGTCTATATCTGCTTGCATTTGCTTAACGGAAAGTTTTTGAACCATTAACTTTTCATCTGTAAGTTCAGGAAATATGTCCAAGTGGCTTTGTTTGCATCCTGTGACAATAAACAATGATGTCAATAAAATTAAAATTTTCTTCATTTGTTACACCTAGCTGTGACGACTAGATATAAATTATCAAATCAATTGTGAAGGCTTTGTCGTTATATACAAATTTGGCAGTTCATCAGTTAATTTTGCTTGAATTATTCTCAGAGATATTAGGTGAAGATCACAGAACACTATTTAATAAAGAAAAAATAAAACTAAAAGAGTTTTTTGATGAAGAGAATTCAGGTAACCACCTCCCGAAAGGCAATATATAAAGTTTTCAAATGTCAGTTGCCCAAACCTATTTGCCTATCAATTGAAGACTACTTAATCCGCCTTTATCCAACTTAAAAGTGGACAAAAATAATTTAGGACATGGAAATACAACGC
>JABXID010000060.1 GCA_013373245.1 Gammaproteobacteria bacterium
CGTCTTTAATTGTTGGTGAATCAGTGAACAACATGACTAAGCGGTCGATACCAATACCTTCACCCGCTGTTGGCGGTAAGCCAAACTCAAGCGCTTGAATATAGTCATCGTCAAAGTGCATCGCTTCATCGTCACCAGCGTCTTTTTCTTCCACTTGCTTACGGAAACGCGCAGCTTGGTCTTCTGCGTCATTAAGCTCAGAAAAGCCATTTGCTAGTTCACGGCCACCAACAAAGAACTCGAAACGGTCAGTGATGAAAGGGTTTTCATCGTTACGACGAGCTAGTGGTGAAACTTCCCACGGGTATGCTGTAATGAAAGTTGGTTGATCAAGTTGTTCTTCCGCTGTCGCTTCAAAGATTTCACACAGATACTTACCAGCGCCCCAAATACCGTCAACTTCTGGCTCTTTAATGTGAAGTGCTTTTGCAATCACTTTTAGCGTTTCAAGATTGTTTTCTGGATCTTGAATCGCTGCTTTCCATTCAGGGTTGTTTGCGGCTTCATCGTAATACTGTAAAACCGCATCAGACATAGACAAACGCGTGAATGGTTTACCAAAATCATACTCTTTAGTTTCAACCACTTCCCCTTCAGCATTTTTAACGGTATTGGTCACAATGGGTGTGCCTAATACGTCGTTTGCCAAAGTTCTTAACATTTCTTCGGTTAAGTCCATTAAATCGTTGTAATCGGCATACGCTTGGTAGAATTCAATCATAGTGAATTCTGGGTTATGACGAGTAGACAAGCCTTCATTACGGAAGTTACGGTTAATTTCGAACACACGTTCAAAGCCACCAACAACCAAACGCTTAAGATAAAGCTCTGGCGCAATACGAAGATACATGTCGCGACTCATCGCATTGTGATGTGTAATGAAGGGACGCGCTGATGCGCCGCCAGGAATAACCTGTAACATTGGCGTTTCAACTTCCATGAAGTTGCGCTCTTCCAAGAACTTACGAATTCCAGATACAACCTTAGAACGAACATGGAAAGTGTTGCGAGTATCTTGGTTAGTGATCAAGTCCACATAACGCTGACGATACTTTGCTTCTTGGTCAGTTAAACCGTGGAACTTCTCTGGTAATGGGCGCAGTGATTTGGTTAACAATTCGTATTGTGCCATATCTACGTATAAGTCACCTTTACCAGACTTATGTAACGCACCTGATACACCGATAATATCACCGATATCTAACTGTCCGTATTTAGCTTTGATGTCTTTTTGCACATCTTTTGACGCGTATGACTGAATGCGTCCGGCCATATCTTGTAAAACCAAAAACGGACCACGTTTCGCCATAATACGACCAGCTACACTAACTTTATGATCGAGTGCTTCTAATTCTTCTTTCGATTTTTCACCAAATTCAGCTTGCAGATCCGCCGTGTAATGTTCGCGGCGGAACGTATTAGGGTGACCATTGGCGTTGCAGTTTTCACGAATGTTCTCTAATTTCGCGCGACGTTCTGCAATCAACTTGTTTTCATCTTGAATTTGATCTGTCATTTATTTTCTCAATGTAATTCAATTGTTAACTAATTTTGTTTTTTACCAAGTAAATACTAACTAATTTTTGTCTAACAATGCCGTTAGGCAAAAAGTAGGACGTATTTTATAAGCCCGCTTTAAGTGAGGCCTCTATAAACTTATCTAAATCGCCATCTAACACGGCTTGAGTATTGCGATTTTCAACACCCGTTCTTAAATCTTTAATGCGCGAATCATCTAACACATAAGAGCGAATTTGACTGCCCCAACCTATGTCCGATTTTGCGTTCTCAGCTGCTTGTTTCTCGGCGTTTTGTTTTAACATTTCAAGCTCAAACAATTTCGCTTTTAGCTGTTTCATTGCTTGGTCTTTGTTTTTATGTTGCGAACGTTCGTTCTGACACTGAACCACGGTGTTGGTTGGTACGTGCGTAATACGTACCGCCGAGTCTGTCGTATTTACGTGCTGACCACCGGCACCCGATGCACGGTAAGTATCAATTTTTAAATCCGATGGATTAATGTCTATTTCAATATTGTCGTCTACTTCAGGATAAACAAACGCTGATGCAAATGACGTGTGACGTTTACCACTCGAGTCAAACGGTGATTTTCGAACCAAACGATGCACACCGGTTTCTGTTCGACACCAGCCAAATGCATACTCACCAGAAACCCTAATTGTCGCACCTTTAATACCGGCCACATCACCGGCGGTAACTTCAATCAACTCAGCTTTAAAGCCTTTCGCTTCCGCCCAACGCAAATACATACGCAACAGCATATTACACCAGTCTTGTGCTTCAGTACCGCCCGAGCCAGACTGCAGGTCAATATAAGCATCGCTGTTGTCATGATCGCCTGAAAACATGCGGCGAAACTCTAACTTTTCCAGTTGTAATTCTAAACCTTGTAGCTCAGCAACTGCTTCGTCAAATGTGTCTTGATCTTCCGCCTCTTGCGCTAGTTCAATCAAACCTTCAACGTCTTCACACCCCTGATTTAAGTTGTCGATTGTATCAACAATCCCTTCCAAACTTGCACGCTCTTTACCTAAAGCTTGTGCTTTTTCAGGATCGTTCCAAACTTCTGAATCTTCTAATTCCCCAACAACTTCTTCCAGTCTTTCTCTACGTGAATCGTAGTCAAAGATACCCCCGAAGAACATCCGTTCTGCTTCGAATATCTGACAACTGGGTTAATACAGGATTTACTTCAAACATTAATTAATAGAGCCTAAAAATATTTGTAAAAACGACGGCGGAGTGTAGCAAATTTGCGCGTTAAACGTTAGTACGATTTTATTTATTATTATCGTAAAGTCTTAATTTTTTCTAAAACTGGTAGATTAGCGTCGGGGAATTCTAGCGTTTGGATTTCATCGTGATTAAACCACTGCACCAATTGCCCTTCTTTACCCGATTCTTGCCCCATAAATTGGGTCACTAGCTGAAAGTGCAAACTCACATGTTTTTCCGGATATTCAAACTCTAAGCTTATGAAAGGTTGTTGTTGATTAACAGTTATTCCAAGCTCTTCTTTCAGCTCTCGTACTAAGGCCTGCTCGACACTTTCTTCACCATCGATTTTACCACCGGGAAACTCCCATTTATTGCCTTGGTGCTGTTCGGCTTTGCGTTTGCTCAGTAAAAATTGACCATCAACATAAATAATCGCTGCTGCAACGTTAATACTTTTTTTCATAATGTTAAGAGACTCAAAGTAAATAAAATAATTCGCGAGTTTATATCAAGCTACGAGGGAATGTGAAAGATAATCTGCATAAGAAATTCTTAACTGAATGTAACGGTTTAACCTATTGATTTTAAAAGAAACTAACTTTGACGGAACTTAATATGAATTAGATACTCTACCTGTTAGGTAACAAAAAATAGTATTTTTTTAATCAATATAGACAAGGACTTTAGGGATGAAGAAACGTTTACTTCCTATACTTTTATTATCCGCAACCACTTTTGCTAATGAGCCTGTGACAACGTTTGCCTCGGCTAGCTACTTCAGCAGAGACGATTTATCATCGACAGGCTTTAACTTAAAGCACTTCTTTGCCGACCAAAACTCCATCGGAGTTTGGGATGAGTTTGGCTATCTGGACACAGACTCTCGCATTTCCGTTAGTTATAGAAAGAGCGAAAGTGATTTCACTTCATCAGATTCGCTCTACTTAAGTGGCGAGTACTTCGTTGATAGCTTTATCGTCAGTGCAAGTCACAGCAGCAGAAGTTTCAACTCCGAGCTCTCCAACGTAACCTCAGATGATGGCGATGCAAATAGTATTGGTTTAGGGTATTTGTTTGGCGATAATTTAAAAGTGCAAACTACCTTTAGTGATCAAACCGGTGTTTTTAATGTAAGTGCTCAGTATTCACATGAGTTGAATAGTAATGGTGATTATATTGGGTTCACAGTAGATGCAGACAGTGATTTCAACAGTAAATCCATTTCAGCCGACTATTTTGGTCAGTTACAAAGTGGTAATTACATTCGATTAGGTTATCGACATGATATCTATGAAAGAAGTGACTCAACAACCTATTCAGGTTCATATTATTTTAGTTCACAAACTAGCGTTTCATTTGCAACAGATTTATCGTTTTCCTACGGTGTTTCAATGAAACACTACTTTACGCCTAACTTAGCTTTACGTGCTGGGATCACTGCGTTTGATGTTGAGGATGCGGAAAATGCCTATCAACTGAGTGTCATTGGGCAATTCTAACTGTAAGAAAAACAATAAAAGCGGAAAGTGAGTGTTCACCTTCCGCTTTTTATTATGTTCGCTTATAAGTCGATTAACTTAACTTACCGTGGCACTGTTTGTATTTTTTACCTGAGCCACATGGACAAGGTTCGTTACGACCAACTTTTGGTGCATCGCGAATAACCGATTCAGGTTTTTCTTCAGCCAACTGATTACTCGACTCATGCTGATATTCTTTTGGTGCTGCAGCTTCTTGTTTACGGCGCTGCTCTTCTACCGCTTCAACGTCTTCTTCTGCGCGCACTTGAACACGACATAAAATCTTAATCACTTCCGCTTTTAACACTTCAAGCATATTCGAGAATAATTCAAACGACTCACGCTTGTATTCTTGTTTTGGATTCTTTTGCGCGTAGCCACGTAAGTGAATACCTTGACGTAAGTGATCCATCGCCGCTAAATGCTCTTTCCAGTGCTGATCTAAGCTTTGCAACATGATGGCTTTTTCAAAATGGCGTAATACTTCAGCACCCACCATTTGCTCTTTTTCAGCGTACATTTGATCAATCGCTTCGCTGGCTTTTTGTTTAAGCGTTTCTTCGTGTAACTTATTATCTTCTTCTAGCCATTTACGAAGTGGCAAATCGACTGAGAAATCCGATTTCAAACGCTCCTCAAGACCTTCTAAATCCCACATTTCTTCCAAAGACTGTGGTGGAATATGTTGGTCAAGCACTGTAGCAACAACATCGTGACGAATGCTTTCGATTGTTTCGCCAATATCACCCTCTTCTAGCAATTGGTCACGTTGCGAGTAAATAACTTTACGCTGATCGTTAGCAACATCATCGTATTCTAACAATTGCTTACGAATATCAAAGTTGCGCGCTTCAACTTTACGCTGTGCGTTTTCAATGGCTTTATTCACCCAAGGATGTTCAATCGCCTCACCTTCTTCCATACCAAGCTTACGCATCATGTTAGTCACACGGTCAGACGCAAACAAGCGCATTAAGGTGTCTTCCATTGAAAGATAAAAGCGTGAACTACCGGCATCACCTTGACGACCAGAACGACCACGTAACTGGTTATCAATACGACGAGATTCGTGACGCTCAGTACCAATAATATGCAAGCCGCCGGATTCTAAAACGGCAGCGTTACTCTTTTTCCACTCAGATTTAATGTGTTCAATTTGTTGCTCTGTGGCGTTTTTCAAACGATCAACTTCTGCGTTCCAGTTACCACCTAACACGATATCTGTACCGCGGCCTGCCATGTTAGTGGCAATTGTAACAGCGCCTGGTAAACCAGCATCTTCAACAATTTGCGCTTCTTTTTCGTGTTGTTTGGCGTTCAGAACGTTATGTTTAATTTTTTCTTTTTTAAGCAAAGTAGAAAGGATTTCTGACGACTCAATCGATGCGGTACCAACAAGCACAGGCTGACCGCGCTTTTGACAATCTTTAATATCTTCGATGATCGCTTTATATTTTTCCAACTGAGTTAAATAAACTAAGTCAGTCATATCATTACGAACCATTGGGCGGTTCGTTGGGATTACGACTGTGTCCAGTCCGTAAATTTGTTGAAATTCAAATGCTTCGGTATCGGCCGTACCTGTCATACCTGACAGCTTATCGTACATACGGAAGAAGTTCTGGAAAGTGATAGAAGCAAGTGTTTGGTTTTCATTTTGAATTTGAACCCCTTCTTTCGCTTCAACCGCTTGGTGTAAACCTTCTGACCATCGACGCCCTTCCATTGTACGGCCTGTGTGTTCGTCAATAATAACGATTTGGTCGTTTTGAACTATATAGTCTACGTCTTTCTGGTACATAACGTGGGCGCGAAGAGCTGCATACACGTTATGAAGTAATGGAATATTTGTCGCCGAGTACAAAGAGTCGTCCTCTTTGACAACCCCCTTTTCTTTCAAAATTTCTTCAACGCGAATTTGACCGCGCTCTGTTAGATAAATCTGCTTTGATTTTTCGTCGGCGGTATAATCACCAGTACTTTCTACCCCCTCTTCGTCTTCTTTTTCTTGACGTTCAAGGAGTGGAACAATTTCGTTAATTTGCAAATACATTTCTGAGCTGTCTTCAGCAGGACCTGAAATGATAAGCGGTGTACGCGCTTCATCAATTAAGATGGAGTCCACTTCATCAACAATGGCAAACGGGCGGCTGCGCTGAACTTTCTCTGCAGCTTGGAACGCCATATTGTCACGTAAATAATCAAAGCCAAATTCGTTATTGGTACCGTAAGTAATATCAGCGTTATAAGCTTGACGCTTTTCCTCATGTCCCATGCCTGGCACATTACAACCTACGCTCATGTTTAAAAATTCGAACAAGGCACGGTTTGTTTCCGCATCACGACGCGCTAGGTAGTCGTTAACAGTAATTACATGAACCCCTTCACCAGTTAACGCGTTCAAGTAGGCAGGCAATGTTGCAGTTAATGTTTTACCTTCACCCGTACGCATTTCAGCGATTGAACCTTGGTTTAGTACCATACCGCCTATCATTTGCACGTCAAAGTGACGCATGCCGTATACACGCTTACTTGCTTCGCGAACTGTTGCAAACGCTTCTGGTAATAGGTCATCTAAGGTTTCATTATTAGCTAAACGACCTTTAAATTCTTCGGTTTTTGCTGATAACTCTTGATCTGAAAGACTTTCAAACTGCGGTTCTAATGAATTGATAGTGGCAACAATTTTGTTTAGTTGCTTAATGGTGCGTTGGTTACTACTGCCAAACAGTTTTGTTAATAGTGATGAAAACATGAATTTCGCTTATTTCTTTTTGTTCTTAAAATAAAACAATCGGTCAGTGACCGATTGTTTACTTATTATTCAATTAAGTGACCAATTATGCCTGATTATACCTAATCAGCCTTTCGATATACATACGGCAATGGGTCTATTTGCTTGCCTTTTTTTAATACTTCGTAATGAACGTGCGGACCAGTTGAACGTCCCGTACTGCCCATTAAACTAATTTTTTGTCCTTTGGTAACGATATCACCAACGTCAACTAACAACTCTTTGTTGTGACCATATCGGGTAACAACGCCGTCACCATGATCTATTTCAACCAAGTTACCATAGCCAAATCGACTATCCGCCCAAGTAACAACTCCAGAGCCGGTAGCAACAACTGCAGCACCTTCTTCGCCAGCAAAGTCCAAACCTTTATGCATAGCGGGCATGCCAGTAAACGGGTCTTTGCGCACGCCATAATAAGAAGACAACCAACCAGAGCTAATTGGACGGCCAGATATAAATATCTCATCTTCGATATGGGTATTCATTAGAATAGATTCAAGGACTGCCATCTTTCTTTCTTGCCCGTCTAACTTGACTAACATTTCATCCATTTGGTTAAACAAGTTGTCAGCATCAGCCAACACATCTTCGGCACTAACAGTGGCCGGGCCACCAGCAACATTCACGTTTTCGAAATTAAACTCTTCGTGAGGAATTTCCGCCTGTTGCGCCAAACGTGAGGCAAATGCATCGAGTCTATTGACCTGACCTTTTATTTCACCAAGTTTTAACGTTAATGCGCTAAGTTGATGTTCTGCTTGTCGTTTAAGATGAATGAGTTGTTCTTTTTCAGAGCTGTATTCTTGCTGTGCTTCTATGAGTTTTTCCCTAACGTGGTTAGTATCACCACTTTGCCCTACTGCGCCGCGAATCAACCAAACCGTTGCCACGACTAGTACTGTAGCAATTGTCAGCCACTGAGCTTTTGCAAGGCTCATATCAAAGCTAACATTTTTTCCTTTGTAAATAAGTGTTAAACTCATTCGCTACTACCTAGAATGTTAAAAGAGTATTCGGTGAAAACACCCAAACCTCTCAGTGAATTATTAGACCGTAATCAATCTACTAATAGTTTATATCGATATCGGCAAAAGAGTGACGTTTTTGTAAAAATTAAACGCATCTTGTCCGATATTTTAGGAGATAATATCGCGCAAAATGTCACGGTTAGCAACTATAAAAACTCAATCGTTTATTTTGAAAGTCACTCTGCGGTTGTTGCTACCGGATTTAAAATGCAACAATCACAAATATTATCTGCATTACGTTCGAAGCTTGACCCAGCCTTAGTCACGGTTGAGATGAAAGTCAGCCCTAAAACCACACAAACTGCAACTCGGGTTAAACAAGTCGAAAAAGAACAAAACAAAAGTAAACCGAAAAAGCATATTCCCGAGCAAGCACTGTCTATTTTACAATCAATTGCCGACAACGCTGATGACACATTAAAACAAAAAATAAGTCGTCTAATGCAGCATAAAAAAGACAGTACCTAAGCGTGCATATCCCAATCTTGACTGTCGCTTATTAGTGCTTCTATTTTATCAATCAATTCCAGTAACTCTGGTTCAACCGCATCAATACAGTTTTCTTGTTTCAATCCAACTTCAATGAGCTCAACCAAGTCTTTAAGTTTTGGCACACCAGTATAACAACAAGCACCATGTAATTTGTGCACCTCAGCGAGCAAACTCTCACAGTCGGCTGATTCCACACCTTGATTAATATTATCTAACGCCTTCGGCAGACTACTAATCAGCATAGTAAACATTTCAATTGCAAGCTCTTGTTTACCTGCAGCTCGACTTAAAGCCAATGGCCAATCGATCATAGAATGACTAGCGAATTCTGGTAACTCGTCATAGCTGGGCAATTTGCCATTCTGTATTTGCTCCGAGACTATTTCTGTTGCCTCATTAAACGAAATCATTTGGGATTGGCACCCCGGACAATTCTCTAGGATCACTTGATTTAACATTTCTTCATCAATGGGTTTTGGCAAATAACCGCAGAACCCGCTGCCGATCAACTCCTTTTGCTCTTCGGCGCCTGCGTGAGCCGTCACTGAAATAACGGGGGTTTCTTCATTTAACGAGGACTCTCGAATTTTTCGACACGCCGTAACACCATCCATAATCGGCATTTGAATATCCATAAAAATAATGTCGTATTTGTGTTTTTGTGCTTTGCGCAGTGCCTCTAAACCGTTGTCGGCAAGATCTGCTTGGATCGACATCTCCGATAACAAGGTAGATAAAAGTTTTAAATTTGCTTCAGTATCATCAACGGCCAAAACTCGAACGCCACTATAATTACCTTTTTGGTTGGCTCTTGGCATTTCTACTTGTTGGTATGGCTCGGCCAACATATTGATCAACTTACGATGGTTAACCGGCATACTCAAACATACTCGAGCACCGGAACCAATAATGGCTTCTTTTAAGTTTGGCGAAATACTATTGATAATGGTGTAGACGTACTTGCAATGTTTGGCTGATAATTCAATTAATTTTTTCAATTCACCAATGTTACTTGCCGCGGTCTTACGTCCAATCAACACCATGTCAAATGTTCGCTCGGCCAAAAATGCTTTAAATTCTGTTTCTTTATCACACGTGACCAAATCAAGCTCAGGCAATTCAACCAACGTTTGTTGTATATCGACGTAGGCCTGTGGGCAGGTATCGAAATATAACAGCTTTTTGCCCGCTAACTCTTGAGTCGGCAATGGACTTCCGATGCTCGACGTGCTCTCTTTTAAATAAACATCAAAATAAAACTGGCTGCCTTCACCAAATTGACTGGAGAAGTGAATATTACCATTCATTGCCTCCACTAATTTTTTGCATATATTTAACCCAAGTCCTGTGCCACCAAAGTTTCGAGTTGTTGAGGTATCTGCTTGACCAAATGCCGCAAATAATTTCTTTTTGCCCTCATCATCAATACCAATACCTGAGTCCGTCACTGTAAACTTAATGTGGTGGCCTAATTGATTACTGCCCAAGTACTTAATATCAAGTCGAACAAAACCGTCTCTAGTGAATTTCATGGCGTTGCCGATTAAATTGATAATGACTTGGCGCAGGCGCACTGGATCGCCCAACAATTCATCCGGCGTTCTGGGATCGATATTCAAATGAATATCCAAGCCCTTATCAAAAATACTTGGGGCCAACAGAGTCATTACTTCATTCACATTATCTCGTAGGGTGAATGGAATGCATTCCAACTCCATTTTACCGGCGTCTAACTTTGAATAATCCAAGATGTCATTAATAATTCGCAGTAAGTTATTTGCTGAAGTTTCTATGGTATCGAGAAAGTCGCGTTGATTATTGTTTAGCGGTGTTTTGCCAAGTTGCCGGGTGAACCCTAGTACCCCATTCAGCGGGGTTCTGAGCTCATGACTCATATTGGCTAAAAATTGAGATTTCACATCATTTGCATGCTGAGCATCGCGTTTAGCCATGTTCAACTGAATGTTCTGAACTTCAAGCTGTTCGACTGTCTGTTGCAACTCTTGCGTGTATTCGCTGATGTTATGTTCTGCTCTTTCATTCGCTATATAAACAGATTTCGCAACCGAATTAACCGCATTGCGAAGCGCTTCAAGCTCGCCGGTCATAACCTTTGATACTCGAACTTTTGTATCTCCGGCGCTAATTTTTTTCACCGCTCTGGTAATGTTATCCAAAGGATCAAAAACATATCTCACAAAGATAAAAGCAAAAAACGCCATCACCAATACAGCCCCTGTTAACAACAAGGTGACATTAATCATTGATGTTTGCTGACTCAACATCGCTTGATCTCTATTTAGCTCCACAACTAAATAGCCATAAAGGTATTTACCGTTTTTTTCGATACTTAGTGTACTTTCAAGCGCCTCTGTACCGTATATTGGACTGCGTATATAAATATGATTTTCGTCGATTTCTACCTTAGTACTTTGGGCCAAAAGTCGTCCCGGCTGCATTCTTAGTCGGTCAAACTCTGGGTGAACATTTGAGGACGAATACAATTGATGATCTGGTAGAAATACAGAAATCGAGCGTACGATAGGGCTCGCTTTTAAATGCGCATTATTGAGGGCTTGAGATATTATTTCATTGTCATCCGACACCATCGCATGAGCACTTAATAGAGTAAGCGGCTCTGATAGAAATATTCCACGCTCAATTAAGTTGTTATTCAATTCAGAATAACGCTTGTAGGTTAAATAACCACCTAACAAAAAACCAATAACAACAGTAGGCAGAACAATGATTAACAACGCCCAACGGCGTAACGATAGCATTTGACGCATTCGTAAAGAAAAGATCTGAGAAATTATATCCCTAAGTTATCGCAATCTTGATAAACTAACAACTTTGGTGACACCATTGCGGTTCTATCGAAACTGCTTATTAGGCATGTACGTCAAATTTGAAAGAGCAATTTGCTGCCCAACAACGCCTTCGAACTCAACTAATTTATGATTAAGTGACAACAATCCATGGCAAAGATATTTCGCCCCAACAAACCTTCTAAGTCGAGTAAACCAAGAAAACATAAATCGCTTGCTAAGCAATTGCCCGACTTTGTAACAACCGTTAGTCACTATGATCATGAAGCAAAAGCGGTATGCCATACAGACTCAGGACGAGTAGCCTTTGTCTCCGGCGCAATTCAAGGTGAAACGATAAAAGTTCGACCTAGCAGCTACACCGACACTGTAATTAAGGGCGAGACGCTGAAGGTAATTCAACCGTCTGCACACCGAGTTGAAGCTAAATGTAAGTACTTTTCGGAATGTGGAGGATGCCAACTTCAGTATTTGAATAGTGAAGAACAACTCAAAGCAAAACAGTCTGGACTTGAGTCGTTGATGCAACGCCACTTAAAACTCGACGATATTCCTTGGCAACCTAATATCACCGGACCAGAATGGCACTATCGACGCAGTGCTAGACTATCCATATGGTTTGAAAAAAATGGCGAGTTTAATTTAGGCTTTCGCAAACAAAAGTCGAAAGAGATAATCGATGTAGAAAACTGCCCTGTGTTGGAGAAATCTTTAAATAACCTGCTCCCCCAATTAAAGCAAATGATTGCACAAATGCAGAGCAAAAAAGCGATTTCTCACGTGCAAATGCTTGCGCTATCACCGCACGATACGCTTATTTTTAGAGCCTTATCTGAACTAACTAAACAAGATAAAGAACAGTTAATCTCATTTGCTGAGGCTCACTCCGTGCGCGTGCTATTGGAGAATAACGATAAAACCTTTGAAGATATTCAAGCACCGCAAACTAAAGCTGGTACGTTGCTTGAATACACTGTCGCCAAAACGCGTTATCAATTTTTACCGAATAACTTTATTCAAGTTAACAAACAAATAAATGAAAAAATGTTGCAACAAGCTATCGACTGGTTGGATATTCAACCGACTGATAATGTTTTAGATTTATTCAGTGGAGTGGGTAACTTTACGTTGGCTTTGGCTCAAAAAGCCAAACATGTAGTCGCCGTTGAAGGCGTCAATAGCATGGTGAAACAAGTAAAACATAACGCCCAGCTAAATGGACTAATGAATGTATCAGCTCATCATGCTGACTTGTCGACACTAGACGACAAAAAGAAACCGACTTGGCTCAAGCCCATCGATAAACTGCTGCTAGACCCAGCGCGAGATGGCGCGTTTGATGTGGTAAAAAAAATACCACTTTTAAAACCAAAACAAATTTTATACGTATCTTGTAATCCGACAACCTTGATTCGTGACATAAACGTATTACAACAAGCTAATTACAAGCTTAAAAAAATCGGTTTATTAAACATGTTTCCGCACACATCACATGTGGAAGCGATGGCACTATTAGAGTATAAATAACATTACCTATACTGATGTCCTGACAAGGATAAAAGTTAAGTAAAAGCAAAAACAATAAAAAGGATATGATGTGGTTTCTGTAACGAGAGTGCACAGCCTCGAAGACGTATTGGAAAGCAAAAATGCCAAGCTCTGGTTGCAGGGGGAAGGGCTGAATGAAAACACCGTCAATGTTATAGATGCCGCAATGCAGTGGTTATTGCAACAACCAAAACAAGAAGAACTGCTCTCCCCTGTCGACAAAGATCATACCCGCCAAGGTTTGTTAATCGTTGAGATATTACTAGAGCTGCACATGGACGACGAAAGTCTAGTCGCAGCGCTATTATACCCATACTTCGAGAGCCAATCTCACGACAACAAAGCAAAAGAAAAGCTTAAAAAGCAATTTGGCAAAAAAATTCTCGACTTACTGAACGCCGTTTCAAAAATGGCCAGCATGAGTTTACTATCGTCTCGCATCAAACACAGCGCTGAACAAGCGGAAAACATTCGCCGCATGTTAACAGCCATGGTCGAAGACGTGCGTGCAGTGGTGTTAAAATTAGCCCAGCAAATTGTATTTCTTCGCGAAATTAAAAAGAGCGATGAAGAAACTCGAGTACTTGCAGCCAAAGAGACCCAGAACATATACGCACCTTTAGCAAATAGACTTGGGATTGGTCAATTAAAGTGGGAATTAGAAGACTACGCTTTTCGATACCTACAACCAGAAGTTTACAAAAGCATTGCCAAAAGTTTGGAAGAAAAGCGCACTGAACGTCAACAATACCTTGAGGACTTTGTTGAAGATCTTGCCGAACGATTAAATCAAGCAAACATTGACGCCAAGGTGTACGGCCGACCTAAACATATCTATAGCATCTTCAAAAAAATGCAAAAAAAGAACTACGAGTTTAGTCAGCTATTTGACATCCGAGCCGTACGTGTAGTGACCGACAAACTGCCAGACTGTTACAGTGCACTTGGAGTAATTCATACCAGTTGGCGTCACATACCGTCGGAGTTTGACGATTACGTTGCAACCCCAAAACCTAATGGTTACCAATCAATTCACACCGTGGTTATTGGCCCAAACGGCAAACCCATTGAAATTCAAATTCGAACCGATGAAATGCACGATGATGCAGAACTTGGTGTTGCTGCCCATTGGCAATATAAAGAAGGCGCATTACCAACCAAATCTGGTAAAGGTTCTGGTTATGAAGACAAAATTGCTTGGTTGCGTAAACTTTTACAATGGCAAGAAGAAATGGCTGATACAGGCGACTTTGCCGAAGAACTTCGAAACCAAGTGGTGGAAGACAGAGTCTACGTATTTACACCACAAGGGGATGTGGTGGATTTACCTAACGGCTCAACACCGCTCGACTTTGCCTATTACATTCATACCAATATAGGTCACCGTTGCATCGGCGCTAAGGTATTTAACCGTATTGTGCCGTTCACGTATCAGTTAAAAACCGGTGATCAGATTGAAATCATTACATCAAAAGAACCTAACCCAAAACGAGATTGGCTAAATCCTAACTTAGACTACATTCACTCGTCTCGTGCTCGTGCAAAAGTGCACGCGTGGTTTAAACAACAAGACAAAGACAAAAACCTTATTGAAGGTAAACATTTGTTAGAGCAAGAGTTGTCTCGCCTAAATATTGAATGGCAACATGCCGACGTAGCGGTTGAACGTTTTAACATGAATAGTTTGGACGACTTGCTTGCTGCTATTGGCGGTGGCGATGTGCGTTTGAATCAGGTCACCAACTTTATCCAAACCCAGCTCCGTGAAGAAACGCCGCCAGAAATTGATCCTAGGTTAATTCAAAAACCCCGGAAACAAAAAAAATATCAAAACGGTGTCGTGCTGCAAGGTGTTGGCAACTTGATGAATCACTTAGCCGGTTGCTGTAACCCTATCCCAGGTGATGAAATTGCAGGTTACATAACCCAAGGCCGCGGTGTAGTTATTCACCGTAGCGACTGTGAGCAGTTTAAAATTGTGATGGAAGAACATTCCGAACGTTACATTGAAGCAACTTGGGCTGAACAATACTCAGGTGGTTATATTGCTCAACTAAGAATAATTGCTAATGACAGAAGCGGCCTAATTCGCGATGTCACCAGCATTTTGGCAAATGAAAAAATTAATGTGTTGGGGATGACTACAGAATCTGACGTACAAAAACAAATTGCCACTATGGGGCTTAAGTTGGAAGTTTATAATATCGGTGCATTTAACCGAGTGATCAGCAAGATAAGTCAGTTGGATGAGTTGATCGAAGTAAAACGTATATAGAGAACAAGCGTGACAAAACTAAATAAAGAACATTGGCAGCAACAAATAAAGGATTTAGATAAACTAAAAGGTATTGAAAAGTTGCGACGCATCATGGCTATGTTGCGTGATCCCGAGCACGGTTGTCCATGGGATTTAAAACAGTCTTTTGCCAGTATAGTGCCCTACACCATTGAAGAAGCTTACGAGGTTGCTGACGCCATTGAACAACAAGATTTCAAAGAGCTAAAGTTAGAACTCGGCGACTTGTTATTTCAAACGATTTTTTACGCGCAACTTGGTCAAGAGCAAGCACTATTTAGTTTCGACGAAATTACGGAAGGCATTTGTGAAAAGCTGATCCGTCGACATCCTCACGTCTTTTCTGACGTATCTTTACAAACCGACGAACAAATCAAAGCCAATTGGGAACACGAAAAAAACTTAGAGCGTCAACAAAAGTCCCCACTAAATAGCAGTGTATTGGACGATATTCCAAAGGCTATGCCTGCACTTTCAAGAGCATATAAAATTCAAAAAAGAGTAGCATCTACTGGTTTTGATTGGCCTGATGTGTCTGGCGCAATAGATAAAGTGTCGGAAGAAATCGAAGAGGTAAAACAAGAGCTAAATGATTTAAGCTCAGTTAATAACTTGGACGCTATTGCCGATGAACTCGGCGATTTATATTTTGCGTTAACCAATGTCGTCAGACATCTGGGTTTAAAGCCCGAACAAGTGGTTCACAAAGCAAACAAAAAATTTGAACAGCGATTTCGTCACGTCGAGCTATTAGCTGGTGAACAAAATAAACAGCTGTCTGACATGTCACTTGATGAAATGGAATTACTTTGGCAACAGGCTAAACAACACCTTGCCAAATAACCTAAAAAAAACAATAAAAATTAATCACCTGTTCAATATTTGCCCAATTCAAATTAGTAAACTACATTCTTAGTGACATATGTCCCTAACAACAAGGTTTACCATATGAAGAAAATATACAAACAATGCCTCCCTTTATTGACCATACTAGCCGCAACTAACGCCGATGCAGAGTTAAGATTCAATGGTTTTGCGTCCATTCATGGTACACAAGTTACCAGTGACGGCTCGACTCCGCCATTCCCTGAATATAACGCCAATGAAAACTTCTCTTTTAAAGAGCAATCGTTATTTGCACTTCAGGCTAGTGCTGACTTAGGAGAGGGACTTTCTGCGACGGTACAGTTTGTATCGGAAGGAAAAAATAACTTCAACACGGTTGCTCGTTGGGCTTACCTTAGTTATCAACTCAATGACAATCATATGATAACCGCTGGTAAACTGGCTAACCCGATATTCTATCAATCAGAATACGAGCAAGTCGGCTTTGCGCATAACTTTGCGAGGTTGCCAAAGGCAGTTTATATCGGCCTAGACTTCAGTACGATTGAAGGTATTGCTCTAGATAGTACCTTTTATATTGATAACTACACCCTAACAACCAAAGTACTGTATGGCTCATGGGCTGGCACAGTATTTTTATCATCAACCGGACAAGACGAAACATTAGGCCTTGAAGATGTTATGTCGGTCAGAGGTACACTCTCCGGCGATTGGTGGAATATTTACGCCGGAACATTCATATCAACTATGGTGGGCGGCAGTGTAGATACCAATGCTGTATTAGCTGCCGCGCAACCAGGAGTGACCGCGGCATTAGCCGCCGGTGCGACACAAGCACAAGTCGATGAGTTTAACAACACCATAAAATGGGGCGATAAAGACGGTATATATTCTTATGCAGGTTTTAACGTCGATTTAAATAACTTCCTAGTCGATTTTGAAATCACCAACTATGGTGTCGATGATTCAAGCGACGCATTTAATACCGGCTGGTATTTGTCAGCTGGTTACCGAGTCAGAGACGATATGACAGTAACTGTTCACACGGAAAAGAACGAACAAGATGTCGATTTAGCCTATTTAGACGGTGTTTCTAACCCCATTTTATACGGAACGGGTAAAGCAATATCGGAAGGATTAGGCTTTCGAGAATTCGAAGCAAATGGGGTAAGCGTAAGATATGACTTCCACCCTAGTGCGGCATTAAAAGTTGACTTTCTATCAGGTGAAGACACTCGGCCCACCGTTGGTGATTACACCATGATGACTGTCGGCATCGACATGGTATTTTAGGAGAAGATTATGAAAAGTGTATTAGTCATTTTGAGCTTACTATTCAGCGCTTCAGCTTTTGCTGGTATTTCAGTTATTGTCCATCCATCAAACTCAACGTCCTTGACGGAAGATGAGGTAGCACGGATCTTCTTAGGTAAAATGAAATCATTTCCAGGGGGAGGTTCAGCAGTTCCCATAAATGCTGCGGACGGCTCGAATCAAAGAGATACATTTAATGACGTTGTGTTACAAAAATCATCAAGCCAGATCAAAGCGTATTGGTCTAAACTGATTTTTACAGGTAAAGGCACTCCTCCACAAGAAGCAGACAGTGATAGTGAAATCTTAAACCTCATTAAATCTAATCCAAATTTAATTGGTTATGTTAGTAATGAAGCCGTGACCGGAGACGTAAAAGTCGTCGCGCAATTTTAGTCTTATATTTTCATCTTTTTTTCAAGCCGATGGTCAAGTGCCATCGGCTTTTTTATCGAAACCTAGACTTTTTTACTGTTATCTACACACCCAGCTCATCTGACCTGTTACTCAACTATAAATAACAAATGATTACATTTTTGGCTAACCACTATTGTTAAAATCGCTCTCAATGAAACGCAAGTCTAACGGCATAACTCGTACTTAAATTTAAATCGATATGCGCTATTAACTTATTGATATAAATAATAGTTATCTCAATTTCCAGGTTTTTTATTGAGAATATAAACACAAAAGTGTAACTTAGCGCCCGTTGTCTTATGACTCTCAACATATACTGGAATATTGAGGCATTCTTTCCAACCAGAATGTCTAAAAAGGAATAAATATGACAAAGCTACTGCTATCTTTAGGGCTATTATTTAGCTTTTCTGCTACTTCAGGAATTTCAATTATCGTTCATCCATCTAATCCTTGGACAATCGATAACAATGAC
>JABXID010000097.1 GCA_013373245.1 Gammaproteobacteria bacterium
GCCATGACGGAAGTCGGCTTTAGTGATTTACAACACTTAAATTTCCCACAGATGATATATCCTTCGGGTTGGTGGAGTGCTACATTAGCGAAAAAGTCTGGTAAGTTCGAAGACTTCCGAGCCGATGCCGCCAACAAAGCGGCACGTGATTGGCAATTACAATATTACAATGCCGATGTTCACTTAGGGGCTGCCGCACTACCAAACTTCTTGAAACAATCGTTTTCGAAGTAATTACCAAAACTGTGTCAGGCATAAAAAAGCAGAGTCTTAACTCTGCTTTTTTATAGTTTTTGGTTTAAGACTAAACGTGTTCCTGTTCAATCCAAATTGAGTCTGTGTAGTGCTCATATTGCAAAATTAAACGCTCTCCTGCAACGTCATAACGCACTTGATGCCTATCCATACCGCAGTCTTGCTCAATAATTTTACCATTTTCTTGGCTAATAAATTGTGCCACAAATTCGCCAAAGTCTTGCCAATCCGGTTTTGGCGTAACCGTTAACATTACAACATTATCTTGCGTTAATTTTTTATATTGGTATTTAGTCATAATAAACTTTTGAAGGTCGAGTCCAAATAAATAAAAGCACAGCGGCCATACACAAAATTATACTCACTAACACTAATGGTGGCACGCTCACGAAATACAGAGAAATAGTTAACATAACAATCATGCTGCTCGTCGCCAATAACTTAGCTTTTAGCGAAATAACACCAGCCGACTCCCAATCTCTAATCATTGAGCCGAATAATTTATGATGCAACAACCATAAATGGAATCTTTCTGAGCTGCGAGAAAAACAAAACGCCGCCAACAAAACAAACGGTGTTGTTGGCAATAATGGCAATACTACGCCAAGTGCTCCAAGCCCGAGACTTAACCAGCCAACCAAGAGATAGACGAACTTTTTATAACTCATTTACGCTTTTTCAACAGAATTATAATTTACTGCTATTATGCCTGTAATCTTAAACATTGTTATCGGTTTAATGGATTTAACAAAAATAAATAAACACGTAGAGTCACTTGACGACGAACCGCCATTTGATGACTGGCACCCAACGAACTGTGGCGACATTGATATTGTGATCAAGCCAGACGGTACTTGGCTGCACGAAGGCAAAGCAATCACTCGATTAGGCTTGGTTAAGCTATTAGCGCGTGTGTTAATTAAAGAAAATGGTGATTATTTTTTAAAAACACCGGTCGAAAAAATGCGAATCCAAGTCGAAGATGCGCCGTTTGTTGTAACGCAATGGCGAACAATCTCAAACGACAAAACGCCAGAAAAAATAGAAGTGACAACCAATCTAGGCAACACTTATATTATCGATAGTGATCATCCGATTACTGCAAAGTCTGACCCCTACAACAATCCCTGTTTGTACGTCACATTGCATCGTCAATTGACCGCCAAAGTGCATCGCAACGTCTACTATCAATGGGCTGAAATAGCGCAAGAAAAAAACATCGAAGGCATAATTCACATGGTGTTGGAAAGCGGCAATCAAAATTTTTCACTTGGTGCGTTGGAGTAATGTTGTTAATTAACATACAGTAAGTAAAACAATAATAAACGGAGTCTCTTTTAATGAAATCCTACACTAAATTGGCGGTTGCACTATTCACTGCCACCACCAGCTTTTCTGCTTTTTCAGACATTTATATTCATGCCGGACAAGTTATAGATGGTCTATCGGCTCGTGCACAAAAAGAAAAAACTATCATTATCGCTGACAATAAAATCAAAGCCATTAAATCAGGTTATCTGCAAGGCTCTGCAGGTGACACTATCATTGATGCTAAAAACAAAACTGTGATGCCAGGGTTAATGGATATGCACACTCACTTAAGCAAAGAGTTCAATAAAAACAGTTACAGTGACGGTTTCAAGTTAAACGCAGCTGATTTTGCTTTTCAATCGGTAGGTTATGCGAAGGTCACCTTAGATGCTGGTTTTACTACCGTTCGGGATTTAGGAGATAGCTATAACGTTACCGTCTCGTTAAAAAATGCCATAAACAGTGGTTTGATCATCGGCCCTCGCATTTACACCGCAGCAAAATCTATCGCTACAACAGGTGGTCACGCCGATCCGACTAATGGTCACGCCGCTAAATTTAATCTAGATCCGGGCCCAAAAGAAGGCGTGATCAATGGCACTGCCGATGCCTATAAAGCCGTGCGCCAACGTTATAAAGACGGAGCTGATTTAATCAAAATTACCGCTACTGGCGGCGTACTAAGCGTAGCGAAAAACGGTCAGAACCCGCAGTTTACTGTCGATGAAGTTGAAGCCATTGTAAAAGCAGCTAAAGATTATGACATGACAGTTGCTGTGCACGCACACGGTAAAGTGGGAATGGAGAGAGCAATTAAAGCTGGGGTTAGTTCAATTGAACACGGAACTTATATGTCAGAGCGAACAATGGAGTTAATGAAACAATACGGAACGTTTTATGTACCCACTATCACAGCTGGGAAGTATGTTGCGGAAAAAGCCGCAGTTCCGGGGTTTTATCCAAGCATAGTGCAGCCGAAGGCCGCCGCCATTGGTCCTAAAATTCAAGATACCTTCAAACGTGCATACAAAGCAGGCGTAAAAATTGCGTTTGGTACTGATGCTGGTGTTTTTCCGCATGGCGACAACTGGAAAGAGTTTGTTTATATGACAGAAGCGGGTATGTCGCCGATGGCAGCAATTCAATCCGCGACAATGGGTGCAGCATCATTACTTAAAATAGATGAAACATTAGGTTCGATTGAAATAGGCAAGATTGCCGACATTATCGCGGTTGACGGCAATCCGTTAGACGATATTTGGTTGATGGAAAAAGTCAGTCTTGTCATAAAAAACGGTGTTATTTACAAACAATAAACCAATTTTTGATATCAACAAAAAGGACCAAAAAGGTCCTTTTTTTATACTCTTAAACTACGGAATGTTTATAAAAACTGTGAAATTTGTTTATAAATTTCGGTCGCCTGACCTTTTGACAAATTACCGCGAATATTGCTCTCACCTGTAGTAACGCTGACTCGAATTTGCTCTGAAGCTATTTGTGGATCAGTAGGTTGGTTGTTGGCTTTCTCAATATTACTTTCATTAGCGCGCGACAACGCCGCCGCACTGGGAATTTGCGACGCTTTATCAATAACTTCAGCCTGTTTTGTACGAGAACTGCTAGAAGTTACTTTGGTTTGCTCAATACCTGCGGTTACCGCTACACCTAAAGTCACTACAAAACCTCATGGAATAATTACGTTTGAGTATAATGCAAAACTTATAAATGAACAATTTTTGAGCGTTGTGCTTTATAACAATTTGAGCAATAGTTTAACCAGCAAACATAAAAAAACCGAGCGTAACTCGGTTTTTTTATTTCGAAACAAATCAAGATAAAACTAGTGATCCATACCCAGTTTTTTCTCTAAATAGTGAATGTTAGTGCCACCATTTTGGAAGTGTTCATCCGCCATAATATCTTGTTGCAGAGGAATATTTGTTTTAATTCCACCAATCAAAATTTCATTTAACGAATGTTGCATACGTTTAATCGCGACACCGCGACTCTCGCCGTAAGTAATTAACTTACCGATCATCGAATCGTAGTTAGGTGGCACTTTATAATTGGTATACACATGAGAGTCCCAACGAACACCTAAACCACCTGGCGAGTGGAATCGTGTAATTTCACCAGCACACGGAATAAAGGTTTCTGGGTCTTCGGCGTTAATACGACATTCAATAGCATGACCACGGATCACAATATCGTCCTGCGTAATTGACAAAGGTTGCCCTGCTGCGACACGCAATTGCTCTTTTACTAAGTCAACGCCCGTTACCATTTCAGTTACAGGATGTTCTACCTGAATACGCGTATTCATTTCAATGAAGTAGAACTCACCGTTTTCATACAAGAACTCAAACGTACCCGCACCACGATAACCAATTTCGATACAAGCACGTACGCAACGGTCACCGATGTATTTACGTAAATCAGGCGTAATACCAGGCGCTGGCGCTTCTTCAACTACTTTTTGGTGACGACGCTGCATTGAGCAGTCTCGTTCGCCTAAATGAACCGCATTACCTTGGCCATCTGCAAGTACCTGAATTTCAATATGACGTGGATTTTCAAGGAATTTCTCCATGTAAACCATATCATTACCAAACGCAGCGCCCGCTTCTGCTTTAGTTAATGCAATAGATTCAACCAAATCTTCTTCTTTACGAACCACGCGCATACCACGACCACCGCCGCCGCCTGCTGCTTTAACAATTAACGGATAACCAATGCGTCGCGCGATTGATTTATTTGTGTCAGCATCATCGCCCAACTCACCATCTGAGCCTGGTACACAAGGAACACCGGCCTTTTTCATCGCTTCGATGGCAGAAACTTTGTCACCCATTAAACGAATAGTATCGCCGCGAGGTCCGATAAAGATCAAACCACTTTCTTCCACTTGGTCAGCAAAATCAGCGTTTTCCGCTAAGAATCCGTAGCCAGGGTGAATTGCAACCGCGTCTGATACTTCAGCCGCTGCAATAATTCGAGGAATGTTCAAGTAGCTGTCAGTCGCAGGCGCTTTACCGATACAAATCGTTTCGTCTGCTAATAACACGTGTTTTAACGTTTTGTCTGCAGTCGAGTGCACGGCAACGGTTTTAATGCCTAACTCTTTACAAGCACGCAAAATACGCAGTGCAATTTCACCACGGTTTGCGATTACAATTTTATCTATCATGCGACACCTCTATTATTCAATGATGAATAAAGGTTGGTCGAATTCTACTGGATCTTCATTCTCAACAAGGATTGCTTTCACAACACCTGCTTTATCTGATTCAATTTGGTTCATCATTTTCATCGCTTCAACGATACAAAGCACATCGCCAACATTCACAGTTTGACCAACTTCTGCAAACGCAGGTGCTGAAGGTGAAGACGCACGATAGAAAGTACCTACCATTGGCGATTTAACTTTATGACCAGAAGGCTCAGCCGCGCTTTCCGCTTGAGGTGCAGATGCTACAGGTGCAGCTTGAGCTGGAGCAGGGGCAGCAGGTGCTGAAGCAACAGGTGCAGCTTGATAAACTGGTGCTGGTGCACCCGCAATACGAATTGACTCGTCACCTTGAGTAA
Organism: Gammaproteobacteria bacterium; assembly: GCA_013373245.1. Taxonomy (GTDB): domain Bacteria; phylum Pseudomonadota; class Gammaproteobacteria; order Enterobacterales; family Alteromonadaceae; genus Psychrosphaera. Next base: position 5,155 of record JABXID010000097.1, read on the forward strand.
TTTCGATTTCACCGACACCTGATTCTTTTACCATGTCGATTAATGTTCTGATCTTACGAATATCCATAACTTTACCTATTGATTGTTAATTTTGTATTGATACTACTTGTTCAACATTGAAGCCGCTTTGCTCAACGCAAATTCGTAACCTTCAACACCAAACCCACAAATCACACCTACGGCAACATCCGATAAAAATGATTTGTGACGAAATTCTTCTCTGGCGTGCACATTTGAAATGTGAACTTCGATAAATGGAATATTCACGCCTAATAATGCGTCTCTCAGTGCAACACTGGTGTGGGTATAAGCGGCTGGGTTAATCACTATGAAATCGACATCGCCCATTGCTTGATGTATAGCTTCAATAAGTTCAGCTTCTGAATTAGACTGACAATGGCTAAGCTCAAGATTTAATGTTTGTGCTTTAACAGTAAGCTCTTCAACAAGTTGGTTTAATGTTTGAGAGCCGTAAATCTCAGGCTCGCGCTTACCAAGCAAGTTTAGATTTGGTCCATTTAACAGTAAAACTTTATTAATTCCTGACATCTTGACGCCTTCTTCGCTTATCTTGCGACTTATACCAATAAAATCTCAGTATCTAACAATTTCAGTGAAATTGTCACTAAGATTTGACGCTAATTGGGCATTATAGAGAAATAAGAGCAATTAGCAGCAAAATACTGGTCTAATCACAGAGAATAGAAAATAATAATAGAAATATTTGCGGCATATAAAAAAGTCACGACATTTAGCCGTGACTTCATTAATCTCACTGTTGTTAGATTAAATTACGTTACAACAAATTATTCAGATGCGTAGCAAAGTCTTCTGGACCAACAAACCCTGTCACTCGGTTGGATACTCGCTCACTGCCTTGTCGGTCAAAAAACATAATCGTTGGTAAGCCCAATACTTGATACTTTTCTAAGATCTCAATGTCTTGTTCATCATTGTCAGTCATATCCACTTGCAACAGCACCATGCGCGACATCAAAGATTTTACCGTTGGGTCACTAAACGTATATTTCTCAAATTCTTTACAGGCAACACACCAATCCGCGTATAAATCCAACATCACTACTTTATTCTGTGCGCTTGCATTGGCAATTTCTTTTTCAATTTCTTCCACGCTCTCTACCATAACGAAGTGCCCAGCGTTTTCGCTAGATTCAAAAGATTGTGTAGGCTGAACTTCTCCTATAAAAGGTTTAAACAACATTAACAAACCAAATGTTAGAAATAGAATTTTTGCCAACCAAAACCCAGCCTTCACATTCGCTTTTTCAACTTGCAAATATTGGTTATGTAAATAAGCAGCAAATAACAATGACAGAATACCTGACATCAACACTATCCATTTAAAGTCGATCATGCGTTCCAATAGAATTAATGGGATAGCCAGCAAAATAAAACCAAAAATAACCTTCACGACATTCATCCAGTTACCCGCTTTTGGTAATAAGCTACCGCCAGAGGCGCCGATAAGTAACAGAGGTAACCCCATGCCAAGACTTA
>JABXID010000179.1 GCA_013373245.1 Gammaproteobacteria bacterium
ATGGCGGGTATGGTTGCGGCTTTATCTGGAATTTTCTTTAGTTCTAGACTTGAAGTAAGAGTTAAAGTGGCAAAAGAACAGCTTATTGATAGCTTGCCACATCACTAGGAGATTGAACTATGGCACGTAAACAACGTTTTCGTGATGACGAAGATGCAGCAATTGACATGACTCCGATGTTAGACATCGTATTTATCATGTTAATCTTCTTCATTGTTACTACTTCTTTCGTGAAAGAGGCTGGTATCGATGTATTGAAACCTAAAGCATCAAATGCGTCTCAAAAGCCTTCAGCGAATATTTTCATCGCGATCAAACCAAACGGTAACGTTTGGATGGACAAACGTGAAGTTGATATTGAACGTGTTGCAGCAAACATCGAACGTATGTTGGCTGAACAACCTACAGACACAGTAATTATCCAAGCTGATAAAGAAGCTAAACATGGTGTTGTTGTGAAAGTAATGGACGCTATTAAATCAGCGGGTATAGAAAAGATTTCTATCGCAGCGGAGAAAAAGTAGCATGTTGAGACTTATTGCATCAATGATTGTTGGTGTAGTAATAACCTTCGGCTTGTTTGTCATTATGGCGGAGCTCATTAACAGTGGAGCAAAGTCTAAAGACGAAGTTCGTGACAATATAGTCGTAGAAATAAATACTACACCGCCAGAGAGTAAGGCGCAGCAGCGGAACCGTGTTCCGCCACCGCCACCACCGCCGCCAAAGCAGCCGCCAAAAGCTCAGCCTCCTGAGCCAGAGCCAGCTGTTGCTGATAACGGTGGATTTAACTTCAACATGCCTTCGGTAGATGTTGGTAATACATCTGCTGGCTTAAGTGGCCCAGGTGCGTTAGCACGTGATGGTGATGCGACACCTATTTTCAGACAAGAGCCTAAGTTCCCTACTAAAGCTGCCCGTGACGGCATTGAAGGTTGGGTACAACTTAAGTTTGATATCAACGAATTAGGTAACGTTGAAAATGTAGAAGTTATCGATTCAGAGCCTAAGCGTGTGTTTGATCGCGAAGCGAAAAAAGCATTACGTAAATGGCGTTACAACCCGAAAGTCGTTGACGGTAAAGCACTTAGACAGACTGGTCTTACGGTTCAGTTAGACTTTAGTTTAGGAGGTTAATATGAAACATTTATTCAATAACCTATTAAAAACAACTTTAGTTTGTGTGTTGGCACTATCTAGCTCACAACTGTTGGCTAAAGTCCCACCAGAAAAAGCGGACGAGATCAAAAAGCTCGAAAAAGCTCGTGGTGGTAAAGTTATGGGACAACGCGTTGGTAAGAAAGTTATTAACGCATTTGACCTTTATAACGAAGACAAGGTGAACGAGGCGCTTGAAATTTTGCTCGAAATCGAAGCAAAAGATAAATTTGATAAAGCAAACGTTGATCGTTATATCGGTGGTATGTACGCCGGTATGGACGGTAAAGGCGAAGAAGCAATCAAATACATGAAGCGCGCTATCGAAGCTGATGTTTTACCATTTAGAGATCATGGCGAGACACTTAGAAATCTAGGTGCGCTGTCGATGCAGGAAAAACGTTATGAAGACTCTATTAAATACAATAGAGAATACTTACGTTTTTCTTTAGACGAAGAGCCAAAGGTATACTTGTCAATTGCCAATGCTTATTACGAACTTGGTCAGTTTGATAAAGTGATAGAGCCAGCTGAAAAAGCTAAAAAGTTTTTCGCTAAGTGGGATAAGCCAAATCAAAACCCTTATATTTTGATCATGGCGTCTTACTATGAGCGTAAAATGAACGTTGAAGCGACAAAAGCTGTTGAGGATTTGGTTAAAACATTCCCAACAGAAGCTAAGTGGTGGGTTCAATTAGGTGGCTTCTATGCACTTATCGAACAGAATGATAAAGCATTGTCTACATATAGAATGGCTTACAATCAAGGTTACTTGACTAAAGACATTCATATGAAGCGTCTTGCTCAGTTCTACTCTACTGCGGGTATTCCTTATAAGTCTGCTGTAATTCAAGAAAAGTACATGAAAAGCGGTTTATTGAAAAAAGATGACCGAGCTTTAGCAACGATGGCACAAACGTTCCAAAATGCTAAGGAATTCGAGAAAGCTGCTCAATACTTTGGTGAAGCTGCTGCCATGATTAACGATCCTGATTTGTATCGTAAACAAGCGATTGCTTCTATGGCTGCTGAAAACTACAAAGAAGCGGTTAAGGCATTTGAAAAAGCATTAGATGCTAAGCCAAATCGTGAAGGTCAAGTTTATTTAGGTTTAGGTGAAGCTCACTTTTACTTAGAAAACTGGAAAGAGTCTTATGTAGCGTTTAACAAGGCTAAAGAATCTAAATCTTCTGCTCGAACAGCAAAAGGTTGGTTAGGTTTTGTTAAAGACACAGCACAACGTAAGGGCGTAGCTCTTTAATTGAGTTAACTCTACTTATATAAAAAGCCGCTTTAGCGGCTTTTTTTATGCTCGTAATTTAATTGCATAAGTACAAGCGGAGGTGCAGTTGCGAGGTTATTGTCGTGAGTTACGAGGCAAAGAACGAAGCTGGAATGCTAAAATGCTTTAGGGCTGGAAGGCGAAAGAAAGTTGTAAGCTGTAAGTTGACAGAGTTGCTCGTCACGCCCTCAACAGGTAGCAAGATAGTGTAAGACGGGTTATTTATGCATGAAATCAAAAAAGCCGACGATTGAATGCTCAATAGTCGGCTTTTTTTAATTGTGTTTTCGAAACTAAAAAGCTTGGCGACCATCTCTGCTCCATCAAGCTTTTTCGTTACAACTTACAACTTACAACTTACAACTTACAGCTATCTAATTCCGTCTAGATGTGGGCGGATTGATTTTAAGATAGCCCCTAATACTTTTGGTGTTGCAACAACGATGTTGCCAGATTTGTCATAGTTGTCGCCACCTTCAAAATCGGCAACAACAGCACCTGCTTCGCGCGCAATAAGTTGTCCTGCTGCGGTATCCCAAGGCTTTAGTCCAAGCTCCCAGAAGCCTTCAAAACGACCTGCAGCAACATAACACAAGTCTAATGCTGCAGAGCCCATTCGGCGCATATCAGCAACTTGAGTGAATAAATCAGAGAAGATGTTCTGGTATGCTTCCAATTGATGTCTGTTACGGTAAGGAAAGCCTGTAGAAAGTACTGTGCCAGCTAATTCTTTCGCCTTTGATACTCGGATACGTTTACCGTCTAATTGCGCTCCAGCGCCTTTAGAAGCGGTAAATAGCTCACCACGGATAGGATCAAAAACAACGGCTTGTTCTAACTTTCCGTCCACTTTTAGGGCAATAGACACTGAAAAGTGTGGAATGCCTTTTACAAAGTTGGTTGTGCCGTCTAGTGGGTCGATGACCCACTGAAATTTTTGATTTTTTCCATCAGTAACGCCGCTTTCTTCAGCGACAAAAGAGTGATCTGGGTAAGATGCTTGAATAGTTGAGATGATTGCTTGTTCTGCTTCTTTGTCGACGTTCGTTACAAAGTCGTTGGCACCTTTTAGTTCAGATTGAACTAAGTCTAGTTGCTCGTATGAGCGTGCGATAATTTTTCCTGCATTACGCGCTGCACGGACAGCGATATTAAGCATTGGTTGCATACATTTCACCTATTTTTAAGAACGTAACCGTTCTGAAATTGGCACAGCAAAAAGCTGGTCGCAGCTTAACATCAAGCGGAAGTCGGCGGCTTACCACGAAACACAGAACGAATTACTAAAGAACATTTTATACCAATCTGTATAGATATTTATTTCCCACTGAGAGACTGAATATCTATACAGATTGGCATTAACCAGCGCGCATTTTAGAGAGTTTTGCGCAGAAGTAAATAGGGGATTGGATTATTTGTTGGAGTATAATTGCCATTGCTCGGCGAACGAGCAAAAGCGGTTTGTTGCTTTTTAACTGAATTAACAAAGGGCAACAAACCACTTTATAGCGAATGTAATTATTTTTGGTGTCGTTGTTTTAACACTTGAATTACATCGTTTAACGATAGGTCTGAAGCTTGTAACAATACCAACAAGTGATAAATCAAATCAGCGCTTTCGTTTTTCAACTCTTCTAAATCTTTAACCGTTGCGGCAAGCGCTGTCTCCACACCTTCTTCACCAACTTTTTGTGCGATTCGTTTAATGCCACTGGCATATAAAGATGCAGTGTAAGACGAGTCCGCTGCTGCGCCTTTGCGTGAGGCGATAACTCGTTCCAAATCGCTAATAAAGCTGATTTCAGGTTGCGCTGTGCCATCATGCCAGCATGTTTCGGTGCCTGTATGACAGGTTGGTCCCTCTGGATCTGCTAATGCTATTATGCAGTCTTGATCGCAATCGGCCGATAACTCCACTAATTTTAAGAAATTATTCGACGACTCGCCTTTAGTCCATAAACGCTGTTTACTGCGACTAAAAAACGTGACTTTGCCAGTGTCTAGCGTGTGCGCCAATGCTTCTTGATTCATAAACCCTTGCATTAGCACTTTACCACTAGTCGCATCTTGCACTATGCATGGTAAAAGATTGTCCATTTTTTCCCAAGCAAGTGTGCTGGCGTTGTCGTTTGTAATCTTCATTATTTGTTGTTCTTTTATTCGTTAATTTTGTTTTGGATAAAGGCGATAGCATCGTCGATGTTTAATAGCTCTTTATCACCTGTATTGCGGTTTTTATATTCAATTTGCGCGTTGTCTAGGTTACGTTCACCAATGACAATTTGATGCGGAATCCCCATCAATTCCATGTCATTGAACATGACACCTGGACGCTCTTTACGGTCATCAAATAACACATCAAAACCAGCCTCCTGTAAATCTTCATATAGCTTGTTGGCAATGTCTGGAATGCGATGTGATTTATGCATATTCATCGGTACAATGGCAATTTGGAAAGGCGCTAAAGCATTTGGCCATTTGATACCATACTTATCATGATTTTGTTCGATTGCGGCAGCCACAATACGTGTCACACCAATACCGTAACAGCCCATTTCCATTACTTGGTGTTTACCGGTTTCCGTCAAAACGCCAGCGTTCATCGCTTTTGAGTATTTGTTACCTAGTTGGAAAATATGGCCAACTTCAATACCACGTTTAATCGTTAATTGACCTTTGCCGCATGGACTAGGATCACCTTCCACGACATTGCGTAAATCGGCAACTTCAGGTAAAGGCAAATCTCTTTGCCAATTGATGCCAAAATAATGTTTGCCGTCGATGTTTGCACCAGCACTAAAGTCAGAAGCAACAGCAGCGGCTCTATCAACAATAACAGGAATAGGACAGTTAATTGGGCCAAGTGAGCCGGCTGAAGCGCCCATGATGTTTTTAATCGCTTCATCGCTTGCCATTTCTAATGGTTCAGCAACTTGCGTTAGCTTCTCTGCTTTGATTTCGTTCAGTTCATGGTCACCACGAACGATCAATGCAATGTACTCGGCTTCACATTCTTCTGATGCTTTAACAATAAGAGTTTTAACGGTTTTAGTGATATCCACGTTAAATTGCTCTACTAATTCAGCAATTGTTTTAGCGTTTGGTGTGTCAGTTAATGTGAGTTCTAGCGTTGGCGCATCAGATTGTTCTTTAGGAGCCAAAGCTTCCGCTTTTTCGATATTGGCGGCGTAATCACTCTCGGTTGAGAATGCAATTGCGTCTTCACCTGAGTCAGCTAATACATGGAATTCGTGCGATGCGTCACCGCCGATTGAACCCGTATCTGCAATAACAGGACGATAGTCTAAACCTAAGCGTTCGAAAATATTGCAGTATGCTTGGTACATTTTATCGTAAGTCTCTTGCAAAGATTCTTGCGATAAGTGGAACGAATACGCGTCTTTCATCACGAACTCACGCGAGCGCATTACGCCAAATCGCGGACGGACTTCATCACGGAATTTAGTTTGAATTTGATATAGACTTAATGGAAGTTGTTTGTAGCTGCTGATCTCTTTACGAACAAATTCAGTGATCACTTCTTCGTGTGTTGGCCCCAAAGCAAAGTCTCGGTTATGACGGTCTTGAATACGAAGCAGTTCTGGTCCGTATTCTTGCCAGCGACCAGACTCTTCCCATAAATCAGCAGGTTGAACAACCGGCATCAACATTTCAATCGCGCCAGCTTTGTTCATTTCTTCGCGAACGACTTGTTCAACCTTGCGTACTACTTTTAAACCTGTTGGCAACCAGGTATACAAACCCGATGCTAGTTTGCGGATCATACCCGCTCGTAACATCAACTGGTGGCTGATAACCTCCGCATCGGAAGGAGTTTCTTTTAAAGTCGCAATAATATACTGACTAGTACGCATTGATTTTTTATCCGTTATTAAAAATTATGACCAACATAGCGTTGGTAAATCGGTAGCTCTAAAGGCTAGAATGGCGGGGATTTTAGCAATGTATCCAGTTCGGATAAACCGCTAAGTGATTAATATTTGAAATTGTTTAAATTTGTTTGACATAAATTATGGTCTGTTTCTATGTATGTTTGCCAACTCACGATTAACTGTTTGCAAGATATCGAATTATCCAGCGCGCAAAGCGTTATCGCAAAACTGTTGGATGAGTACCGTTACAACGGTCAAATTATTGGGCGAGAGTTTCCAATTATATTTAACGGTGAATTTTTTGAAGTTATTTTTGTATGTCCAGAACAAGACTCGTTATCAGAGCGATACAATAACGAAGCGGTAAACGAGGCGTTTGAAAATCTTTCTCTACAAGGTTTGAGTTTACCTGAGTTTGAAGTGAAGGGATTGGAAAGTCATTCAGATTTTACCGATCTATGTCATGAGCCTACAGCACTTGTGATTTACTCAACGTTTGTCCAGTCTTGCTCTCCTGTTCGTTGCCTTGAGCACTTTTCACCTGTGCCACTATACAAATTACCAGAACAAACCAGAAAGTCGTTGGTTAAATGGCAAGAATCTTACGGTGCGTGTGATCAACTGCAAATGAATGAGGTGCAACAGATTGAACAAGGAGCGGTACAACAACTCTCAGAGTCAAACAGTGATTTGATGTTGCAAGCCCAAAAGTTAGCTGATGATATTGAAGCGAATTTAAAGACGCCAGTATACCGATATTTATATCGGGTTGGCGGTGATAGTTTGGCTGAAGAGCAAGCTAGAAAGTGTCCGTCTTGTCACGGTGAATGGCTTTTAGAACAGCCATTACACGACTTATTTGATTTTAAATGTGATGCCTGTGGTTTGTTATCAAATATCAGTTGGGACTGGCAGTAAAAATTTAATTTGGTTCTATGACGATCTCTTCATCAACAAGTTTTATGATAGATGCGCTTTTTTGCTCGTGAGTAATGAGGGCGTGCTCGGAAAATTGAAATTTCACATGTGACAACAGTTTCGAGTTCGCTTTTACGTATAAAGATCCTAGATATTTTTTGCGCTTTATTTCCAAAGCTTTGATCATTTGTTGATATTTCGCCAGTTGCTGCTCAATGACCGCCATTTGTTTTTTGATTAGATTTGGCTCAACTGGAGTGGCTTGCTCATCTTCTATCTTTTGCTGAATTTGCTGCTTCTTCTTTTTGATTTTATTCACAACGTTTCTTAACTCAAGCAGCTTTTTGGCAAAGTTTTGATAGCCGCGATTCATATCTATATCAACGTGTACGTTAGATTCACTGCCAATAAAGCCAGCTTCTAACGAGCGACTCAAATAGAAATAGCTCCCTAAGATTTTACCCGAAGGTCGGTCTCCGCTACCAACACAGACACTTGATGCCGTTAAGTGAGAATGAATAAGGTGCTTTTCCACTTGAATATGCTTTTTGGCAATAAGTTGACACTGGTTGGTAAAGGCAACTGTAATATCAAGATCGCTATAAAGCGAGCAGCTATACCGAGCGTTACGTGCTTTGGCATAATCGTTTTCCAATTCTTCTTCATTAAGGATGCGGCCAGAACAGCCTCCGGAGATCATCAAATGACCCGAGCAGCGAACCGTGGCCGATTCAACAAAACCAGCAATCGTTACATCTCCCGTTGCCTCAATGTTCATGTCGGGCGTAACATCACCTTTCACGATGACACTGCCTTTAAATTTAACGTGTCCGGTTTTGGCATCTACTGTGTCTAAAACAAGAATATCATCTACCACAACTGAGCCGTCTTCCATCCGCATTAGGCCTTTTTTGGTGGCTATTAGTTGATTTTCGTTGTCAGGGTTTATTTCTACGCCTTCTGTGGGGACCAGAGCAATATCTTCTCCCGGTGTAGCAGGTATTTGTTCACCAAAGATCGTGCTACCTGCAATCCCTTCCGTGGCGGATACTTTTTCCGCGACAACTTGACCTACATCCACGGTATGTATTTCGCCAAAGTCCCTCATATCGAACCGGCCGTCATCATAACGTTTATGCTGGCGCATACTTTGTGAAAACAAATCTACTAACGGTTTTATATAGGCATCGTTGCCATTTACCGGCGGTTTGCCGGTAACAATAACGTGTTCCACGGTACTGTCAGGTTTAGCTTGTTGTAACTTTTCTAGTAATCCTTTGACTAGACTGGCTTTGAGGCCAAAACGGATTTTTGCTCTGAGGCAGGCTTTTTTGATGTCTTCTTCGGTGATTGGTTTGCCGCCTTTTGCAAGCGTAACGGCGGCCGTAGCGCTCATGCCGTCTTTATCAGGAATAACTTCTATGTTGGCGTCGTTAAATTTACCTATCGCCAATTTTACTTTTATCTTCGATGAGTCTGCACTTTTATCTTTTTGCTGATCAGCGAGCTCATGCAACTGGGTGTTGAGCCTTTTCAGCTCTGCTTCGATGAGGTTGGCGTCAAATTCGACATGAGCAAACTCACTGTCCTTAAGTGTGGACAATATATCGCTTAAGTACAGCGTGTTGCTGCTTGAAGTTAAGGTATCGACAAAGTAAAGACGGTCTCCATCGACTATTAACATTGTTGCTCCTATAAAGGTTTAAAAGCTATCTTTCATATTTTAAATTAGCAGCAATTTAATGTTTAAGCGATTAATAATCATCCAGTTTTGATAAATAAGTGCATTAGTCATTAGCTGGGGTAAACTCATGAACTGTTACATCAGCAATCACTTTTTGATCAAATGACATACCACCAATCGTAACCCAGTCTTTACCGACTCTCAGCAAACCTCGGTGATCCATGGTTGGCGTTGCGGTTTTGAATAACGACCATCTACGAGAGTCTACATTGTATCGCCACACATTAGCGTCAGGCACTGACGGTTCGCCATTGTAACCTATGCCATTAAAGTTATATGGATTGACCGAGCCGCCAACAAACACTATGTCGCCGGTGTAAATATCACCAGCCGCTGCCATTCTATATCGACCTATATCGGTTGGGTGAAACCAAGTGTGCCAGTTAATTTTACTGGGGTTTTGTGGGGATATTTCGCCGCGATAGCAGGCGGTTTCTTGCGCAAATGAGCGACGTTTTAGTCGACTCGGTACAACTCGAACACCATCACAAATCATTAATTGATTATCTACAATTCCGCCGGCGTGACCAAATACCGGCGCGCCTAAAAACGGGCTGGCTTGAAACCACTCGTTTTTAACCGAGTCATAAACTTGCACTAAATTAACATTACCGTCGTTGTGCCAACCAGACACTAAATAAACGTAACGATTGCGATAGACCAATGCTACTGCATCATCTACAGGCACAGGCATTGGTTCTAATTTTGTATAAACATCAGTAGGCACGTGGTATCGATATACATCAGGCGCACTGACTTCTTCATGGCTGGCGGCGACTGTATAGCCCCCAAATAAATACACCGAGTCATCAATGCCAACCGCGATACTCGCTAGTCGACCTTTTAAATCCAACGTTGAGGGCACTGGCGATATAGACTGCCACTCTGGCTTGTTTGCCGAGACATTAATTTTCCACGCTTTGTTGTGTACGTCTTGATAACCTTTGCCGCTGTAAAGACCCATAAA
>JABXID010000011.1 GCA_013373245.1 Gammaproteobacteria bacterium
AAGCAGCTTCGGCTGCTTTTTTTGATTCAGGGATGAATCAACGCGAACGCGCTATGGACGGCTTAGCGTCCTGAAGTAAAAGGATTTACCAATACCCGGAGGCCATGGATGGCCTACGAGGGTATAACGTGATTTCAAGTTTCTATTGCGGGTTAACTAATATTTGAAGCCAAGGACGGCTTAGCGTCGTGAAGTAAAAGCAAGAAACAGTACAAACGCGCCGAAGAATATCAGTGTTGGTATACGCTGAACTTTACTGTCTTTAATTCATCATAGTTTAGTTTATGAAGGTTTGTTGGAAACAAAATGAAAGCGATTTACATATCGGGATTAACAATATTGTTGGTGGCATGCACTAATAGTGGTGTTTATGAACAAGTCTTTCTTAACCAAAGAAATGAGTGCATAAAAAGTGCTACGACACTGCAGCAAATAGAGCATTGCGATACTGAATATTCTAGACGAATGAAATTCGAAGAATATGAACAACAACGTAAGGTCGTAACTGAGTCAAAATAACATGTGAAATTTTATTACAATTTTTCATATCAATCGGTCTTTAAATTACGCTATGATGTCTCCATTAAGTTAGTTCAATTTGCATTAGCGAACAAAAGGTCTAATTTTGGCATCTATAAAACAACAGCTTGAGCAACTGTCTTCCGCCCAAGTATCAAAAGCGATTCAGAACATTCGACGCGGTATTGAACGCGAAACTTTGAGAGTCAATCAAGATGGAAAATTAAGCCAAAAAGATCACCCTAAAGCCTTAGGCTCGGCACTAACCCATCACTATGTAACAACTGATTTTTCCGAAGCGTTACTGGAACTTATCACGCCACCATCAAACGACATTAAACAAACTTATACCCAGTTAAAGGATATCCATAAGTTTGTGCTCAATAATATTGATGATGAAGTGTTGTGGCCAATGAGTATGCCTTGTTTTATTAAAGACCAAGATGACATTCGAATCGCACAATATGGTGATTCTAATATTGGTAAAATGAAGACTACGTATCGTCATGGTTTAAAAAATCGTTACGGTTCAATGATGCAGGCGATATCAGGTATTCATTATAACTTCTCGATACCGACCGATTTTTGGAAGATCCTTCGCGACAGTGCTGGGTCTAAAAAAATGATAAGTGAATATCAGTCCGAGTTATATATGCGCATGGTGCGCAATATTAAACGATATGTATGGTTTGTTACATACTTGTTTGGTGCATCACCCGCGATGTGCAGTTCATTTCTGCAAGGTAGAGAAACAGGCTTAGCCTTTGAAAAGTTTGGGAAAGGTTCTATCTTCATGAAAAACGGCACATCGTTGCGAATGAGTGATTTGGGTTACACCAACAGTGCGCAATCAGCTTTAAATATTCAATATGGCTCTTTAACTCAGTACATCACTAAGTTACGAGAAGCGATACAAACAGAATCGGCTGAATATCAAGATATTGGCGTCAAAGTTGACGGTGAATATAAGCAGTTAAATCATAATATCTTGCAAATTGAAAATGAGTTATATGCTCCTGTGCGTCCAAAACAAGTGGCTGAATCAGGTGAGAAGCCAACTGACGCGCTTGAAAAACGCGGTATAATGTATATTGAGTTGAGGGCGCTCGATGTTAATCCATTTTCCCCATACGGCATTACCATTGAGCAAATGCGGATGTTAGATTTGTTTTTACTATATACCTTGTTTGTTGAGGACGATGAGCTAACGACAGAGCAACAAAAAGAAGCTGAGCAAAACCAAGATAAAGTGGTTATTGAAGGTAGAGATCCGAATTTGTCACTAAGTAAAGATGGAGTGACCGTTCCAATTCAGCAGTGGTTGTTAGATATATACAATGATTTGCAGGACATTGCGTTTTGGCTCGATGGTCATTACTCAGGTGACGAATATGTGTCGACACTGAAACAATTTGCTGATGCGATGACCAATCCAGAGCAAACACTGTCAGGTCAATGGATGAACAAGCTGTTATCAGCCAATGTTGATAATGGCGAACTTGGCATGACTTTGGCGAAACAATATGCTTCAGAAATTAAAGCACACCAAGAGTCGGAGTTTGGTACTGAATTTTTAATTCAACAAGCATTGCAATCAATTGATAAACAAAAACAAATCGAAAGTAGTGATAAATTGTCTTTTGATGAGTTTCTACAAGATTATTTTTCTTACGCGACAGCGTAATTCCCCATCTTAATTTCAGGTAAAAAAAAGCGAGTAACTCAGTTACTCGCTTAAAAACAACAATTTTACAGGGAATGAAAAACAACTTTCACTGTGTTAGACAGCCTGTTCCAAATAAGTTCAAAAAAAGTTTAAAAAATTACCTAAAAAAAACGGGCATTTAAAAAATGCCCGACAATACATAACAACTTTAAGGAAACAAACTTCTACCATGCTCTAATTATTATTTTAGCCGAGGAATTTTATTTAGCTAAAAAATAATCAATAAAAATTGCAATTAGTTTTTAATAGACAAAAAAAAGCGAGTAAACTAAGTTACTCGCCAAACTAACAACAACTTCCAGGGAATGAAAACATCATAATTACTAAGTTAGACACATGTTTTCAGAAAAGTTCGCAAAATATGAAAAAAAATTTAATTTTATTCGTTTTATTGGGTTTTATTGCCTCCTGCACCACGCCGCCCCCCAAAAATACCAGCAATATATGTGAAATATTTAAAGAAAAAGATGATTGGTGGGATGCGGCTTCTGATATGAATGATAAATGGGGAACCCCGATACATGTCGTAATGGCGATGATGTATCAAGAAAGTTCGTTCCGAGCCGATGCGGCACCACCTATGCGCTGGTTTTTAGGTTTTATTCCCTATGGTCGAGCAAGCAGCGCGTATGGTTATTCGCAAGCTAAAACTATGACTTGGGATGAATATGTTCGAGAAACGGGCAATTCTTGGGGGGACCGTGATGATTTTGAAGATGCGATTGATTTTATGGGGTGGTTTACCGCAAAAACTCACCGCCTTAACAAGGTTTCGAAGTGGGACGCAAAGAACCAGTATTTGAATTATCACGAAGGCTGGGGAGGCTATCGTCGAAAGTCGTATAATAAAAAAGCTTGGTTAGTAAAAGTTGCTAATAAGGTTGATGCACGAGCAAAAATGTACGGTCAGCAATTACGTGGCTGTGAAGATTATTTGAATTCAAGTTGGTTATGGCGCTGGTTGTTTTATTAAGCAACAGATCTAACGTAATTAAAAAACGCTGCAATTGCAGCGTTTTTTTATGTTAACTGTATAATCCCTTTCCAGCTTTCCAGCTTTCCAGCTTTCCAGCTTTCCAGCTTTCCAGATAGTTTATTTTTCGATAACCCGATCTGTGTATTCACTAAAATTATTTTCATGATTTTGCGGTTGGTCGAACAGTGGGCTTTCGATAACAAAATCAGCAGTGGCCAAATTACAGGCGACAACACAATTATACATAGTTGATAAACGCAGAAGAGCTTTGATATCCACATCGTGGGGTTGCGGTGTCATAGGGTCGGTAAAGAAAAATAAAATGTCTAATTCGCCTTCACATATCATCGAACCTAATTGTTGGTCACCGCCTAAAGGACCACTTTTTAATGTTGTGATATCCAAGCTTGGGTTGGCTTTTTTAATCAACCCCCCCGTGGTCCCAGTGCCAAATAAGTTGTGTTGTTCAAGTTTTGCAACGTGCTTTTTGGTCCATTCAATGATTTCTGGTTTCTTCTTATCGTGTGCCACCAAGGCTATATTTTTTTTCATGCGCTGCGAGCTATTAATCGTTTAGTAATATCAGTGGGTTAAGATGGCGAATTTTTTTATCAATATCAAATTTAATTCTGTACTTTTTAATCCTAATGGATAAAATGAGAATTATTCTCAATTAGAATAAAACGATTAACTTAGACGGGAAACAAAATGAAAAAAACCTTAGTATTTTCGATTGTCGCGTTATCCGCCAGCCTATTAACCGGTTGTTTTGGTGCAAAGGAGACAGAGCAAACTGCCGCGGAGCCTCAAATTGTCAATGTGTATTCATTTCGCCAAGACTTTTTAATTCAACCAATTTTAGATAAGTTCACCGAAGAAACCGGTATCACAACAAAAGTTATCTTTGCTAAAAAAGGCTTAATCGAGCGTATTGAAAGAGAAGGTAAATACAGTCCTGCTGATGTAGTTTTGACGTCTGACTTTAATAAGTTGTTGCAACTTAAAAGTGAAGGATTAACTCAAACATTCGATATGAGTGTCATTGAGTCTGATGTACCAGCTAAGTATCGTGATGAACAAGGTCATTGGACAGCGTTAACTAAGCGTGCACGCAATATTTACGCATCGAAGCAAAATGTGACTGACCAAGACATTAACTATGAAGATTTAGCGTCAGAATCATTTAAAGGAAAAATCTGTACTCGCAGTGGTAAACACCCATACAACTTAGGGTTGATTGCATCTATGGTAGCTCACAAAGGTGAAGCTGAAACTAAGGCATGGTTGCAAGGCGTAAAAGATAATCTAGCAAGAAAACCGCAAGGCAATGACCGTGCACAGGTTAAAGCTATTAAAGAAGGTTTGTGTGATGTGTCATTAGGCAACAGTTACTATTTCGGCAAGATGTTAACTAATCCTGAGCAAAAACCTTGGGCTGATGCGGTTAATATTTTGTTCCCGAATCAATCAAATCGTGGCAGTCATATTAACGTTTCAGGTGCCGTTATCGCAAAATATTCACCTAATAAAGCAAATGGCGAAAAGCTAATTGCCTTCTTGGCATCAGAAAAAGCCCAGCAAGCTTATGCTTCGTTAAATATGGAATATCCAGTTAATCCAAGTGTTCAACCTTCAGAGCTTGTCGCTAGTTGGGGAGAGTTTAAAGAAGATGATATTCCTTTAACTGAGGTTGCTAAGCATCGCACTACTGCATTAAAATTAGTTGATGAAGTTAAATATGATCTTTAGAGACGACGCGATTGCCTGATTTAGCATTGGGCAAACATTCGGCCGAGTCGCCCAACTCGCCAGCTATTGTAAAATCTAAAAGCTTTAACAGTATTTACTCTGTTAAAGCTTTTTTGCGTTCATTCAAGCAAGCTAAACTCAGCAGTTTGCTTGTCGCTACAATAATGGCTACGCCGTTATTTGTGTTGGCGCTGTTAGCAATGATTGGGGATGGCGAGAGTTTTCAACACATTAAACAAACGGTATTGGCCGATTACATAATAAATACTGTGTTATTGACATTTTTTGTTGCTGTGTTGGTTTTATGTATCGGAGTACCTCTTGCTTGGCTGTTGGCCAACTGTGAGTTTGCCGGCAAAAGGTTTTTTAATTGGGCTTTGGTATTACCTCTGGCTATGCCAGCTTATATAGTTGCGTACACATACACGGATTTATTGGACTATGCTGGGCCAGTTCAAGTCGGACTGAGGCAATGGTTTGGCTGGACATCTCCGCAAGATTACTGGTTTTTTGAGATTAGAAGCATCGGTGGAGCAGCCGTGATGTTGGCGCTGGTACTTTATCCGTATGTTTATTTAATGACACGCGCTAGTTTCCTAGAACAAAATGCGAACCTCACACAAGCAGCCAGAATGTTGGGGGCTTCACCTGTTAAAAGCTTTTTTAAGGTGTCTCTACCTTTGGCTAGAGCCGCTATTTTTGCTGGCACTGCACTTGTATTAATGGAGACGATCGCAGACTTTGCTACCGTCAATTACTTTGCAGTTAGTACTTTAACGACAGCGGTTTATGATACTTGGTTAGGACATTACGATTTAGCCAGCGCTGCCAAACTTTCATGTTTGATGGTGCTTGGAGTGTTGTCATTGTTAATGTTGGAGCATGCTCAGAACCGCAATAAGGGCACCAGTAATGATGCTAAATCAAGTGTGTTGGAAATTAACTATCGTTTAACGGGGTGGAAAAATTGGGCTGCTTTTAGTTTTTGTGGTTTGGTGTTGTTGTTAGCGTTTTTGATTCCAGCCTTACAATTAGCCTTATACGCTGTTAACTACTTTGATCAGATTTGGAGTAGTGAACTGGCAACGTTTGCTAAAAATAGCTTTGTTATAGCCGTAATTACTGCCTTTGTAGCATTCAGTCTTGCTTTATTGTTAAGCCATAACCAACGTATGAAAAGCCATGCTTGGCAGTCCGGGAGTTTAAAACTGGCCAGTACAGGATATGCTATCCCAGGCACTGTGTTAGCAATAGGTGTACTCATTCCTTTAACGTTTTTAGATAATTGGGTTAATGATCTCATGGTGTACGCAGGCTATTCGCCACTAGGATTAGTGTTTAGCGGAACTGTTTTTGCAATCATTTGTACTCATCTAGTTCGGTTCACCGCAATTGCCAATAAATCGTTAGAAGCAAGTTACCAAAAAATTAGTCCATCGCTTGATATGGCGGCAAAAACCCTTGGTACATCTGAACGTAAATTAATGTGGCGCATTCATTTACCTCTAATAAAACGCAGTGGCTTAGTGGCTGCATTGCTAATTTTTGTTGAAAGCATGAAAGAGTTGCCTGCGGCACTATTACTTAGACCGTTTGATTTTCATACTCTGCCTACCTATGTATTCCAATTTGCCAGTGATGAACAGTTGGAGTTAGCTTCGCTAGGCGCTATTATGATTGTACTTGTAGGGTTAGTGCCTCTTATATTTATCAATCGTTCGATTGACCATCAATAATTCGGATTTTGTAGTGCCTGTTTTATCTATCCAATCGTTAAATGTCAGCTATGACACTAAACATGTTATCCAATCATTAGATCTTTCAATTGAGCCTGGCGAAATAGTGGCTCTATTTGGTCCATCCGGTTGTGGTAAAACAACTGTGTTGAAGTCGATAGCAGGTTTGATTGAACAGGCGACCGGCACAATAGAAGTTGCTGGTAGACGTGTGCTAGGAAAACAAGAAAACGTTGCGACCGAGCTACGTAAAGTTGGTTTGATTTTCCAAGATTATGCACTTTTTCCTCACTTAACTGTCAGGGAAAACATTGCATTTGGCATGACGCATTTGAGCAAGTCGGAACAGGCCAGTAAAGTAGAGCAGATGTTGTCGTTGATTAAATTGTCAGAGTACATCGATAGCTACCCAAGCCAATTGTCCGGTGGTCAGCAACAGCGTATTGCCATTGTGCGCGCTCTAGCCTGTGAACCCGATATATTATTATTTGATGAAGCGTTTTCTAATTTAGATCCATTATTTCGATTTGAATTGATTGCGGATATTAGACATTTGTTGAAAGAACATCACATTTCCGCATTATTTGTTACACATAACCAAGACGAAGCGTTTGCATTTTGTGATCGAATTGCGGTGATGCACCAAGGTAAAATTGAACAAATAGATACCGCAGAAAAGTTATTTGAATCGCCGAAAACACCTTTTATCGCTGAATTTTTGGGAGAAGGTGTTTGGTTAGATTGTAAGGTAGAAAGTGCAACCCAACTGCAATCTTCTTTTGGCACGCTAAACTATTCAGGCAACATTTCCTTAAACGATAAAGTCGGGCAGCAAGCTCGAGTTTATTTACGGCCACATCAATTAAGCCTTGCTGAAAATGCTGATTCTTCAGTACAGGTTATTGCCGAAAGGTTTGTCGGCGAATGTTATGAGTCGACGATTAGCTGGCAGGCACAAACCGTAATAGTAAAATGTGAAAAGTCCATGCTAAATAAAACAGTCAATTTAAAAGTAAAAACAGACATTCAGTCGGTTTTCTTTAGTTAAGGTTAGTTCCCTTTAGTATTTTTGCACGCTGAGCAGAAAACTTGTGTCAGCTGAGAAACAA
Source organism: Gammaproteobacteria bacterium (assembly GCA_013373245.1). GTDB lineage: Bacteria > Pseudomonadota > Gammaproteobacteria > Enterobacterales > Alteromonadaceae > Psychrosphaera. Next base: position 7,816 of record JABXID010000011.1, read on the forward strand.
AGACCCTGATTTTTGCAATTATTATAGAAAGATACACATTTAGTTACGCTTTGTTTCAAACCTTTTTTAATTTTGCTGCGACTATAGTTCGGTCAAAACAAAATTAAGAATAAGTATGAACAAACACTTCCCATTAGCGATAGCATTGTTAACTAGCAGTCAGGCTTTCGCAAAGACAGATTCGACCAGCCAAAACTTTCAATTAGCCCACTTTCAAGAAGAGATCACCGTTGACGGTTTATTAGATGAGAATGTTTGGCAAAACGCGACCAAAATGACACTGGGTTATGAGAACAACCCTGGCGAAGGTATTAAAGCCTCAGTTAAAACCGAAATGTGGTTGTTTGAAGACGGCGACGCATTGCATATTGGCATCAAAGCTTATGATCCAGATCCACGCCAAATTAGAGCCTCATTGCGAGATCGCGATGCACTTTGGGATGACGATAACGTCGGTATTATTATTGATACTTTTAATGACGAACGTGGCGGATACGAGTTTTTTGTAAATCCATTTGGCGCGCAAGCTGATATGAAAATGGATGACACTAATGGGTGGAATGAAGATTCTTCCTGGGATGCTATTTGGAATAGTGCCGGGCAAATCACCGACTTTGGGTATTCCGTTGAGCTTGTAATTCCATTAAGTGCGTTGAGATTTCCTGAAGCGGACGGCGAGCTCACGTGGAGTATTGCTGGCTGGCGAAACTACCCACGGGACGTTAGAAAGCAATTTGCGACCTACAAACGAAACCGCGATATCAAATGTAATTTATGCCAAATGGACAAGCTTACCGGCTTTAAGGCGGTAAAGCCCAGTCAGAATTTTCAATTAACACCAACGTTAACGGTTTCTCAAAGTGGTTCAAGAGATGATGTCACCAAACGCTGGGATGCCGGAGCAGTTGATGACGATGGTGGTATTAATACAGAGGGAGACGTTAACTCAGAAGTAGGTTTGGATTTACGCTGGGGTGTGACCAAAGATATCGTGATGAATGCCACGTTAAATCCTGATTTTTCACAAGTAGAAGCGGACTCCACGCAACTTGATATTAACAATACATTTTCATTGTTTTATCGAGAAAAGCGCGCGTTTTTTCTAGATGGTGCAAGTTACTTTGACGCAGAACGTTTTAACTTTGTTCACACCCGAAATATTGCGGACCCAGATTTCGGTGTGAAAGTGACTGGCAAAACAGACAGCCACAGTTTTGGCTTGATGGTGGCCAATGATAATAATACCAGCTTTGTTATGCCGGGCAGTCAAGGCTCTGATATTGCCACACTTGATCAATCTTCGGATGTATTAATTGGTAAATATAAAGCGGATATATCTGGGCATAGTAACTTAGGTGTACTGGTAACCCACAGAGAGTCCGAAGGATACAGCAATACGCTATCGTCATTTGATGGCAGTCATTCTTTAAACGATACCGACACTATTAATTTTAACCTTGCTCACAGCAGCAGTAAAAATACTCAGTTAGTCGTTGATGATTTTGACGTCAACTCGAAACAGGACGACCATGCGGTTAGCATTGGCTACAACCATAACAGTCGAAAATATGGTATCTGGAGTAACTACACCAACGTTGGAGATGATTTTCGAGCTGACTTAGGTTTTATGACTCGCGTTAATTACGAGCAAGTGGTTTTAGGCGGTGAGCGCAAATGGTATGGCGACTCGGATGATTTATTAACACGATGGGGCGTTTTTGGCGATTGGGACAAAACGTACGATCAAGACGGCCTGATGTTAGAAGAAGAGTGGGAAATTCACGGTAACTTGCAAGGCCAAAAACAGTTCTATAGTAACTTTGGGGTTGTGCATCGCAATCGATATTACGAAGGCCGTTACTATAAAGAAACACAACCAATGATGTATGCGCAGATCACGCCGCTGTCGGGCATTCGACTTGAAATGTTTACTCGACTTGGTACGCAAATCGACTTTGAAAATAACCGCTTGGGCGATCGCATAACGATTGAACCTGGTATCTCATGGGACGTAAACCAGCACATCAAAGTGCAATATTATTACGCATATAACTCACTTGATATTGAAGACAAAGAACTATACTCCGCTAATCAAAATGACTTACGCTTAACGTATCAGTTTGATATGAGAAGTAACTTAAAGTTTGTACTGCAATATACAGACATAGACCGTGACCCTGAATTGTATTTGTTAGATGAAAGTGAAACTGATGACGACCGCCCAGATCGCAACTCAAAATATTACAGTAGTCAGCTAATTTATTCCTACAAAGTTAATCCTCAGACTTTATTCTACTTGGGCTACGCAGATGGTGGTTATCAAGATGACGATTTACAATCGCTGAAAAAGAACCAAAGAACTGCCTTCGTGAAGTTCAGTTACGCGTGGCAGAAGTAAGTCTAATCTTTAAATTAAGATACATGTAAAGTATTCGTCTGGTGCGATTTAATTATCGCACCAGATAGAAACAAACGTGTGATTCATTTTGGTGCATAAAGAATGGGTGATAAATCAAATTTTATTAAAAGTCATTTAAATACAAAGAGATAAACTACTGGCACAAAGTTTTCTTTACAAGGTTCGAATAAAATAAAAACCATATAAAGGAAACAACAATGAAGCTGGTAACTGCCATAATCAAGCCTTTCAAACTTGATGATGTACGCGAAGCCGTTAGTGAAGTAGGCATCGAAGGTCTTACTGTCACTGAAGTAAAAGGCTTTGGTCGTCAAAAAGGTCACACTGAATTATACCGCGGCGCGGAATATCAAGTAGACTTTCTTCCAAAAGTAAAATTAGAAATTGCGACTTCTGACGATAACGCTGAGCGTTTAGTTGAAGTAATCGCTGAAGCTGCCAACACCGGTAAAATCGGTGACGGTAAAATCTTTGTAACTGAAGTTGTTCAAGCAGTGCGTATCCGTACTGGTGAAACTGACGACGAAGCGATTTAAGGAGACGCATAATGGAACAAAATTTATTTCACTTACAGTATGCAATGGACACATTCTATTTCTTAGTTTGTGGTGCATTGGTTATGTGGATGGCGGCTGGTTTTGCCATGTTAGAAGCGGGTTTAGTTCGCTCTAAGAACACCACAGAAATTCTTACTAAAAACGTCGCTTTGTTCGCGATTTCTTGCATCATGTACTTAGTTGTTGGTTACGACATCATGTACGGTGGTGGCATTTTCTTATCAGGTATTGAAACAGTTGATGTTGACGCTACTTTAGCAGCGTTTGCTGAACAAGGTGATTTCACTGGCGGTTCAATTTACTCTGGTGCATCTGACTTCTTCTTCCAAGTTGTATTCGTAGCGACAGCAATGTCAATCGTATCTGGTGCGGTTGCTGAGCGCATGAAGCTTTGGTCTTTCCTAGCGTTTGCGGTTGTGATGACTGGTTTCATCTACCCAATGGAAGGTGCTTGGACTTGGAACGGCGACGACGTATTTGGTCTATATAACTTAGGCGACTTAGGTTTCTCTGACTTTGCTGGTTCTGGTATTGTTCACATGGCTGGTGCAGCTGCTGCTCTTGCTGGTGTATTGTTACTAGGTGCTCGTAAAGGTAAATATACTGCGGAAGGTAAAGTAAACGCTATCCCTGGTGCAAACATGCCTTTAGCTACTTTAGGTACATTCATCTTATGGATGGGTTGGTTCGGCTTCAACGGCGGTTCTGTACTTAAATTAGGTGATATCGCTAACGCGAATGCAGTTGCAGTTGTTTTCTTAAACACTAATGCAGCGGCAGCTGGTGGTGCGATTGCCGCACTTATCTTAGCAGCTATTTTATTCAAGAAAGCTGACCTTACTATGGCGCTTAACGGTGCACTAGCTGGTCTAGTAGCGATTACTGCTGAACCTTCAACGCCTACTCCGTTACAGGCGACATTGTTCGGCGCATTAGGTGGTTTATTAGTAGTTATCTCTATCACTTCTTTAGACAAGTTAAAAATCGACGATCCAGTGGGCGCTATCTCAGTTCACGGTGTTGTTGGTCTTTTAGGTCTATTATTAGTTCCATTCACAAACGACGGTGTTTCGTTCTCTGGTCAAATCATCGGTGCGTTAACAATCTTCGTTTGGGTATTTGTGACTAGCTTCATCGTATGGTCAATTCTGAAAGCGGTTATCGGTATCCGTGTAACAGAAGAAGAAGAATACGAAGGCGTTGACAAGTCTGAGTGTGGTATCGAAGCATACCCAGAGTTTGTTGGTTCAGCTAAGTAAGCTTAACTAATGCAAACATTTCAAAGCTCTTTAACTAGAGCTTTAGATAGGAAACCCAGTCTTTTGACTGGGTTTTTTATTGCCTAATGAAATATCAGCGAGCGGTGTTATACCAATTCATCTAAACAAGTGCCCACTCAGAGCTTAGCCAGCGGTGAATAATCGAGCAAGGCTTTTTACCTGAATAGCCCTCTTCAAAAAAGGTCGTAGATATTTATAGAAAAAGCGACCACGGGCGCTTTTATTGAAGGTTTAATAGATTGAAGAATTGCTATTCAAAGCGATAGACAACTTTTAAGTCATCCGTAACTAATGAGGCGTCAAGGTAAGTGATCATGCCTGTATCGACTTCAGCAATTTCAAGCACCATATTGATATCATCTAGCTTTTTAGGCGGTTTACCTTTGCCTGAGAAGATTAACGTGGTCCAATAGGCCGACAGCTGGCGCGGAGATTTACCGGTTAAACGCGTATAAAACTCTCGTCGATAGTTATTGTTTTTTAATTCAATAGGTTTTGCTTTACTGCCGTCAGGGTAACGGTTTGTGCGCGATAGAAATATATTCTCTACCGTGCTTTCATCTAATGAGTTTATTTTGCTGTCTTTACCAACGACAACTACCAATTCGGCAAACACCGATGAACTTATGAATAACGAAGATAATAATAGTGACCTTAACATTAGAAGATTCCCTCTATTGTTAAAGTAATCAAGTTACCTTTGTTACTATTTTGAACCACGCCATCATTATTAATTGAATCCTTGTTCAGGAGTTCAAATTGAGCCTTAACAACGGTACTCTCACTCCAAAACCAGCGAGCACCAACAGACCAACTTACTATTTCATTATCCAACGGCGGCGCAGGTCTATTAAGTGGCTGCTCTGGAGGCGGTGGTCGATTACCATCTGTTGGCGGCCGATCTCCATCTGGCGGCGGAGGTCGATTATCATTTGGTTGTTGAGAGTCATCACCTTCAACATCAAGCGGTTTAACGTCTTGCGCTCGATAGCTTACATAGACATAAGGCGTAATATCGCCTAGTGGATAATTTAATGATGCATACGCCATTGAATCTTCAGGGCTCTGATCTGACTGACCGATTGAACCGCCGACATTTACGGTAATTGAGTTAAATGCGTACTCTGACTCCATACTCAACATATTGATACTGGCATTATCGTCTATCACACGTTCATCTAAGGTCTTAAATTCATATTGCGCGTTGACTAGTGCGGTGCGCAGCCAGAAGTCTTGATACTGATATTGGGCTGCGACATACGTCATCGATTTTCCATCAATCATTTGACTTTGTTCGTGCTCAGCTTTGCCTATTCCACCTTGAAACATCCAATGGTGTTGGCCAGATGAATTCTTTTTAACTAGGTCTAAACCAACAAAATCATTAAAACCGCTTGAGCCATTGCCAGGAATTATCGGACGTGCCCAAATTCTGGAAATACCTATGGTGCGTAGCTCAGTGCCTTTTAATAAAGGCGTTTGCAACTGGCCAACACGCGCCATCAAGTCGTCGCCGAAATCGTATCCGATATATGCCCAGCTAATATTTGTTTCTACTTCATCTCTTGGTGTTAAAGAGATGTCGCCCAATATAGATAAAAATAAATTGTCATTTATTTGATAGTTGAGTTGAGCACCAATCAACGAGTTACTGAATTGAATGTCAGAAGCATCTAAATCTCTCGACGGCTGAGCTGTACCAATGAGTTCAACGTTTTTTTCGGCGTATGTTGCATCAATGGTGTAAAAGCCGTTGACGCTAATGTCATTGCTCGAAGCGAGAGAATAAAATGAGTAAATGCAGGGAATTAAGAGGAAATTCTTGCTAAATGTCTTTATCAAGGCTTTTGTCGATGAAAAAGCTTGCATTGAAACTCCGTTTAATTAGGCTATGTGCGTTTTCCGGAAAATAATAACAACAATGACCATATTCCAAAAAATGTTGCTTACACCTATTATTGCGCTGGTGCTATTTACGTTTGCGACAGTTTACAGTTATTTAGAGCAACAAGAAAGCAGTCTGAAAATCGAAAATATCAGTAAAGACTATATTCCTGTGCTTCAAATTGGTAACCAGAACATCATGTTGTTTGAGCAGGTCAATCAGCAACTAAAAGACGCCATAGTGGCTGCAGAACTTGCTTGGCTGGAAACATCTCAAACCCCTTCGCAACAATTGATAGACAACTTTAATACGTTATCTCGATACAAGCATATACTGGATGAGAAGTATGTCGGTGAAGTTCGCTTGGCGTTTTTAAAGTACTACTCATTAGCAACCGAACTCGCTAAAACCGCAATTGCAAAAGATAGCATCCTTGACATAAATACCGCCTTGATTGATGAGCTGGAGCAAACGCAGCAAACCTCAAAAAACAAACTTGTGCAATTTAACGAAGATATCAAACAGCGCTTTCTGGCAGAAGTTCAACAAACCAACCAACAGATGGATAACCTGTTATTAACCACAAGCCTTATCTCGATAGCTTCATTAGCTATTTTGTTACTGGTAACTTTATACGTCTCGCTCACCACACGTTCTCGAATTAAACAGGTTATCATGCGCATGAAACAGCTTGCTCAAGGTGAAACTAATTTCAGTCACAGATTAGAGCTAGGAAAGCGAGACGAAGTAAGTTACTTGATGTATTGGTTTAATAAGTTGACCGATAAGTTAGAGCAAAGTTATTTAGAAATCGAACGTGTTTCAATAACCGATCAATTAACTAAGTTGAATAATCGCGTTCGGTGTGACAGCTTTTTGCCTGCGGCATTATCAAAAGCTCAAAAACATAATTCGCCGCTGTCAGTGGTTATTATGGACATAGATCACTTTAAGCGTATTAACGATACGTATGGCCATTTAGTAGGTGACAACGTATTGCAGCAAGTGGCTGAAGTGCTAAAAACGGAAGCGACTGGTTCAGACTTCATAGGACGCTGGGGGGGAGAGGAGTTTATTCTTATCATCTCAAACCTCTCTTCGCAAGCTGCGTATCAAAAAGTAGAGAACCTTCGAGTTGCAATAGCTCAGCAAAATTTTGATGATGTTAAACATATAAGTGCCAGTTTTGGTATTGCTTCGTACCACAATGGAGACACTCAGAACGCTTTAATAGAGCGCGCCGACAGGGCCTTGTATCAGTCGAAAAAAGCGGGTAGGAACTGTGTCACAATGGACTCGAGTGAAGCCTGATTAAATCCGTTAGATTAAAATTTTACGATATTATAGCTTAGCTCTATCTTTGTCATAAAGTTGTAACAAATCTGACTTATGCTGCCCAGCCTAAATAGATTGGGCGTGTATCATGAGAATATCAACGTTAGTAAAAGCCACATCAATAGGAATACTAGTCGCCATTGCATTAATGACTGCATCAGTATTCTGGGCTAATTCACAACTCAATAAAATTGACCGGCAGTCAACTGACTATAATGAGATATCAAAAGCGATAACCATCAGCCTCTACCGTGCTGTTCAAGCGTATTTGACCACTGGTAATACTGTTAAGTTGTCAGAGGCAGAAACGATAGTTGAACAACTAATAGTTGATATTCAAGCTTCTACAATATCACAGCAGGCTACAGCGCGCTTATTAGAACAGTTAAATCTATTGTTAGCTAAAACCAAAGAAAAGTATCGAGCAATTGGAAAGCTTGGTGGCAATGAATTTGTCCTGCTAGAGAATGCAGAGCAGGGTCTCTTAGACAGCGCTGATAGTCTGTTAAATTACTCTAGAGATGGTGCAGAAGATAACCCTATGGCTGCTAAGCAGTTTGCTTTTTTATCAGCCAAGATCATGTATTTAACTCAGTCTTTAACTTCCGCTCGTATTAATTTCACTAAAGTTTCTGATGACTCGGAATTAAAACAAGCCAAACAAAATGTTTTTAACATTTTAGCGCTTCTAAATGAGCGAGTGAGCGAAATTGAATCTTTACCCCTGTTGGAAGTTTACCTTGAAACTGATGAGGATGAGTTTTCGTTATTTGATGACGAAGAAGAAAAAGTCGACAAAGGTGAAGAATTTATCAATGAATTAGCGAGTTTAATTAGACGTTATCCTAAAGAGTTGGACAACACCTCTAAATTACTCTCTCAGACACAAGCATCACTAAACGAATTACAGCAAGACATTGGCCAGTTGGAAGTTGTGACGGCAGATGGACAACAATTACTAACAGAGCAAAAAATTCAAACTTATGACAGGGCGCAACTTATTACTGCGGTAATGCTGATATTTGTTATTGCCGGTGCTGCACTTAATTATGCGGTTTTATACAAACTGGTTTTGACACCTTTAAGGTACCTGCGCAACTCATTTCATGCGTTGGTAACAAGCGGTAAAATTGAACGTTTAGATGATTCGGCGAGTACGGAGTTTGGTGAGATAGCCAACTCTTTCAACCGCATGCTAGAGAATATTGAAACCGAAAACCAGCAAAAAGCTCAGCAAATGAATACGGTTTCTGGCGCTTTATCAGCACTTGAGTCCGACACTCAACTTATCACCAACGCCACAGGTAACTCGCAACAACAAGTTCAGCAAGCACAAGACGTTTTGGTTAAATTGACGGTGGAAAATCAGCAATTGAATCAGTTGGCCAAAGACGTAGAAATCAACGCAAAAGAAACGGTTGAAGCCATGGTTAAAGGGCGTGAAGGTGCAATCCAGGTGCAAACGGCGACGACCTCCACCGTAGAGCAAATTGAAAAAAGTAATCAAACTTTAAGTGAGTTGTTGCATAGTGTCGATAAAGTACAACAGGTTATGGATGTGATCAGTAATATCGCTGAGCAAACTAACCTATTAGCATTAAATGCGGCAATCGAGTCGGCTCGTGCTGGTGAGCACGGGCGTGGCTTTGCTGTCGTTGCTGATGAAGTCAGAAAGTTGGCTATGAAAACCCAAACCTCGCTGGAAGACACCAGTAACATTTTGGGGCAGTTAACCAGCTTCAGTAATCTGTTGCAGCAAAATATTCAACAAATTTCAGATGCCGCCGAGCAGCAAACGAAGATCACCGACACCTTAATTTCGACCACAAATGACGTTGAGCAAAAAGCCGAAATGTCCTCGCAAGTAGCAGCGCAAGCATTACAAAGCGCTGAGTCTCAGCAAAGTGGCTTTGCTACATTTGAGTCGTTAATGTCACAAGTAAATCAGTTGGTAGACGACGCCAGAAGTCAAGCAGAACGAGTTCAAACCTCGGTCGTAGAACAAGGTAAGTTGATCAGCAAAACATTTAGTCATTAACCCCGAGTAAACTAACGTTGTTCAATAGTGGCTGGAACACATTCAGGGTCACAATTTTCAAAGGTTATGGTTTGCTCGCGGACGGTCATCACAGAATATTTTATGTCTTGTGTGTCTGCGGTGATAAAATGCGGGAGACTATTGCCTTCAACTTGATAGTAGCTAAATTTATGATTATGAGCATGCAGAGCAACGTCGTAGCCTAAGCTATTTAAATATTCGCTGAGTTGCTCATCTCGTCCCCATGGTTCAATGTGCGACAACGCAATTAAATTGCTGCTATCTTTGGTTTGTTCGGCTTGCTCGCTTAACCAGTCTCGGTCTGGCACATTATCAAATTCATATTGATTGTCGTTATAAGCTACAAATTTTGTCTTTTTATAACGAAAACTGTAATTAAATTCACCAAAGATCTGTTGCCAAATTTCTGCACCAAATGAAAGCGCATCGTGATTTCCGATAACAGTTAAAATCGGGTGATTACTTTTTTGTAGAGCCTTACAAGACCACTCAAACTCTTGTTTTATACCCGTTTCAGCGATATCACCAAGCAGTAAAATGAAGTCAATATCAACTCGTTGATTTAAGCGAGCCACAACAATTTCTAAATCTCCGGGGTATTGTTGCGGATCTCCAATGACCGCCACTTTAAAGTTATCATCGTTATTATTGGAGGACTCTAAGGTTTTTAACCGTTGTAAGTTATGTTCTATGCTCAATCCAGGACAGTGAGCATCGGTTTGCCATGGGCTGATTTCAAAGTCGCAACCAGCAAACGAGCCAACTAAAACCGAAATACAAGTTATGCGCAGTAATTTCATAGCTCGACCCTCATTCCAATGCCATACGTTACGACTCCTGCCAAGCCGGCGAACTTGTAATTGTCGCGATAAAAGTCGTAATTTCTGACTAGGTTGATAAGTCCGACATCTAAAACGCTCCAATCCCAGTAGACTTGATATTTGCTGTTTAAGTGGATTGTACTCTGTACGCCAAAAACAATGCGGTTGGCGGTAGGCAGATAATAACCATCTGGAATCTTGTCTGGCAGGCTAGCATATAGATTGTCGTCATTACCTTGAATTCCAGTTACCGAAAGGCTGGCTACTTGCCATTCCACAACTCGATTAAATAATTTAAAAGGTACACGTGTTTCGAAATTATAGCGGTATTTGAGACTATAAATTTCCATATCGTCGTGGCTGCTGGATTCATTGACCATGCCAGCGCCAATTGAAAATACATGATCATCAAACACTCTAATGCCATACGATACATGTACTGTCCCTGTCATACCTGCATGTTGGATTTCTATTTGTTGTTTATCTATACCAGCACAAACCACAGAGCTGAAAAGAACACACACTGCAACAATAGTCTTATTCATAAATACACAAAATTATTCGCATGGTGAGCATGATAGACCGCACGGTCTGTTAATGGTAGTTGCATGTTGTAACTTCATATAACCATTCTAATTAAGGTCTAACTAAAGCTAAATAATGAGTAAGGTTTAAATGCTCTTCAATTAAAGTATGTGAATTCTGATAATTATTGCTATTATTTCAGTCAGTTAAATTGTTTGATGGATTCATTAGAAATGGCAAAAGAGCAGTGGGGCATTTGTGCGGAAGCAAACCTTCATGGGTTACATTTATTTTTTAATGCTCACGATGGTTATGAACCGGTTATTCGCGAAGCATTGAGTCAATTGCCTTCTATTTTTAATGAATTAAATGAACAATTCTCAGAGGCCATGTTCAGCGGTGTTGTTGCTATCGGCGCAAGTTTCTGGGATGAACTATACCCAGACCACAAGCCGGAAGGATTAAAGTCGTTTCCTGCCATGAATCATGAAGAGCGTTATATGCCAGCGGTGCCAGTCGACTTATATGTGCAACTGCGTTCCGATCGCCAAGATGTAAACTACATAGCCAGCCGCAGAATTACCGCGTTGTTTGGCGAAATGATTGAGTTAATTGAACAAGTTCCATGTTTTCGTTATTTAGACGGCCGTGACCTGACCGGTTTTGTCGACGGCACAGAAAATCCGAAAGGGCGTAAACGTCGTGAGGTGGCTTTAATTCAAGATGGTGTCTTCGCGGGCGGCAGTTTCCTTCATGTGCAACGTTATCGTCATCACCTTGCCCGGTGGGAGCGAGTGCCAACCGAAGAGCAAGAGTTGATCATCGGACGTACAAAAATTGACGATATAGAAATGTCAAAAGACGACATGCCAGAGTTTTCTCACGTTAAACATGCAAGCATGAAAGACGACGAAGGGCAGAGCATGGAGTTAATGCGCCAGAGCATGCCATACGGTAACCTCAATGAGCAGGGACTGTTGTTTGTTGCTTATTGCGCAAACCCCAATAATTTTGAGCGCATCTTATACAACATGGTTTACGGCTCTGACGAAGGCACGTACGATCACTTATTAAATTATACGACGGCTGAAACGGGCGCCGCATTTTTTGCTCCCTCCGTTGATTTTTTAGTAAATCAAGGCGTTGTTCATTAATCTTCCAAACCTAATAGCTCAACAATTGTAATTTTATTATAAATAAGTGAAATTTATTAACCTACTTTCTTGCATGTTTCAATGTGAGTATTTACTCTCATGCTTACCTCCCAAACGTAAACTCAGTTTAGTTTTTGTTTGGTTGGCTTAAAACAATAAAAAATACCAAGGGTAAAACATGAAAAAAATAGAAGCGATTATCAAACCGTTTAAGGTTGATGATGTTCGAGAAGCGCTGTCTGAAATTGGCGCAGTAGGTATGACGGTTACAGAAGTAAAAGGTTTTGGTCGTCAAAAAGGGCACACAGAAATGTATCGTGGCGCAGAATACCAAGTAGATTTTCTGCCAAAAGTTAAAATCGATTTAGTGGTTGCAACTGAAGATGTCGACCGTTGTATCGAAGTTATTGTTGCAACTGCTCGCACAGGCAAAGTAGGCGATGGCAAAATCTTTGTGACCGATGTTGAACGTGTAATTCGCATTCGCACTGGCGAAGAAGACAACGACGCAATATAACGAGGGGACTGAAACATGCAAGAAATCAACAGCGCGGTTGAAACCTTAGTTTCTAGCTCTAATACGCTATTTATTCTACTTGGCGCGATAATGGTCTTTGCGATGCACGCTGGGTTTGCGTTTCTCGAGGTAGGTACAGTTCGAGCGAAAAACCAAGTTAATGCTTTAGTGAAAATTATGGCGGACTTTGGTGTTTCATGTGTCGCTTATTTTTTCATTGGTTACTGGATTGCTTATGGCGCCAGTTTCTTCGAAAGCGCGGAAGTGCTGTCGCAGAACAATGGTTACGATTTAGTTAAGTTTTTCTTTTTAATGACATTTGCAGCGGCCATTCCGGCTATTGTATCGGGTGGTATTGCTGAACGTGGTAAATTTTATCCATTTTTAATCGCTTCAGGTTTAATTGTTGGTTTGTTTTACCCAATTTTAGAAGGTTTGATTTGGAACGGTAATTGGGGCTATCAAGATTGGTTAGAAAATTTAACTGGTTATGGTTTCCATGACTTTGCCGGTTCTGTTGTCGTTCACGGTTTTGGCGGCTGGTTAGCATTGGTTGCTGTGATCATGTTAGGCATGCGTCAAGGTCGAATGAAAAGTGGCAAAGTGGTTGCGTTTGCACCATCAAATATTCCATTTTTAGCGTTGGGTGCTTGGATATTATCAATCGGGTGGTTTGGCTTTAACGTGATGTCAGCGCAAACCCTTGATGGCATCTCAGGCTTAGTGGCTGTGAATTCACTTATGGCTATGGTGGGCGGTATTATCGCTTCGTTGTACTTCGGTAAAAATGACCCAGGTTTTATTCACAATGGCC
>JABXID010000204.1 GCA_013373245.1 Gammaproteobacteria bacterium
ATCTAGGTAAAGAAACCGTTCTTAACCTGCTAGTACTTCGTTTTGCTAACGCTATCTTCACAAATAATTGGGATCACGAATGTATCGATCATGTTCAAATCACCGTAGCAGAAGAAGTAGGTGTAGAAGGTCGTTGGGGTTATTACGATGATGCTGGTCAAATGCGTGACATGGTACAAAACCACTTGTTACAGATCCTTTCACTTGTTGCAATGGAACCGCCGGTTGATATCAGTGCAGATTCAATCCGTGATGAAAAGTTAAAAGTTTTAAAAGCATTACGTAAAATTAATATTGAAAACGTACAAGAAAAAACCGTACGTGGTCAGTACACCTCTGGTTTTGTGAAAGGTAAACCAGCTCCTGGTTATTTAGAAGAAGAAGGTGCGAATACAGAAAGTAAAACGGAAACGTTTGTTGCAATTCGTGTTGATATCGATAACTGGCGCTGGGCTGGTGTTCCTTTCTATTTAAGAACCGGTAAACGTTTGCCAACCAAAGGCACTGAAATTGTTGTTCACTTTAAAGAGTTGCCACACAACATCTTTAGAGAGGCATACAAATCGTTACCAGATAACAAGTTGATCATTCGTCTGCAGCCTGACGAAGGTGTTGAAATTCACTTATTGAACAAAGTTCCGGGTCTAGGTGAGCAAATTGAAATGCAACAAACTAAGTTGGACTTAAGTTTCTCAGATACCTTTAAAAATGACCGCATCGCTGATGCGTATGAGCGTTTGATGCTTGAAGCAATGTTAGGCAACCAATCGCTGTTTGTACGTCGTGATGAAGTGGAAGCGGCTTGGTCTTGGGTAGATGGTATTTTGGAAGCGTGGCAACAAACCAATGAATTACCAAAACCATACGCAGCCGGCTCTTGGGGACCTGTAGCATCGATTGCTATGTTGGCGCGAGATGACCGAGGTTGGGACGAGTAAGCGAGGGAAAATGATGAGTAATAAAATCATGCAAGCTGACCTAAGAAAGTTCGAAACATCTACTGAGTTAAACGACGTATTCGCGCAAGAAATTGCCGATAAGTTACAAGCCGGAATCGATGCCAATGGTACTGCCAGCTTATTAGTGTCTGGCGGCAATACGCCAAGACCTATGTTCGCTGTGTTAAGTGAAAAAGACATTGATTGGAGCAAAGTAAATATTGCGCTGGTTGATGATCGTTGGGTCGATGTTACTGATACCGCATCTAATGAAAAGATGGCTAATGAGGCTTTATTGATTAATAAAGCCGCTGCAGCAAATTTTGTAGGAATGAAAACCGATAGCGATGATGCGTTTGCAGCCGTGGGGGCGGTGACAGACAAGTTAGCGCATATTCAGCAGCCGTTTGACGTGGTTATTTTAGGCATGGGAGAAGACGGACATACAGCGTCTATTTTCCCATGTTGTGCGCAACTTGATGAGGCGTTAACTACGGATGCCGTGCTCATGGCAACTGAACCTACAACAGCGCCACATCAACGCATGACCTATACTAAATCTGCGTTATTAAATTCGAAACAGCTTTATTTACACTTGGTGGGAGAGAGTAAAGAAGTTGTGTTAAATCAAGTCGCTGAAAATGACGACGTAAAACAAGCACCTATACGTGCGTTCTTAAATCAGGCTGACGTTCCAATGAGCGTAATGTTTGCTAAAAACAAATAACTGATTTAAGAAGAGGGGGAATAATGAATCCAGTAATTGAACAAGTTACTAAAAATATAATTGAGCGTTCGAAAAAAACTCGTAGCGCTTATCTAGAAAAAATCGAACGTGCGCGTTTACAAGGGCCACATCGTGGCGTTTTATCTTGTGGTAACTTAGCGCACGGTTTTGCTGCCTGTAGTAAACAGGAAAAAGCAGACTTAACTGCGTTAACTAAAGCTAACGTAGGTATCATTTCATCTTATAACGACATGTTGTCTGCACACCAACCATATGAAGCTTATCCTGCATTGATTAAAGAAGCAGTTGATGAAGTTGGCTCTGTTGCCCAGTTTGCTGGCGGTGTTCCTGCAATGTGTGATGGTGTAACACAAGGTCAGCCTGGCATGGACTTAAGTTTAATGAGTCGTGATGTTATTGCTATGGGCGCTGCGGTTGGCTTATCTCACAATATGTTTGACTCGGGTGTAATGTTAGGTATTTGTGACAAAATTGTACCTGGTCTAGTAATGTCTGCTTTAACCTTTGGTCACTTGCCGTTTGTATTTATTCCAGCGGGACCAATGGAATCAGGTATTCCAAATAAAGAAAAAGCACGAGTTCGTCAGTTGTATGCTCAAGGTAAAGTTGGACGCGACGAGTTATTGAAGTCTGAATCAGCATCATATCACTCTGCGGGTACTTGTACTTTCTACGGTACGGCAAACTCAAACCAGTTAGTTGTAGAAGTCATGGGCTTGCATTTACCGGGATCTTCATTTGTAAACCCAGGTACAGAACTACGTGACGCATTGACAAAAGCAGCGTCAGTTCAAGCTACTCGCATTACAGACTTAGGCGCAGATTATCGTCCAATTGGCCACATTATTGATGAAAAAGCAGTGGTTAACGGCATCGTTGCGTTATTGGCAACAGGTGGTTCAACTAACCACACTATGCACTTAGTCGCTATGGCGAGAGCGGCTGGTATTATCGTTAATTGGGACGATTTTGATGCACTTTCTTCGGCAACTCCGTTATTAACGAAGATTTACCCTAATGGTCAAGCAGATATCAACCACTTCCAAGCTGCAGGTGGTATGGCGTTGTTATTCAAAGAATTATTACGTGGTGGCTTGTTACATAATGACGTTAAAACGATTTGTGGTGACGGCTTAGAGTTGTACACCAAAGAGCCTAAGATCATTGATGGTAAATTAACTTGGGTTGATGCGCCAGACGTGTCGGGTGATCCAGAAGTAATCGCAACAATTGAAAATCCATTTAAGCCGGACGGTGGTTTATCGGTTCTAGAAGGTAACTTAGGCAGAGCGGTTATTAAAACCTCGTCATTACGTGAAGGTAAAACAGTGGTTAAAGCACCAGCTGTAGTATTTGAAAGCCAACACGATATTGAAGCTGCATTTAAAGCCGGTGAATTGGACAAAGACTGTGTAGTTGTTGTTCGTTTCCAAGGTCCTCGTGCAGTAGGTATGCCTGAATTACACAAGCTGACACCACCTCTGAGTGTATTACAAGACAAAGGTTTTAGTGTTGCGTTAGTGACAGATGGTCGTATGTCGGGTGCGTCAGGTAAAGTACCAGCGGCAATACACTTGTATCCTGAAGCGTTGGATGGCGGATTAATCGCAAAAGTACAAAACGGTGATCTAATAGAAATTAACGCCGACGAAAATGTCGTAAAACTGCATGTTTCTGATGAAGAGTTAGCAAAACGTGAAGCGTTTGTTAAAGACTTAGCTGATGAGCGAGAAGCGATGGGCCGTGAAATGTTTAATGGTTTACGTCAAATGTTAACCACGCCAGAAGAAGGCGCGGCTTGTATTTTCCACGAAGCATAAGGGTGTAGTAAATGAGTCTTAATGCGTTAGTTGCTGATGTAGGTGGTACCAATATTCGTTTAGGTATTGCGAATTTAGACGATTTGTCTGTATCGCAAGTGTTGCAATATCAGTGTGCTGATTTTGACAACATCGATGGTGCCATCCAAAAATACATTGATGATTCGGGCGCGAGCTTTGACTTAGCCTGTATTGATGTTGCAACGGCAGTCACCGGTGACTTGGTTAGCTTAACCAATAATCACTGGGAGTTTTCTCAAGACAAGTTAGCTAAAACTTTTGACTTGAGTAAATTGATTGTTATTAACGATTTTACCGCAATCGCAATGTCTGTACCGAGTATTCCTGAGGATAAAAAAGTACAGGTTGGTGGTAAAGAAACGGTAGAGAACAAACCTATTGCTATCTATGGCGCGGGCACAGGTCTTGGTGTAGCTCACATGGTTCACAGTGGCACTAAGTGGCTACCATTAGATGGTGAAGGTGGGCATGTTGATTTTGCGCCAGTAGAAGAAGACGAAATTGCGGTTTTAAAAGAACTGCAGAAAAAGTATCACCGCGTATCTGCTGAGCAAATACTATCTGGGCTTGGTCTGGTTCAGATATATGAGTCTTTGTGCGCTTGGAAAGGCATAGAAGCAAAGTCGTATGAGCCTGCAGATGTATCAAAATTTGGTATTGAGGGCAGTGACGAAGTTGCTGAGCAAGCAATGCGGATCTTTTGCCGAGTTTTAGGAAGTTTTGGCGGTAATTTAGCGTTAAACCTTAAAACATACGGCGGTGTATACATTGCAGGTGGCATAGTGCCTCGATTTATCGATTATGTTAAACAAAGTGATTTTAGACGTCGTTTTGACGATAAAGGTCGATTAAGCCGAGTTGTTGTTGATATCCCTGTATATATAGTGACGGAAGAACAGCCAGGTTTAATAGGCTGCGCTGCATATTTAAAACAAGAGCTCTAGAACAAGAAATTTAAACGTAGGAAACGCATCTCTAAAACACACACATACTTTAGATATGCTAGAACAGAAAGAATAAAAGGGTTTACAATGACAGAACGTAATTGGTTATTAGATTCATCGGAAGTGTTTGCTGCCGGGCCAGTTGTGCCAGTATTGGTTATCGAGCACGTAGAAGATGCGGTACCTATTGCTGAGGCGCTAATGGCGGGTGGCATTAAGGTATTGGAAGTTACGTTAAGAACACCAGCTGCAATTGACGTGATCCGCGAAATAGCAGAGAAATGTCCAGACGCTATTGTTGGCGCAGGCACAGTAACTAACGCTCAGCAGTTAAAACAAGTGACTGAAGCAGGTGCCAAATTTGCTATCAGCCCAGGTTTAACACCTGAGTTACTTGACGCTGGTAACCAAGGTTCAATTTCATTGATCCCTGGTATCGCTTCAATTTCAGAATTGATGATAGGTTTAGATAAAGGTTACTCACACTTTAAATTCTTCCCTGCAGAAGCATCTGGTGGCGTTCAAGCATTAAAATCAATTGGCGGTCCATTCCCTGAAGTTCGTTTTTGTCCAAC
>JABXID010000141.1 GCA_013373245.1 Gammaproteobacteria bacterium
CTATCAGTAAGCGACGTTCGGCTAGATTAATTAAGTATTTACTTTCGGCGGCCAACCAAAAGTTTGGTTGGCTCTGACCTAATTCATTTATTCGCGAGGCATAGGCATTTAGACTCTGTTGTACCACATCGTAATTACTGACTTGTTTGGTCTGGGCATTTTGTAACTCAGTAACTCGAGACTGCAATTGACTTATGGTTTGCTGGTTATTGAGCATGGTTTGTTGTTTTAACTGCTCAACTTGCTCTTGGTTTTTTAACCAGATCTGACTTTGCCACCATAAAAAACCAACACCTGCAGCGGCAGCCAAACTAAGCAAAAATGCAAAAAAAGCTAACCAACTGCGTTTTGTTTTCATTGTTTTGGATGGTGTTGTTGGCGAGGTTGTATTATTAGTTGTTGTCGACGTTTTACTAGTTGCCTGTGTACTGGTTGCAGCGTTTGCTGATTTCAGCGTCGGCTCGCTGTTTTTTTTGTCAGCGCTATTTTTTGCCGTTTGGCGTGTTTTCGGCTCAGAAACTATATTTTCTGCGTCCATTTTAGCTTTTAATTGCGATAATGCATCGTCTGCGATGTCTTGTTTTCTGGCTTGCAGGACTTCATCTTCTTGTTGGGTAGATGTCTTATTTCCTGGTAATTCATTTGCTGTTGAGC
Source organism: Gammaproteobacteria bacterium (assembly GCA_013373245.1). Taxonomy (GTDB): domain Bacteria; phylum Pseudomonadota; class Gammaproteobacteria; order Enterobacterales; family Alteromonadaceae; genus Psychrosphaera. The sequence continues at coordinate 655 of JABXID010000141.1, forward strand.
TAGAGCTCTCACTTTGCTCTTTTGATTCTTGATCTATAACTTCTTCAGCTTGAGTATCTGTGGCAGTAAGTTCTTTTGGACTCGATGTCTCTGTTGAACCGTTTGTTTTTTTATCCTTTGCCATACTTTTAGTGCCTGTTTATCTGTTTAATCAATTTGATAATAGAGGAATTGTCCGATTGTTCACAAACAAAAATGTTGTTTGCCGCAACGCCATTGGACATTAAAAACTGCTTTATTCGTTCACTCAAGACAATCCAACGATTTGTTTGTAAAAATTGCTGTATTGTTGCCTTAGGTAACTGATGCACATTGTTAAGCGTCGCGCTAGCAATATCGACGCTCGTGGCGAGCACAATACCAACATTTTGCCACTTACTCATTGTGTTAACTGGATACATCACTGGAACACGTTGATATAGATCTAACTCTAACACCTGCTTATTGCGAAGCTGAAATTCTTTAGTCATTAACCCGCGTCCACCCACACCTTTAACCATAACTATATCGCGGCAAGGTTGAAATGCATCCATTGCTAAAAGAGACTCACTGTTTGCTTGCTCCGGTGTTAAAACTTGGAGGTCAGGGCTGATGGATTGCAATTCACTTTTAGTGGTGTCGCCAACCGCAATTACGGTACCCATTGGTGAAAATTTGAGTTTATGGGTTGTTAAAAACTGTTTGAAAAATAACACGGACGAACGACTGATAAACAACCAAAACGTTGTTTTTTGGTTTTGTCGCACATCGAGATCTGCTAACAATTCGGACAGGTTGTTATGCGGCAGTTGGCATAACATTTCTTGCGCTGGCAGGTTTTGGTTCTCAATGACTGGAAAACTGAGGGAAGCTAATTTCTCTTGTCGCAACTTGTCATCCAATACTGCGCCCATTGGTTGTGGACGCGTATTGAGAATGTACGGAGAAATAGCCGGTGCACTCGATGTCATAGACTAATTGTTTCCGTAAACTTCCTGTAAAATGGTATCAGCGCCCTGACTAAGTAATTGCTGCGCTAGTTCATCTCCTAATTGCTCAGCCTCAGTGACTGAACCCGAGATGTTTGCTCTGATGATTTCTGCGCCGTCTAGTGAACCAACCAATCCTCTTAAATGTAGAGTGTCGTTTTCAATTTCAGCGTATGCACCAATGGGTACTTGGCAGCCCCCTTCTAAAGTTTTGTTCATGGAGCGTTCAGCTAACACACGATGTCGAGTCTCGCTGTGTTCAAGCACATCAAGATAGGCTTTTACTCGGCTGTCGTCACTGCGACATTCAATACCAACAGCACCTTGACCATTAGCTGGCAATAATAATTCGGTTGGCAGATATTGTTTGATGCGTTCTGGCATTTCCAGGCGAATTAATCCTGCGGCAGCTAAAATGATGGCATCATATTGGCCCTCATCTAACTTACGTAAACGTGTATTAACGTTACCACGCAGATCTTTGATTTTTATGTCTGGACGCAATGCTTTAATCTGACATTGGCGGCGTAGACTTGAAGTACCAACCACGGCACCTTCTGGCAAACTGTCAAAGTCAGAAATTGTATTTGAAACAAACGCGTCTCTTGGGTCTTCGCGTTCGCAAATAGTGTAAAGCATTAACCCATCTGGAAAGTCGACGGGTACGTCTTTCATTGAATGTACGGCAATGTCAGCTCGACCTTCTAACATGGCTACCTCTAACTCTTTTACAAAGAGCCCTTTACCGCCAACTTTTGCCAAAGGAGTATCTAAAATTTGATCGCCTTTTGTTGTCATAGGCACCATTTCAACAGATAAATCTGGGTGTGCTGCCTCGAGTTTGTCTTTTACATAATTGGCTTGCCAAAGAGCAAGTGCGCTTTCACGAGTGGCGATTCGTAATACATCGCGGCTTTGAGTAGACATATTTTTAGTGTCTCAATTTTAATAACTTTGATGGCAATTAGAATACCAGTAAATCAAGGCCGGCTAAAGTTAAGATTACTTGGTTTGAACGTTGTTATTGAACCGAAAACACTGCCGAACCAATGACTTGATTATTCTGGTCCGTGACTTCAACTTGCCAGTTGCCCACATGATTCGGATAAACTAAGTTTTTGCTGGAATAAGTACGCCAGCGATCGCTGCCAATTTTCAAAACCACTTCCGCTTCCAAACGGCCATTCAAAAACCAGCGGTGAGTAACCATAGTATTCGCTGAGTTAATTACTTCGGTGAAGAAAAACACTTTATCAAGGTCTGAGACAATTTCTAAGTTATCGATAGGCTCACGAGCATCAATGGCTGAGGTAACTATTGCCCGTTTGACAAAGTCAGAGGTTTCAGCATGAGCCAATGACTGGCCCAATAAAAATACGGTCGTGATCAACAAATATAAAGATTTCATTAAACATCCTAATTTTAGTTAAGCTGGCTTAAGTATTGCCAATTTATTTTTTAACTCAAGTTCTGAAATAAGGATAGTTAATAATTAGTTTTCGATAGTTGTTTCAACTGCAACTTTGAAGGCGATGTCAGACCTTATGAGTAAAAACTGACAATTTCGTGTTTTGGACTAAGTTAAGGTTTGTTTTGTGAAACTAATTACGAATGCTGCGTCTGCTACTTCTTCGCTTACTTGTGCCGTTTTTTTCAAGCGCAGAAAAGTTAAACTTCGATGAGCTTAGATTTATTACGGTTGATGAATCCCCAGCCAACTTTGTTAACGCCCAAGGTGAACTGGTTGGTTATTCAGTCGACATTATCAAGCGACTGCAAACTCGTTTAGACATTACAAAAAATATCGAGGTTATGCCAGAAGCACGCGCAATGCACACGGTTAAAAATAAACCTGACGTCGTGATGTTCAGTATTACTCGAACGCCAGAACGAGAGTCAAGATTTCATTGGCTCGCTCATGTACTGACCAAACGTTGGATTTTGTACTCTAAGTACGATGCAAATTTTGATAATTCTTCTCTGGATACTTTGTTGGACAACCTTACTGTTGGAGTCATTCGCGGTGACATTCGAGAACAGTGGATGAAAGCAAATTATCCAGGGCGTTCTGTGGGGTTGTTGAACTACTACAACGGCGTAGAGATGTTATTAAAAGGTAGAATTGATCTATTGTTTTATGAGTCTTACGGCATGTTTGGCACGCTTGAAAAGCTCGGTTATCAAAGAGGGGAAGTCAAGTCGCAATATGTTGCTACCAGCTCCGACGTATACATAGTGATGTCTAAGTTTTCAGGCTCGGATTTAATGGCGAAGGCACTAAAACAGGAACTGTCGGTCATGCAAGCGTCAGTTTGGTATCAAAAACATACTGAGCTTTGGCTAAATGAATTAAATAAGTCAGGCAGCGGTGATGCTTGGATTTATAAAAAAGTGCTGCAGTATTAACTCTTGCCCCTGTGATTAAAGACAATAGATTTTTTCCGATAAATTTTTTAAGTTGTTGTTTTTTTGAACTATCTTTAATCCATAGCAGATTGCTCTAATCTGCGGATAAGGAAAATAGAATGAACTTAAACAGTATACGTGTCCGGTACACTGCGATGTTTTGTGGCATTGCGGTTATTTTTATAGTTTCGGCAATTCTTTATACCAATCTAATCGCCAAAACCGAAAGTGGCATGACGCAAATTGGCCAAACGTTTAATTTGTCCATATCTGCCGTTCTGAACGCTGACCGAGATTTGTATCAATCGCGTGTTGCCGAATTACAGGTACTGCAGCATAGTAACAGTCGCGAGCAGTTCGAGAGCAACAAAGCGGACTTTGAAGAGAATGCCAAACAAGCATTAGACCGAATGCAGCAGTACCAAAATTTGATGCAAGACTTCCCCACTATATTACAACGGTTAAGACCCTTCCGTGCTGCCTACGATGATTGGCTTAAAAATGCTCGGCAAGTTTTCACTTTGGTTTCTCAGGGGCAATATGAACAAGCCAAAAACCTCAGTGATTCTTTAGTGTTAAACAAATTTGAAGCGTTGAGGGAGTTTTATAATGTGGCGGGCGAAGATGCCGACAGAGTCAGTAAAACCTTAAGTGACGAAACCATTTCAAGTACGGATAGTATGAGTATGGTGTTGTTAATATTCAGTATTATTATTGTCTTATTAACTTTTGCAGTTGGTACGCTGGGGCCAAAATCTTTGTCTGACTTAATTCTTACTTTGTCAGAAGAAATTAAAGGCTTGAATAGTGGCGATGGAGATTTAACGCGTCGGGTAAATTCAGATAGAAAAGATGAAATTGGCGAGCTAGCCAATAATTTTGATGCCCTGATTGCTGGTTTAGCAGAATTGATTGGTTCGATTTTAGAGCAATCTAAATCTGTTATCACCGGCGTAGAGCATTTAGACAGTGGAGCCAAAAGCGTACAAGACACTAGTCAGCAACAAATAGACAAAGTGGATTCTATTGTGACCGCTGTAAATCAGATGTCATACGCAATAAAAGAAGTGGCACAAAATGCCAGTTCAACCTCCGATGAAATAGATGAGGTAAATCGACTCACAGGGGAGGGCAGCACAATTACTAAAGACGCGGTAAGTGACATGGAGAAGTTGTCGGCGACCATTAATAAAGCTTCTGAGGTGATTGGTGAACTATCGAATAATTCAAATGACATAGCTTCGGTACTTGATGTAATTAAGAGTATCGCCGAACAAACCAACTTATTGGCGCTTAATGCTGCAATAGAAGCTGCTCGAGCTGGCGAACAAGGTCGTGGGTTCGCAGTGGTTGCCGATGAAGTTCGTTCGTTAGCAAGCAGAACACAAGAATCGACACAGAGCATTCAAGAAATGATTGAAAGCCTTCAAAC
>JABXID010000238.1 GCA_013373245.1 Gammaproteobacteria bacterium
AATAATGGTCAGCGCATTTTAGATATTCAGCCAAACTCCCTTCATCAGCGTGTGCCCGTGTTTATGGGATCGGAAAAGTTAGTGAATGAACTCATCGGGAGTGTGTTTATTTAAGAAAAACTAAATGATGACGAATCAACTGTAAATTCATAACGTTTTATTTTTAAAAGGAAAATGCCTCGCTGTTATAACGAGGATTTGTTGTGCCTGTAACATATTGTTTTATATTAAATAAAATATAAAGAGTTGTTGAAAAAGTAAGCTAAGTGTCTTATGTTTTTATGGCTTAAAAATTGAGCAGTCTTTTGAGTGACCGCTTGTGGCGTAATTTAATAATCAGATATTCAACGGGGTCTGATTTTTTTATTGATAAAAATGCCACCGGTGGCATAACAAAAGTAAGCTAAAAAATTTAGCAATCAACGATAAATAAGTTGTTCTATAAAAATAAATAAATAGATAGGAACAAAGACTATGTTCAACAAAAAGACACTCATGCGTTTGCTGACAACATCGGCGCTGACTAGCGCCTTTGCTTGTAGTTATGTAAACGCAGAGCAAGTGGGTTTTTCAACTCAAAACGGTGGTACTACCGGTGGTGCAGGAGGCAACGTTGTATTCGCCTCAACCGGCAGTGAGATTCACGCTGCTATTTGCAATCGAGCCGCCGACGATACGCCTTTAATCATCCATGTTGAAGGCACTATAAATCACGGTAATACTGAAAAACACAGTGGCAGCTGTAATACCGCGGAAGATGTTATTGAGCTAAAAGAGATCAGTAATATTTCAATCATTGGTGTTGGTAGCGGGGCGTTATTTGATGAAATTGGTATTCATCTACGTAGCGCTTCTAATATCATCTTGCAAAACTTACACGTTAGAAACGTCAAAAAATCAGGGTCTCCCACATCAAATGGCGGTGACGCTATTGGCATGGAGTCTGGTGTTTCAAATGTTTGGGTTGACCACGTTACGCTTGAAGCATCAGGTGGTGAATCGGAAGGTTACGACGCGCTGTTTGATATGAAAGCTGATTCTAAATACGTAACCTTGTCGTACAGTATTTTACGAAACTCAGGCCGAGGTGGTTTGGTTGGTTCAAGTTCCAGTGACACACAAAATGGACCGGTGACGTACCACCATATTATTTACGATAATATCGACTCGCGCGCGCCATTAATGCGCGGTCGAATTGGTCATTCATATAATAATTATTTTAAGAAAATTAACTCATCCGGTATCAACTCTCGAGTTGGCGCGAAAATGTTAGTTGAAAATAACTATTTTGGTGATGCCAAAGATCCACTAGGTACGTTTTACACCAATGACATGGGTTACTGGGAAGTCAGCGGCAACTTTTGGTCAAACGGTGTGACTTGGACGCCAGATGGAGATAAAAATCACCCAGCTGGACCAAATGTGGTTTCGACCACTTCAGTTGATGTTCCATACTCTTATACGATGGACGCAGCAGAATGTTTACCTGCGTTATTAGAAGCAACAGCAGGTGCAAACAAAGGGCTAGCCGTTTCAGATGGCAGCTGTGACTCAGTTGTTGTACCTGAGCCAGATCCTGATCCAACGCCAGATCCCGATCCGGACCCAACACCTGATCCAGATCCAACGCCTGCCCCAGAAGGTGATGAGGTTCTTAACATTACAGAGTCTGGGATGTCGAGTGACTTTTTCACTATTTCTGGCAACCTTTCCTCAAGCAAAGGCACTGTGGTTTACAATGGTCTAACGCTAACTGAAGCCTTAAAAATAGAATCCAGTACTTCAATTAATTTCACTGCTGTAGCCGATGGTGAACTGACCTTAGTATTTAACGATGGTGAAAGCGGTGATATTAAAATTAATGGTACCAATCACACAGTAAATAACGGTGTGTTGACGATATCCTTAGCTGCAGGGGGTCATAATATCAGTAAAGCCGATATTATGAACTTGTATTATTTAAGCTTTGCATATGATGGCAATGATGAATCTGCGCCAGACCCTGATCCAGATCCGACTCCAGAGCCAGAAGTAACATCGATTGTTGTTGAGTTGGAAGATTACGCTAATCAAAGTACGTTTGCGCCGTTAACGGTAGCCAATAATGCCAATGCCTCAAATGGTCAGTATGTTGTTTGGCCAAACAATAACAATGATATTTTAGGTGCGCCATCTGACTCGGCCGGCGGTTTGATCAGTATTGATTTCACTACCACTGCCGACAGTAACCTTGTTTTAGAAGCGCAAGTAAACTTTGCAAATGGCTCAGATGACTCTTTTTATTACAAATTAGACAATGGTAGTTGGGCGACTCAAAACAACTTACAAACGTCGGGGTGGGAGTCAATAACGTTAGCATCGTTTAATGGTCTATCTGCAGGCGATCACACCCTTTACATTCAGCGCAGAGAAGACGGTTCACAATTGGATAATGTGACACTCAGTTCAGGCTCTGGCTCTATAGCTGTATCTGCTCCTGATGTAACACCCGATCCCGATCCTGAACCAACACCGGATCCGGACCCAACACCAGACCCAGTTCCTGAACCTACGCCAGAGCCGGTAGAATCAGAGATTCAAAACATAACAGAGTCTGGCACGGCGAGTGACTTTTATAATATTTCGGGCAACTTGTCTTCTTCAAAAGGTACGGTTAGTTATGACGGTTTAACGTTAACACAAGCGTTAAAAATAGAGTCTAGTACGTCTATTACATTTACGTCAGTGGCAGAAGGCGACCTAACCTTAGTGTTTAATGAAGGAGAAAATGGCAACATTAAAGTTAATGGTGTTAGCCAAGCGGTCTCTAATGGCGTATTGGTTGTTTCATTGCCTGCAGGCAGTCATACAATCACTAAAGATGACGTTATGAACTTGTATTACATCAGTTTATCGTACACAGGTGATGTTGAGCCAACGCCTGACCCAACGCCTGATCCTGACCCAAACCCAACACCAGATCCTGATCCGGACCCTACGCCTGACCCTGGTGACGGTGGAGACAATGGCGATGGTGTTATCAACTATCCAGATGCAGATTGCGCCGAGTTAATCAATAACGATGCAATCAACTGGCGTGAGTCTTCGTTGCAAACCGACCAAGAGATAGTCGCTTGTCTAGCAGCATCACTTGGTAATCCTGTAGGTTATGGTGAAAATGCAACCGGTGGTTATGACCCTTCAGGCAACAGTAACCTGGTTGTTATCACTAATAATCAGCCGGAAGACCAAATTTTAGCGGCAATCTCTACTACAGATCACAAATGGATTGTGTTTGATAAAGAGGACTTTGCCAATGAAGTGCCAGTTATGATGTATCGCCCTTATTGTGCGACGTCTGAGTTGCAAAATGCGTTAGGTGTTGACGAAGCGACATGTCGTGACCCACAAGCCTGGTGTGATGCTAAAGGTATCTCAAGTAATTGTTTAGAGACTTTCTTTAACAGTGAGTTAAACGACAAGGACTTACCAATTCGCAATTATTTGATTGATAGCAACACAACAATAGATGGTCGCGGTGCTAAAGCTACCTTCACTTTCAATGGCTTTAAAATCGGAGCTGACAGCAGTGGTGTTTCTACACACGTATCTGACAATGTGATCATTACCAACAACTATTTTGTTGGTGTCGGTCATACAGAAGATCACGGTTTAGACCCAGATATGATCCGTTCTACGGGGGAGTCTCATGACATTTGGATCCACCAAAATACCTTTGATACCACAGGTGATTCTGCGTTTGATGTGAAAGTTGGTGCTTACGACATTACAGTGTCGTTTAACAAACTGATTAATGTAAAACGTGCTGCACTGCACGGTTCAAGCGACAGTCGAGCTATTAACCAGCAGATCACAACCACGATTATGAACAATGCGTTTATCACTACTGACGATAATTTTGGTGCTAGCTCATTTAACACAATGCGCCGTGTGCCACTAATTCGTCGTGGTCAAACGCACTTGTTTAACAATGTGTTTTACGGTTACCGCAAAGACATCATGAGTGTTCGTGTTGGTGCTCGAGTACAGGTTGAAAACAACTTGTTTATGAACCCAGTAAATAACTCAAAAGGCGACGATTTAGCGGATTGGGTTGCCAACATACTAGGTGACGTAGTTCGCGATGGTTCTTTGTCTGTTACAGACAGCTTAGTGTTTGAGTCTGATGCAACGTGTACGACATCTGGCGCTGCGGCATCGGTTGACATTGCGGTTGGTAGTGCACCATACATGAACGCAGACTACAACAGCCAAAGTGAGTTAGCATCTAATCGCATGGCGGCTGATGCACAGCTGCGAGACTATGTATTTGCTACCGCAGGGAAAGGTGGAATGACACCGTGGTTGTCCGCTTATACAGAAGGGATTAGCAACATAGTGAATGCAGCTCCAGCATCTTGCCAGTAGTTACGTAATTTATTTAACTCGTTGATTTATATCAGAAGGCTCGCCATTGGCGGGCCTTTTTATTTGTGGGAGAATTATTCAGTCAAACTTAGCTTAAGAAATCATCAAATACTTAATGACAGCGTTGTCATTAACCGTTACACTATTTTTAAAAAGTGAATTCAGGGGATAAACATGAGAGTTGTTATCAAGCCTACTGCACAAGACGCTGTGCAATTTTGTGCTGATGTGTTTAGTCAGCAATTGTTAACCAAACCTACTTCTGTACTAGGTTTAGCGACCGGCGGTACGCCAGTCAATTTGTATAAAGAATTGATTGAAAGAAATAAAAAAGGCGACTTGTCGTTTGCATTGGCAAAAAGTTTTAACCTGGACGAATACTTAGGTTTAGCGGGCACGCACCCACAAAGTTATCGTTATTTTATGCAGCAACAGTTATTTGATCACGTTGATATCGCGCCTGAAAACACCCATTTACCGGATGGCTTAGCAGACGACCCTCAAGCGTTTTGTAATCAATATGAGCATAGTATTAAAGACGCCGGCGGTATTGATTTACAATTGTTGGGTATTGGTAGTAACGGCCATATTGGCTTTAATGAACCTACCTCTAGTTTAGCATCCCGCACTCGTATAAAAACGTTAGATCCTAAAACAATCCGCGACAACGCTCGATTTTTTAGTGAAGACGAGCACCAACCGCACCTTTCAATCACTATGGGCATCGGCACGATTCTAGACAGTAAACATGTGTTGTTATTAGCAACGGGTGAAGGAAAAGCTGATGCGATTCAAGCGACGGTTGAAGGAGCGTTAAGTGCAATGTGTCCTGCTAGTGCATTACAAATGCATCAACAAGCGACTATTGTGATTGATGAAGCAGCAGCAGCGAAACTGAGTCTAAAAGAATACTACCTGGCTGTTGAAGCTGAGCGCGAAAAGTTAACGACTTTTTAAACCTCGTTAGTAAACTCAATTAAACCAGCACTTACTTTGTTGTGGTGCTGGTTGTTTTCAGTAATCAGTCTTTATTTTGCCTTAATTAAAGGCAGTGTAATGATCATTTTTGCGCCGAGATCCTCACTTTCCGATATGGTGAATTTACCACTGTGCCTCGCTGCAACTTGTTTTGTTATATACAACCCTAAGCCAAATCCATGATGATTGTCATTCTCTGCACTGGCTTTTTGCGTGGCGGTAAATCCTGGGCCGTCGTCTTCGACTATGATATCGACGCTGTTTGTTTCTTGTAAAACAGATACCTTGATCTTTTTATTCGCATAACGTGAGGCGTTGTTGATTAAATTCGATACTGCCAAATCGAGTTGGTACCAATTGAAGTAAGTCGCGGTGGTTGGCTCAGCCATGTGAAAGGTTATATTCGGCTCGACATGGGCATACTTTTCTTGGAGGTGCTCAAGAAACTCGTTAATCTCGAACCGTTGTAAATAATCCTCGTCGGTAATTTGGCTGCGGCCAAACTCTAAATATTCGTGGGCGAGTGTTTCTAGTTCTTTGATGTCAGCTTTTAGACGTTGTAATTGTTTTTCAGGTATATCTTTGTGAATGCGTTGCAATACGAATTTCATTCTGGACAAAGGTGTTCGAACTTCATGAGCGATGATATTTGATAAGTCTTTGTGAATTTGAATCTGTTCCAACAATTGGTGACTCATCTGGTGAAGAGATTTTGCTAACGGG
>JABXID010000253.1 GCA_013373245.1 Gammaproteobacteria bacterium
ATACCATTGGCCTTGAAGTTGGTTACCGTCTTATTCCGTTGGTGGATAAAGGGCAAGGCGGTGAGTTGTTATCGCGCGTTAAAGGTGTGCGCCGTAAGCTCAGTCAAGAATTTGGCTTCCTCGTTCCTGCCGTTCATATTCGTGACAACTTAGATTTAGATCCTAATTCGTATCGCATAACCTTGATGGGTGTAACTATTGGTGAGGCTGAGATCCGTCACGACAGAGACCTAGCTATTAATCCAGGACAAGTGTTTGGCAAAGTGGAAGGTATTGAAACGATCGATCCAGCGTTTGGCCTTGAAGCGGTTTGGATTGAGTCGACGGTGCGTGATAAAGCACAATCACTCGGTTATACCGTGGTTGATGCTGCGACCGTAGTGGCGACGCATATCAGCCAATTATTGACAAATAATGCGGCACAATTGATAGGTCATGAAGAGACTCAAAACTTACTCGACATGATTGGTCGCAATTATCCTAAGCTGGTGGACGGTTTAGTACCAGACATGTTGAGCTTGTCGGTAGTGACCAAAACCTTACAAAACTTATTAAACGAAGGCGTGCCAATTCGAGACATGCGTTCAATTTTACAAACCTTGGTGGAATATGCGCCTAAGAGTCAAGACTCTGACGTTCTTACTGCCGCTTGCCGGATCTCTTTAAGACGTTTCATCGTGCAAGATGCCGCAGGCGCAAGCGCTGAAATCCCAGTTATCACATTAGCACCAGAGCTGGAACAGATGTTGCAACAGAGCATGCAGTCAGCAGGAAATGACGGCGCAGGCATTGAGCCTGGTTTGGCAGAACGCATTCAAACGTCTTTGTCAGACGCTCACAGAAATCAAGAGCTGTCCGGTGAACCATCCATTCTGCTTACCTCTGGCATGTTGAGAAGTGTGTTATCGCGTTTCATTAAACACAGCATTCCAGGCATGGTCGTTCTGTCGTATCAAGAGATACCAGAAGAGAAACAAATCAAAATAGTAAGTTCTGTTGGTTAAGTTGTGACACTTAACGGAGGTTGAGATGAAAATTAAACGTTATTACGCAAAAGATATGAGAACCGCCTTGGCGCAGGTGAAAGAAGAGTTGGGTTCAGAAGCGGTTATCATGTCAAATAAAAAAACCGCGACAGGCATAGAAATTGTTGCAGCCGTAGATAACGACAGTGTTGTATCGGCAGCGAAAGAAACTGCAAACCAAATAGCTCAGCAACCGCAGCAAGCGATGTCGGCTTACAGTGGTATCGTTGACCAAGCAAAAGAAGAAGACAGTAAGGTAGCTTCGTCTTTGCAAGAGTTATTAAACCGCCAAACAGCAGAACAAACACAGCAGTACACGCCATCACCAATAACCTCACAAGTCATGGCTTCAACCAATAAACCAAAATCTGATATTGCCAATAAAGTGTTGTCAGAGCAGGCGGAATCTGAATTTGAGCAGTGGTTATCAAAAGCAAGAACGACCGTATTAGAACAAGAAACTCCTAGTCATAATGTGGCACCAGAACTAACAGCAGCAAATGAGACTCGCGCGGAGCCTTTAGTACAAAATTCATTTGACCAACAAGAATCATTTGCACACGACGATTTTGACTCACATCTTGAAACCTCTCAAGCCAGCAGTATGACAACACAGCGAAACGAATCCAATGTTGTTCATGGCGAATTTGACCGTGAAATTGCGTCGTTAAAATCGGAAATGCATTCGATTAAAGAATTACTTGAGCATCAAGTGTCTGAATTAATGTGGCAAGATATGGAACGTAAATCACCTACTAAAGCTATGTTGATCAATAAGCTGAAAGATATGGGATTATCAGAACATGTATCTGAGCACTTAACGCACTTCTTAGGCGACGACGTAACACCAAGAGATGCGTGGACTAACATGTTAGAACTGTTAAAGCAGCAGTTAGATACCACTTCTAATGAAGTTATAACACGTGGTGGTATCTATTCATTAGTTGGCCCAACGGGCGTTGGAAAAACTACTACTATCGCTAAGTTAGCAGCTCGATACGCCCAAATTCATGGTGCCGATACAGTCGGTTTAATTTCAACCGATACGTTCAGAATTGGTGCGCTTGAGCAACTGGCTACCTACGCCAAAATATTGGGTTGTCCGCTTAAACAAGCAAAAAATACAGAAGAACTTTCAGAAGCAATCTATCAATTACGAAATAAGAAACTAGTATTAATTGATACGGCTGGAATGAGCCAGCGTGATTTAAAATTAACTGAACGTTTGAACAATTTATTGACTAAGTCGCGCGTAAGGATCAAAAACTACTTGGTGCTTTCAGCAACGTCACAAATGAGTGTGTTACAAGAAAGTGTGCAACATTTTAAAACCATTCCTTTGTCAGGTTGCGTATTTACAAAAATTGACGAGTCATTGAGCCTTGGTGAGTTAATGAGCGTTGCAATCCACAATCGTTTACCAATTGGTTATTTAACCAACGGTCAACGAGTTCCTGAGGATATAAGGGTTGCAAATAGTGAAAAAATTGTGCAAAAAGCTAATCAGTTGTTTGAATTAAAACAAAAAGTTCGAAATAAAAATAATAGGGTAGTGCCGAAAGCTGTTGGCATGTATGATTGAGAAATCGAATACAGATCAGGCTACAGGCTTGAGAAATATGACATTAGCAAAAAAGACAAAAGTAATTGCAGTAACAGGTGGTAAAGGCGGCGTAGGAAAAACAAGCGTTTCTCTAAATACCGCTATTGCTATCGCGCAAACAGGGAAGAATGTGCTGGTCTTAGATGCAGATCTGGGGCTCGCCAACTGTGATGTAATGCTTGGGCTTCGAGTCCAAAAAAACTTATCCCATGTATTGTCAGGTGAAGCTGAACTTGACGATATTTTAATTGAAGGTCCAGCGGGTATTAAAATTGTGCCTGCCACCTCAGGCTCAATCGATATGGTTGAACTGTCTCCTGCCCAACATGCGGGTTTAATCCGAGCGTTTAGTGAACTTAAAACCCCCGTAGATGTATTCATTGTTGATACCGCTGCGGGAATTTCAGACATGGTTCTATCGTTTGCGCGAGCGTCTCAAGACGTGATGGTTGTTGTCTGTGACGAACCAACGTCTATCACTGATGCTTACGCTTTGATTAAAGTGCTTAATCGTGATCATGACGTATCTAAATTTAAAGTCGTTGCTAATATGGTTCGTACTTTAAAAGAAGGGCAAGACCTATTTAAAAAGTTAACTTTAGTTACTGACCGATTTTTAGATGTAAATCTCGAATTATGTGCCATTATTCCATTTGATGATAATTTGAGAAAAGCAGTCAGGCGTCAAAAAGCGATTGTGGACGCATTCCCTCGTTCACCTTCGGCTGTAGCATTTAAAACATTAGCCAATAAAATTCACCATTGGCCGACACCTGCCCACGCTTCAGGGAATTTAGAGTTCTTTATTGAACAATTAGTCAACTAAGAGGTTTCAGTTGAATAGTAAAGTCGCCGGATATGAGGCCAACGAAACAGATTTATCAAGTGTGTTAGAGCAACACGCAACGCTGGTTAAGCGCATCGCTCATCATTTATCGGCGCGTTTACCAGACAGTGTGTTGGTTGATGACTTGATACAAGCAGGCATGATTGGCTTACTGGAAGCGGCTAAGAACTTTGATGGCTCTAAAGGTGCTAGCTTTGAAACTTACGCAGGTATTCGTATTCGTGGCGCAATGTTAGATGACATTCGCAAAGGCGATTGGACGCCTCGCTCGGTTCACAGAAACACTCGTATGATTTCAGAAAAGATATCGAGTTTAGAAGCAGAACTTGGCCGTGACGTTAAAGACACAGAAGTAGCCGCTGCGCTGGATATTTCAATTGAGCAATATCATGTAATGTTAAAAGACGCTAACGCTGGCAAAATTATCGGCATGGACGATTTGGGCATTAGCGAAGATGTTATCGTTGTTAAAGAAGAACACAAAGAAGACGATATATATGAAGGTATAGAGAAAAAACATTTTAAATCATCGCTAGCAAATGCCATAAAGACATTACCCGAGCGTGAAGCTATGATACTTTCGTTGTACTATGACGATGAACTGAATTTACGGGAAATAGGAGACGTTTTAAACGTGAGTGAATCACGCGTTAGCCAGATTCACAGTCAGGCGATGGTCAGACTTCGTTCGCGTTTAAAAGAATGGTTATAAGTGTAAAAATTTAAAATAACCGTGTATGGTATTAAATACTTGTAACTTCCTAATTTTAATTAATAATTAAGATAAATAATTTACCTCACTGGAGGATGCTTTGGATAAGAACATGAAAATTCTAGTTGTTGATGATTTCTCAACAATGAGAAGAATCATTAAGAACTTACTTCGTGACTTAGGTTTTACCAACGTTCAAGAAGCGGATGATGGCAGTACTGCTTTACCCATGTTGCAAAACGGTGACTTTGATTTTGTTGTTACCGATTGGAACATGCCTGGTATGCAAGGCATTGATCTATTACGTGAAATTCGTAAAGACGAAAATTTGAAACATATGCCTGTAATGATGGTAACGGCTGAAGCGAAAAAAGAACAAATCGTTGCAGCGGCTCAAGCAGGTGTTAATGGATATATTGTTAAGCCGTTTACTGCAGCAACATTGAAAGGCAAACTAGATAAAATTTTCGAACGTCTAGGTTAATCTCAAGGAGATCATTATGTCCTTAGAGACAACTCCGCAGATTAGTTTGGAAAGTGCAAAAGCGCTAGTAGCTGCGCTTGAAGCTGGTGACAATGAATCTGCTAACCAAATAATTAATGAGAGCGCGAGCCCTGAAAATAAAGAACTATTTGCCGAAGTTGGTAAGCTGACTCGTCAACTTCATGATTCTCTTACCAATTTTCAATTAGATCCAAAAATCGCGAACTTAGCGACTGACGATATTCCAGACGCAAAAGAACGACTTAATTACGTTATGAGTATGACGGAACAAGCAGCCAATAAAACGATGGATGCTGTTGATTCAAGTCTTCCTCTCGCGGACAAAATTAGTAATGGTTTGTCTCAGTTAAAACCTGAATGGGACAAATTAATGCAGCGCCAACTGCAACTCGGTGAATTTAAGTCATTGTGCTATTCAATGAATGATTTTATTTCTGATGCGGAAAAAGACTCTGCTCAGCTTCATTTGTACATGACTGAAATTATGATGGCGCAAGACTTTCAAGATTTAACTGGACAGGTAATTAAACGTGTTATCGAGCTGGTTAAAGAAGTTGAAGATAGTTTAATTCATTTGCTTACTGTATTTGGTGAAACCAGTTCAAATAAGCCTAATGAAGAGAAAACTGCAGTCGATAACAATAACGGTGCCGAAGGTCCTATTATCGATGCTGAAAATCGTGAAGACGCGGTTTCTAGCCAAGATGAAGTTGATGACCTATTGTCTAGTTTAGGCTTTTAGAGTAGGGGAGCTGCCGCATGGCGTTGGATGTGGATCAAGAGATATTACAAGATTTCTTAATTGAAGCTGCGGAAATATTAGAATTATTGTCGGAAGAATTGGTCGAGCTGGAAAATGATCCAGAAAATGCCGATCTACTAAACTCAATTTTCCGTGGGTTCCATACAGTTAAAGGTGGTGCAGGCTTTTTAGCTCTGACCAACTTAGTAGATGCTTGTCATGGTGCAGAAAATGTTTTTGATATTTTAAGAACAGGGCAGCGCAGTGTTACGCCTGAGTTAATGGATGTGATTCTGCAGTCATTAGATACTGTCAATGATATGTTTGCTCAGGTTCAAGCTGGAGAAGACCCAGCGCCTGCAGATCCAGAGTTACTTGAAGCTCTTCACCGTTATTGTTCGCCAGAATCCGCCGATGAAACAGCTGTTCCAGCTGAGCCAGAACCAGTCGTTGAGCAAGCCGCTCCTAGCGTTGAAGCGCAAGATAGTGGTGACATCGATGAAATCACTGAAGACGAATTTGAGGCCTTACTTGATGAGCTTCACGGCAAACCGGGCGAGCCGAAAGCAGAAACTCCAAAATCCACTCCGCCAGCTTCCGCACCAGTTGGCTCGGACAGTGACGATATATCAGACGATGAGTTTGAATCATTACTAGATGAGTTGCATGGTAAAGGTTCTTTCAGCGTTGATTCAGGCAGTAAACCAGCCAGTGAGTCAAACAAAAGTGCCTCAAATAGTGACGAAATTACAGATGATGAGTTTGAATCGCTATTAGATGAATTACACGGAAAAGGTGGTTCACCAACAGAAAAAGCGGCGGAGATACCAGCAACACCTGCTCAGCCATCAACTCCAGAACCTGTGCAACCGAAAGCTGAACCTGCTCCGAAGAAAGAAGTGGCTCCGCCAACGTCACCTAAAGAGGCACCTAAGCCAGCAGCAAAGGCTCCTGCGCCAGCAAAAGATAAAAAAGCCAATGCGCCAGCTCCACAAGCTGAAACTACAGTGCGTGTTGATACCAAGCGCCTTGATGAAATCATGAACATGGTAGGTGAATTGGTATTGGTTCGAAACCGTTTGGTAAGTCTAGGGGTGAACTTAGGCTCAGACGAGGCGATGACTAAGGCGATTTCAAACCTTGATGTTGTTACCGGTGATTTGCAAGGCGCGGTAATGAAAACGCGTATGCAACCAATTAAAAAAGTATTCGGTCGTTTCCCTCGCGTTGTTAGAGACCTAGCGAGAAGCTTAAATAAAGAAATCAACCTTGAGCTTGTTGGTGAAGAAACAGATTTAGATAAAAACCTAGTGGAAGCACTTGCTGATCCGCTAGTGCATTTGGTCAGAAACTCGGTTGATCATGGTATTGAAATGCCAGATGACCGTGAAGCTGCAGGAAAGCCAAGAACCGGTACTGTGCGTTTGTCAGCTTCGCAAGAAGGTGATCATATCTTGTTGACTATCGAAGATGATGGTAAAGGTATGGACCCAGATAAGTTAAAAGACATTGCGATTAGCAAAGGAGTGTTAGACGCCGATGCTGCAGCAAGAATGTCGGACACTGAAGCTTATAATTTAATATTTGCCCCAGGTTTTTCAACCAAGACTGAAATTTCAGACATATCTGGCCGTGGCGTAGGTATGGACGTTGTAAAAACCAAGATCACCCAACTAAATGGTTCCGTTGAAATTAATTCTGAGCTGGGTGTAGGCACAACATTAGAAATTAAAGTGCCATTAACTTTGGCAATTTTGCCAACTCTAATGGTTGTAGTAGGCGAATTAATCTTTGCGTTACCACTGTCAACAGTAAATGAAATCATTCACCTTGATTTAACCAAAACAAATATTGTAGATGGCCAGCAAACAGTAATAGTTCGTGATAAAGCAATCCCTTTATTCTACTTGGAAGACTGGTTGATTAAGTCGCCGAAGGCGCAAGAAGAACGCAATGAAGGTCATGTGGTTGTCATCCAAATTGGTGTACAGCAGGTGGGTTTTGTTGTTGACTCTTTGATTGGTCAAGAAGAGGTTGTTATTAAACCGCTTGATGCAATGCTGCAAGGAACGCCTGGTATGGCGGGAGCTACGATTACATCTGATGGTGGAATTGCTTTAATCTTTGATGTTCCAAATTTATTAAAACATTATGCTAAGCGTTCAAATCTAAGGTTTAAATAGATAGATACGATGCCTATTAAAGTACTAGTTGTCGACGATTCTGCTTTTTTCAGACGCAGGGTAACCGAAATATTAAATGCTCATGCTGATTTAGAGGTCATCGGTGACGCGGCAAATGGTAAGGATGCGATTGATAAAACCATCCAATTGAAACCTGATGTCATCACCATGGACATCGAAATGCCAGTAATGGACGGCATCACTTCCGTGCGTCATATAATGGAACAAGCCCCGACGCCAATTATTATGTTTTCTTCGTTAACACACGAAGGCGCCAAAGCCACTTTAGACGCGCTTGAAGCTGGTGCTTTAGACTTTTTACCTAAGAAGTTTGAAGACATTGCAAAAGATAAAAAAGAAGGCACCCAATTATTACAAGAGCGCGTTAAAGCATTAGGTCGACGCGCCAGTATGATGCGACGACCAACTCGTGCGCCATTGGGAACGAGCTCAGCTTCGCAACCGACAACACGAGGATTAGATAGGAACCGTTTTGGTTCTGGGGCTACGCCTAGTCGACCTTCTTCGCTCAGTCGTTCACCTGAATCAGCCCCATCTAGAGCGGGTGTAACATCGTCAAGTGCTCGCGCAAGCGCGACGCCGAGAAGAGCGTCAGGTAAATCATATAAATTATTGGCAATTGGCACCTCGACAGGTGGTCCAGTAGCCTTACAAAAGGTGTTAACTAGCTTCCCTAGTAACTTCAACTTACCCATTATACTGGTTCAGCACATGCCCGCTGCATTTACACCTGCATTTGCTAATCGTCTAAATTCTCTCTGTAAAATATCGGTTAAGGAAGCCGTCAATGGTGAACCATTACGACCAGGTACTGCGTATTTAGCCCCTGGCGGTAAGCAGATGGTTTTAGAAGGGCGTAGCGGTAATGTTGTGCTTAAAGTACTAGATGATGATTCTGGTAAGTTAACGTATAAACCGAGTGTCGACTTGTCATTTGGTAGCGCAGCCAAAATATTTGGTGGTGATGTGCTAGGCGTTATTTTAACGGGCATGGGAGCAGATGGGCGCGAAGGTTGCCGCATGTTAAAACAGCGTGGTGCTAAAATTTGGGCGCAAGATGAAGCCAGCTGTGTGGTTTATGGTATGCCACAAGCGGTGACGTCAGCAGGTATTTCAGAAGAAAATATTGATATTGATGCCATGTCACCAGCTATCTTAAAAGAGCTTAATTATGGATAAACTCGCATTCGCGGGCGTTGTTGTAGCTTTAGTCGCTATTTTTGGAGGATATGCCTTAGAAGGTGGCGGCATTAGTGCGCTCTTTAACTTACCTGCACTTATAATTGTTTTTGGTGGCTCAATTGGAGCTGTCATGCTGCAAACGCCAAAACAAGATTTCATTAACGGCGTAAAATTGTTTCCTAAAATCTGGTCAGATCCGCACTCCGACGTCGAAGAGTATCAAGAAAAAATTAAAAAATGGGCAGAAACCTCTCGTCAAAAAGGCTTTCTATCGCTTGAGCCACATGCAGCTCTGGAAGATGATCCGTTTGTTAAGAAAGCACTTATGATGTTAATAGACGGTGCTGAAGATGACGTATTAAAAGAGTCGCTTATTCTTGAAATTGAATTAGACAGTGAAAAAAAATTACGAGCAGCCAATATATATGAAGCTCTAGGTGGATACAGCCCTACTATTGGGATCCTAGGGGCGGTTTTAGGTCTAATTCAAGCCATGACGAATATCAACGACCCAGCGTTATTGGGGCAAGGTATAGCAACCGCTTTTGTTGCAACTATATATGGGGTAGCAGCTGCAAACTTGTTATTTATTCCATTTGGCGAAAAGCTAAAGGCTCAAATAGATATCGAAATTTTGTTTCGAGAAATGATCGTCAATGGTGTGCTAAGTACGTCCAATGGTGATAATCCACAAATGATCGCCAAAAAGCTGTCGGCCTATCACCCCGTAAATCCGTAGGCTCTGCATGAACAGAGTTAGAAAAACAAATCAAATGAAACAACCAAGTCAAGATCGTTGGCTAGTTTCTTATGCGGACTATATGACGTTAATGTTCGCACTATTTGTTGTTTTATACGCGTCTTCCATTGTAAAAGAGCAGTCTTTCGATGTTTTATCAGAGTCGTTAGGTAAGATCTTTGATATTTCTGGTGACAAAGGTAAAGGAGTATCCGGTAATGGTTTACTTACAAATCAAGTAAGCCAAACGGAGCACTTTGATGGCAATTCTCTGCAACAAGAAAAAGGTCCGGAATTAATACCGCAACAAGAATTGATTAACGAGTCAGTCAATAAACAAGTGGGCAACCCGTTAGAGGCTTTGAAACACGAGCTCAATACCGCACTGTATGAATTAACAGAAAATGGCTTAGCGAAATTGGAACAAAATGAAGACTGGCTGACCATCGAGCTAAGCTCGGGATTACTGTTTCCGTCTGGTAGCGCAACAACAAGTCCTGCTGCAGCCATTATTATTGAAGAGCTATCTAAAGTCCTGCTTACCGTCGACAATATAATTGAGATACGTGGCTATACAGATTCTTTAACTATCAATAACGAATTGTTCAGATCTAATTGGCAATTGTCAGCAGCTCGAGCGGCTTCTATCACTAACCTTTTGGAATCTTTTGGGGTAATTCAACAAAGAATGACAATTCAAGCGAATGGCTCAAATGAACCCGTTGCGTCGAATGAAACCGCATCAGGGCGCGCTAAAAACCGTAGAGTGGTCATTGCACTGTCGAAATACACATACAAGAACAGTGAGAGTAATAGTCAAGATGATAATGCAGAAACAAGAGAGCTTCTCCAACAAAAATTATCTGATAGTATAAATACAAAAGTGCCGCAAAGTGACGGTATACGAGTGATCAAAATGCCAAATGGCAGTATCAAAATTACTACACGCCAAGAGGAAGATGGCGAAGTGATTGATGAAAGCATAGACTAGGTGACGTGTGAAAGTTTGGACCGTAGCTAATCAAAAAGGCGGCGTTGGTAAAACCACAACGGTAATATCGTTAAGTGCTATTTTAGCGCTTCGCGGGAAAAAGGTGTTGATGGTTGATACTGATCCTCACGCGTCCTTAACATATTACTTTGGCATTGATTCTGAAGAGCTAACCTTTGGTGTTTATGACGTATTCACCAAATCAGAAAGCTTAACGGAGCGGCAATGGCAACAATGCGTTTGGAAGTCTCCTGTTGAAAACATGGATATATTGCCTGCTAGTTTGGCTATGTCGACGTTAGACGGCGTGCTCGGTAAACAGCCGGGGATGGGGCTGATAATAAAAAAAGCGTTGGATAAATTTGCACAAGATTACGATTACGTATTGATTGATTGTCCACCTATTTTGGGTGTTCTGATGGTAAATGCATTGGCAGCTTGTGAGAGGGTGTTGATCCCAGTACAAACGGAGTGTATGGCATTAAAAGGCCTTGAACGTATGTATCGCACCATGGATTTAATTCAAGCGTCGCAAGATAAAGCATACAACGTGTGTATCATTCCGACTATGTACGATAAAAGAACAAGAGCGTCTATTATTGCGTATCGAGAATTACGTGAAAAATATGGTGATAAAGTATGGGAAGGTGTGATCCCAATTGATACTAATTTTAGAAACGCCAGTATGGAAAAGTTACCTTTACCTGTATATTCTAAAAGCTCACGCGGTTCTTTCGCGTACTCAGAATTATTAAAGTTGTTGGAATCAGAATAATGTTTGCCAGTGAAAAAGTAATGTTGGAATATTTGGGTGACTTACTAAGTGAAGTGCCGGAAGACCAACAATCAAACGAACCTGAATCAACAGGCACGAAAACTTCAGCCACAGTAACTGCGAATACACAAGCTTCCTCCTCTGCAGAACAATACGAGCCACAATTCCAGCCAGAGTTGCGTCCAATCACATCTCGCACTAGAGAATACAAAGAGTACTTAGAAGAACCAGAAATATCCGAACCTAGTGCTGTTGAAAAACTGCTTCAACAGGTTGAGCTTAAACAACAAGAAGAAAAAATAGCTAAAGAACAAGCTGTTACAGTCGATTTAACTAGTACCCAGGTAGAAACTCAGGTTCAGCAGAAAAAAGAGCCAGCATCGCCACAGGTAGAAGTGGTCGATGAAATTCCGGAACAACCTTTTCAAGCTTTGTTTTTTGAAGTGGCTGGGCTGGTATTGGCAGTGCCGTTGCAAGAATTAGGCGGTATTCACAATATGACTGAAATTAATAGTCTTATTGGTAAGCCAGCTTGGTTTAAAGGTGTAATGCTGAATCGTGAAAAAAAACTCAACGTAGTCGATTCTGCACGCTGGGTGATGCCGGAGAAGTTTAATAGTCAAATGGAAGAGTCCATTGATTATCAATATTTAATAACTTTGGGACAAAGTGACTGGGGATTAGCCGCTGAAAAGTTGGTAGAAACCGAGTTAATTCATCCAGATGCAGTTAAGTGGCGAGGTAAACAAGGTAAACGGCCTTGGCTATTCGGCACAATCAAAGAAAAAATGTGTGCTTTGTTGCATGTTAGCGATTTAATTGCCATGCTTGAACAAGGTGTTGATGCGAGACAGCAGTAGTTATTCAATTTAGGAGTTGCTCAAATGAGTGAAGATAGAGCTTCAGTGAACCAAATGGCCGATGGTAACGATGAGGTGTTACAGTGGGTAACATTTAGGCTAGAAGACGAAACTTACGGCATTAACGTTATGCAAGTACAAGAAGTCTTACGTTATACAGAAATCGCTCCTGTGCCAGGTGCACCAGATTATGTGCTGGGTATTATAAACCTGCGTGGTAACGTAGTTACTGTTATCGACACTCGCGCGCGTTTTGGTCTTATGTCAGGTGATGTTAGTGATAACTCCCGCATAGTTATCATTGAAGCAGAAAAACAAGTTATTGGTATTCTAGTAGATAGCGTCGCTGAAGTTGTATACTTGAAAACATCAGAAATTGACAGCGCACCAAATGTTGGTACAGACGAAAGTGCTAAGTTTATTCAGGGTGTTAGTAATCGCAGTGGCGAATTACTTATTTTAGTAGATTTAAACAAACTAATGACCGACGACGAGTGGGATGAAATCTCAGACATTTAAATGATTAAAATGTGAAAAAGGCAGCTTAGGCTGCCTTTTTTGATCAAAACAATAAATTTTATCACTCTAATCCGGTTATTGCCCTTACGTAGGAGCGATGGTTGGTGGTATAACATGTTAATAATCAAATATATTTTAACGAATAGGCTGTCATGGACTGGTATTTAATAAATTCAATTGGACTGCTGAGTTTGTTTGTACTAATGCTGATTTGTATTTTGTGGTTAAGAACGAAAGTCATAAAAACTCAGCAACAAGCGGTACAACAACATCTGCAGTTGCAACAAGGTATTGAACAATTGCAATTAAGGTTGCTGACTGCAGAAAAACTATCAACTGCGTCACAGAAAAAAGTCGCTGAACTGAAATCTAGTCAATTATCGAATGAGCAAGCGATAGAGCAAGTTCTGCAATTACAATCACATATTGAACCTAAGCTGAAAGACCTCTATCAGCATCAGCAAGCACATGCTAATGCGCTGCAGTTAATCCAAAGTGAATCAAAAGAACAAAAACTGTATGGGCGTGCAAAAAAAATGATTGAAATGGGGGCTGATGTGGAAGAGCTCATTAATGAATGTGAGGTGCCAAGAGCAGAGGCAGAATTGCTTATTTCCTTATACCGTAAATAACGCGCTGGAGTGTATATTGGGGTAGGAAAATTAATACAATCTGCCTCGATGATTTGCCTTTTTAAGGCATGTTTTCGGTCGTCAGTGCAATAAAACCTGCCACCTTGTAACGTTGTTGACTTAGCTACGTCGTTTATTCCTGTCATTCTTTATAATTTAGATAAAAAACTCTACGCCGATTTTGACCTACCATGGACTGATTTTTTGTTATCACCAAATTTACTCAATGGTTTAGTCTTTTTTAAGGCTTTTATTCCGTGAACATGGGAATAAAACATCGGGGGATAACAAGGATTAGATATAAGAGGAACTAATACCAATTCTATTAAATATTCAGTCACTCAGCGCCTTATCAGAGCTTTTAGTTCGAGACGCTTGAATGCAGTAATATTGGACGTCTTTCAAATTCG
>JABXID010000251.1 GCA_013373245.1 Gammaproteobacteria bacterium
AAAAGTCACCGACTCCCCAGTTATGCTTGCTCTTAACACAATATAACTGAACGCTCGGACCCCACATTTTTTTGCCTTCTTCAAGCTCAGGTTGTTTGTAGCAGGCTTCTGGGGCAACTATTAAACGACCTTGACCAAGCGGCTCATCAACACCGGCTTCCATCAACTCAAACTGGAAGTAACCCATGTCTAAATCAAGGTCAATTTCAATAACATACTTTTGAATCTCAACATCTCGAATATCAACAGAAGCAACAAGTTCAGCTTCAACTGGCACAAATGAAAAGCCAGCAACTGAGGCGTCATCTTGCAAAATATTCAGGGTTAACTCGTCGTTTACAAAATCGATTGGCAAGTTAAATACAAAGGTTGTTTTTGCGTGTTCGTTGGTGACGATCACAGGTGGCGCAACTGTTAACCAATCACTTTCTGCCTCGTTATTAATAACGTCTACTAAGGCTTGCTCATCGTCCATAGGATAGCCCATGGCAGCTAAAATCTTTTCTTTCGATGATTGCTCGATCATCGTTTGGTTACCCCAAGCGTCGGTATATTCTGATTCAATACCGCGGGCGTGAACTAACTGTTCAATAATTTTTGGGTTCATGCTCATTCCTCAAAGGATGCAAACAGAGCTCGGTAAGTATTTCCAAACTCTATGATTTCTAGTTCTTGTTACTAACTATATTCTGACTCGCCTCTCAATGCCCAATACATACGTTTGCATAATCCGCATTTATTTAATTTCGTATCTTAGGCTTTTAATTTAGCGAAGTACTTTACATTTTGATCCAATTAATACCATAATGCATGTAATTTTATTACAGTATTGAAATTTCCAAACAGAATACATAAAAATAGGTGAAATTATGACAATTCGTGTTGCTATTAATGGTTTTGGCCGTATCGGACGTAACGTATTACGTGCATTATATGAATCAGAAAAAAACTACGACCTAAAAATCGTAGCAATCAATGACCTTGGTGACGCAGAAACAAACGCGCACTTATTAAAATATGACACAGTACACGGTCGTTTTGGTAAACAAGTTGAAGTATCTGGCGACAGCATCTTTGTTGACGGTGACGAAATCAAGGTATCAGCACAGCGTAACCCTGCTGAGTTGCCTTGGGCTGAATTAAATGTAGATGTTGTTTTTGAATGTACTGGTTTCTTCACGTCGAAAGAAGCTGCGTCTGCACACATTGAAGCTGGTGCGAAAAAAGTTATCATCTCTCAACCTGGTAAAGACGTTGACGCGACTATCGTTTACGGTGTAAATGAAGGCGACATCACTTCTGACATGACGGTTATTTCTAACGCGTCTTGTACAACAAACTGTTTAGCGCCTATGGCTAAAATCCTAAGCGACAAGTTTGGTATCGAATCAGGTTTAATGACAACCGTTCACGCTTATACAAACGACCAACGTTTATCTGACGTATACCACTCAGACTTGCGTCGTGCACGTGCTGCAGCACACTCCATGATCCCAACTAAAACCGGTGCAGCGGCAGCGGTTGGCTTAGTTGTTCCTGAGTTGGTTGGAAAGTTTGACGGTTTAGCGGTACGTGTACCAACTATTAACGTTTCACTTGTTGACTTATCTTTCATCGCTGAAAAAGAAGTAACGGTTGAAGAAGTAAACAAAGCGATTGCTGATGAAGTTGCTAAAGGCGGCTCACTAGCGGAAGTATTGGCTATCAACGAACAACCGTTGGTTTCTGTAGACTTCAACCACACAGCAACCTCTTCTAACTACGACGCAACACAAACACGCGTTACAGGTCGTTTAGTTAAAGTAATGAGCTGGTACGACAATGAGTGGGGTTTCTCAAACCGCATGTTAGACAACGCTGTTGTATTAATGAACGCAAAATAATTAACTATCAAACTTTGATAGATATAAAAGGTGGCAATAGCCACCTTTTTTAGTTTTATAACCTAACATTTGGTATAAAATGTTGTTTTATTACTACTTGAACAAAGGTCGGGCATCATGGACTTAACACAAAGCCAATATATAAACGTCAACTCGTCAGACAATAAAACTCACTACCACATTAAGCACCCTCTTTTCAGTGCTGTGATCAGCGGCTTTGGTGCGCAACTATTAAGTTTTACCCCCGCGCAACAACTAGACTTATTATGGTTGTCAAACAGTGCTGTATTAGATGGAACAGCGGCCATACGAGGTGGAATTCCAATTTGCTGGCCTTGGTTTGGACCTGCGCCGGAAAAATTTGCCGGTCAATCGCAACATGGTTACCTAAGAAGTTTGCACTGGCAGTTATCCAACTACGTAGAATCAGAACAACAAGTTGCTCTTACCTTTGAATTGCAACAACCTGAATTTATTGAAGATAAATTAGGTTTAAAGGCAAAAATAGTGTTTGTTTTATCAAGCGCCGCGGAAGTTCAAATAGTATCTACTAATATCGGCGAGCAACCGTTTGAATTATCACAAGCGATACACACCTACTTTAATGTCGGTTCGATTGATGATACCCAGATTGATGATCTGGCTGGAGTTTCATACTTCGACAAATTGGCCAATAATAAATTATTGCAACAAAACGGAACGTTAGATATCGACCAAGCGTTAGATCGCATTTACCTATTTGACCAGCCAGAATTAAACGTTAAAACAAAAGATCGCACGATAAAAGTTAGCGGTGAAAATCATGACTCAGTAATCGTTTGGAATCCGGGTGAAGAAGGCGCAAAAGCCATTAAAGATTTTGATGACGACAGATACCAACAAATGCTGTGTGTAGAAATGGGTGTCACGCAGGGACATAAATTGCAAGTAGGTGAAACTTATACACTAAGCCAAAAATTTTCACTCCGTTGAAAATAAGCAGACAGCGCAAATTAACACACTTTTAGCACTGTCGCCCCCATATTCAGGAAAACGA
This sequence comes from Gammaproteobacteria bacterium, assembly GCA_013373245.1. Taxonomy (GTDB): domain Bacteria; phylum Pseudomonadota; class Gammaproteobacteria; order Enterobacterales; family Alteromonadaceae; genus Psychrosphaera. Next base: position 2,920 of record JABXID010000251.1, read on the forward strand.
GTCAATCGCGCACTTTTGTCCCAATAGAAAAACGAGCAATCGTAATTTTTAATAATACTAGCAATAAGTTAGCGAGTTTGTTAAAAATTACTAAATCAGAAAAGTGCGCGATTTGCGCACTATTAAGTTGTTATGTGTAGGCGAACATGGGCACAATTTACTCACTACGTGAACTTGAAATTCCGATAGATATCGCTCAAAAAAATGGGCCGTATAAGGAGTTCAAGCAAGATGTATCCATTGTCACGGTAAAGACGCTAGATGGGTGCTCCTTTGAACGTGTCATGTTATTGTACCCAAATTATGTAATAGCCGTAGCAGAGCAAGATAGACTTCCGTTTAAGCCGTCATCTGTTGTAGAGGTTACGCAAGCGCCTCAGGTAATGAGGAAGCATAATGATTCAAACTGGGTGTATTGGTATGACTCCAACCAAGTCGTTTAAACACATAACAAACAAAGGCAGCATCGCCCTTCTGGCTGGACGCGCTAACGCGCGCCGCTGCTTTGGGCGTGACTCATAGCCAATGAAATATAAAAACATCAAATCAGCGATCCATAATTTCGGACATAGCTTTATCAGCGATGAGAATTATGTAAATGAAGATTATATATCATATGAATTGGCTGCTATTCATAGCCAGGGACATAAGATCGTTATTAACTGGTTTACTAGATCTTTTGAACCCAAAGCTCTGTGTACACCTCGAATTGAAAAATCAATTGGCTATTGGGCTGATGGGCTTAATAGATTGCTTAAAAGTCAAAATGTAGACATTAACAGTCTTGAAAGTCTAGAGTTCGTATGGCCAACTGATGCAGCTCATTTCATGGTTGCCATAGATGACCTAGGCGTTGAACATAAGAAAGTGGTGCGGTACGCTGGTTAAGTGACATAACAAGCCGCTGTAATTCGCTCACTGCGATCTCCAGGACATATTATTGCTAGCTCCCTACGCTTCGCTTGTTATTTTAACCAGCAATAATTTTCCCCTAAGCATGGCATCCAATACAAAAAAAGGAGCATAACGCTCCTTTTCTTCTTAGGACTAGTTAAACCTTACAGGTTTATTGTTGACCGGCAACCGCTTCTTTTGCTAAACGTGTGATATCATCCCAGCGTTTTTCTTTAACAACAGAGTCTGGGCATAACCAAGAGCCACCACAACATAAGACATTATTAAGCGATAGGTAATCTTTGTAATTACCTAAGTTGATGCCGCCTGTTGGACAAAAACGAACTTCAGGGAATGGACCGCCAATTGATTTTAATGCTTGAACGCCACCAGATGCTTCTGCAGGGAAGAATTTAAAGTGTGAGTAACCTTTATCTAAACCTA
>JABXID010000159.1 GCA_013373245.1 Gammaproteobacteria bacterium
AAGTTTGTTGCTAGAGAACAAGAGAAAGTGAAACAGCTGGCGGCTAATTAACCTTCGCTTTCTTTGCTAAAAAATAGAAAATGGCAACCAATTGGTTGCCATTTTTGTTACCAGTAACAATTTATTTTTAGCAACAGTTGTCGCTGTTATTCCTGCTATCAGCTTGGATAGAAAACAAGTTAAAGAAGGGACTAACTAATAATTTGACAAAAGTAGCTTAAAAATAACGTTCAAACGCTTCTTTTAGTAGTGCTACTTTGGCTTTTTCTCTGGATGATTTTTTACTGGCCAATGATAAGTTAAATTCATAATGGCAAAGACTCGGTTTAATGATCCGCATCTCGCCTTCATTTAATTCTTGCTGAATGAAACTTTGCGGTAAATAACCAATATATTTACCCGATAAAATCATTGTTTTACGAGTATCAAATTGATAGGACTTCGCCGCCAAGTTAAGTTTAGAAAGTTGCTCGCGACCTTTAGTGTCAATATCGAGGCCGGGATGAATTGCCAATGCCGTCGATAATTCAGCATCGGTAATTTGGCTATCTGTAAAGTCAAAAAACGGATGACGATTGCTGCAACACAAATAAATACTTTCAGTGAATAAAGCGTGGTACTCAAGACCTTCAATGGCTTGATAGTTTGGAAACAAGCCAACATGAGCTTTGTCTTGCAATAATTGCTGCTCAATGTTGGGGACGGAGTCACCATCAAAAACTATGTGTAATCCGGGTGCTTGCTCGTTTAAGTATGCGATGACTGAACCCAACTTTCTTTGTTTGACCCGATCTAACTGATCGGCACACAGAATAATCAGTTCACCTTTTAGTTCATCATCCAACGATGCAACAATCAGTGAAAACTCATCAAACGATTTAAATAGTTGCACCACCGCATGATATACCGACTGTCCTTCGGCCGTTAACGAAAACCCCGAACGGCCTCGATTACACAATTTTAGTTTCATCCGTGTTTCTAAATTCGACATATGAACACTTATGGTGGAGCGGGTGATGCCAAGCACAGCCGCAGCATTAGAAAACCCGTTTTGTTCCACTACTGATACAAAGACTTTCAGTAATCTAAGGTCATATTCGGTAACGGGTTTTGGAATGATTGACTGTGAATACATTGGGTTTATATGCTTCAAACTAAAGGTTTATAGTTTTGTATTTAACACGTGATTGTTTTGTTATTCAATGGCTTTTATTCACTCAACACAATAATTTGGGATAACTTGATGTTGAATTTAAAAGATGAGCAATTAATTAGAAACCACTCCTATATAAATGGCAGCTGGCATAGCAGTGAATCGCAGTTAGAAGTTGTGAACCCTGCAACAGGTAACCTGGTCACCAAGGTTGCAGACGCGACCCCAAAAGAAGCGGAACTTACTGTTAAATCTGCAAAAGACGCCTTGTCTTCTTGGTCGCAAAAATCAGCCAACGAGCGAGCTGGACTAATGCGCAATTGGTTTAACTTAATGATGCAACATCAAGATGACTTGGCGTTAATTCTTACTTTAGAACAGGGTAAACCGCTGGCGGAAGCAAAAGGCGAAATCGCTTATGGTGCGTCCTATATAGAGTGGTTTGCTGAAGAAGGAAAACGTTTGTACGGCGATACCATTCCTGCTTTAGCGAATGATAAACGCATCGTTGTTATTAAACAGCCGGTGGGTGTGGTGGCCTCTATTACGCCGTGGAACTTCCCCAATGCTATGATCGCGAGAAAGGCTGCTGCGGCATTGGCAGCAGGTTGTACTTTTGTTGGACGTCCCGCGTCACAAACTCCTTTATCAGCATTGGCAATGGCGGAGCTTGCTGAGCGCGCTGGTATTCCCGCAGGCGTATTTAACATTGTAGTGAGTAACGACGCCATAGGGGTAGGTAAGGTACTGACTCAACACCCTGATATTGCAAAATTCACATTTACCGGTTCGACGCCAGTTGGCAAACGATTGATAGAACAATGTGCTACCACGGTAAAAAAGGTCTCGATGGAACTTGGTGGTAATGCACCATTTATCGTATTTGACGATGCCGATATTGATGCCGCGGTGCAAGGTGCTTTGTTATCAAAATACCGCAACGCCGGACAAACCTGTGTATGTACTAATCGCATTTTTGTGCAAAAAAACGTTAAGGCTGAGTTTATTCAAAAATTCACCGAGGCAGTTAAAAAATTGACTGTGGGCAACGGCTTGGAAGAGGGTATCAATATTGGGCCTATGATCAGCAAACAAGCGGTTGCTGGTGTCGATGAGTTAGTAAAACAATCAGTTGCTCAAGGTGCCAATATTGCGATTGGTGGTAGTCGTTCGGAGGAAGGAGAATGTTTCTATCAACCAACCATTTTGACAGATGTAACTAATGATATGCCAGTTGCGCAAAATGAAATTTTTGGTCCCGTGTCTCCCATTATTGGTTTTGAATCTGAGCAGCAAGTCATTTCTATGGCCAATGATACTGAATTTGGGCTAGCCGCTTATTTTTATTCTCGCGATGTTGGCCGAGTTTGGCGCGTGGCAGAAGCATTAGACTTTGGCATGGTGGGCGTCAATGAAGGCATCATCTCCAACGCAGCTGCGCCATTTGGTGGTGTAAAGGCCTCAGGTAATGGACGAGAGGGGTCAAAGTATGGTTTGGAAGACTACACCGAGATTAAGTACTTGTGTATGGGCGGTATCTAACCGCAATTTAAATATGGTAAGTGAAGTGTTAAACGGTTTAATTATTAAGTGATAAATAAAATGACAACGAATCAAGAATTACAAACGAGAAAAACAAAAGTTATCGCCCGTGGGCAAGGCAATATTTACCCAACGTACATAAAAAAAGGTGTAAACGCTGAAGTTTGGGACGTTGAAGGCAACCGATATATTGATTTTGGTACTGGCATTGCGGTATGCAACACGGGTCATAGTCACCCTAAAATCGTCGAAGCGGTAAAACATCAATTGGAAAACTTTAGTCATACTTGCGTCATGGTAAATCCATATGAAGTTGCCGTTGAGTTGGCAGAAAAGTTAACTGAGATCGGACCTGGCAGCTCAGATAAAAAAGCGATATTCGTAACAACCGGTGCTGAAGCAGTCGAAAATTGCGTCAAAATTGCGAGAGCTAAGACCGGGCGCAGAGGTGTTATTGCGTTTCATGGCGGCTTTCATGGTCGTACCAACTTAACTATGGCACTGACAGGGAAAATAACGCCATATAAAAACATGTTTGGTCCATTTCCCGCAGACATTTTTCATGCTCCTTTTCCTATCGAATGTCATGGCGTTTCGGTGACGGATTCTTTAAAAGCGGTGGAAAACTTATTTAAAGTAGATATCGCCCCAGAAGATACCGCAGCGATTATTGTTGAGCCTGTGCAAGGTGAGGGCGGTTTTTACCCTGCCCCTATTGAGTTTTTGCAGGCACTTAGAACCTTGTGTGATAAACACGGAATATTATTGATAGCCGATGAAATTCAAACAGGGTTTGCTCGCACCGGCAAGATGTTCGCGTTTGAACATGCAAACGTTGAAGCTGATCTTATGACAATGGCAAAAGGCATCGCCGGAGGTTTTCCTATCGCAGCGGTCGTTGGTAAAACTGAGATTATGGATGCGCCTAACCCTGGAGGTCTAGGCGGGACGTATGGCGGCTCACCTGTCGCCTGTGCTGCGGCCCTTTCTGTATTAGATGTTATAAAAGAAGAGCAGTTGGTAGAAAGAGCACAACATATTGGCACTGTGTTTAATCGTCGGTTAACTGAGTTACAATCTGCATTTCCCCAATTAATTCTAGAGGTGAGAAACCAAGGCGCTATGATAGCGCTGGAGTTGGTCAAAGGTGGCGACCCAACACAGCCAAATATAGAGTTAACACAAGCTATAATTGCTGGAGCAAAAGGTGCGGGGTTGGTTTTATTAGCGTGCGGCTTTTACGGTAATGTTATTCGCTTCTTGCCCGCATTAACGATTCAAGACGAAATTCTCAACGAAGGGTTAGATAAGTTTGAAGATTTGTTTAACCGACTTGCCGTTAACTTTTAAAAGAATTTTCTGCTGAACTTGACCGAATAATAGATAGAAATGGCAGCAACTGGTTGCCATTTTTATTGTTGAGTATTTGTGAGGTTTGTTCGCGTAAAATATTCGATGCAATATTGACTCAATCTAATTTTTCGTAGCTATTCATTAACACTAATACTTTGCGTAAAGTGCCTGAAAATAACGAACACACCCAGATGACAGACGAATCAATCCTCTCATCTCTTCCCACCACTAATATTGATTAAATTGCCTTTGGCATAATTACTGCTTTAACAAACCAAGAGTTAATTAAGGTCAAGTAATTGACAGAGGTTTCCAGTGGATAAGCTGCTTTATGTTTCCATGTCTGGCGCGAAACAAAATTTGATTGGGGTTTCTATGAACGCCAACAATTTAGCCAATGCGAAAACACCTGGGTTTCGATCGGATTTTGAACAGCAACGTTCGATGCAGGCGTTTGGTGAAGGTCACCCAACACGTGTGTTTGCTATGACAGAACGTCCCGGCTCAAAGATGCACAATGGCGCTATTATGACGACAGGTCGTGAACTCGATATTTCGGTGTCAGGTCGTGGTTGGTTAGCTGTGCAAGACGCACAGGGTGAAGAAGCTTATACCCGTGAAGGCAACTTACAGATCACGCCAGAAGGTGTGTTAACTACTGCTCGCGGTACGCCAATTTTAGGAGAGGGGGGCCCAATTGTATTGCCAATCCCTGTTGAAAAAATTGAAATCGCTCCTGATGGCACTATCAGTGTTCGACCTCAAGGGGCACCAGCAACATTTTTAGAAGTGGTAGACCGCCTCAAGTTGATTGAACCGCCATCAAACAATGATCTTACTAAAGGTCTAGACGGTCTGTTCCGTTCTAAACAAAGTGTGTTGGCCAATGAACTCTGTGGATTCTGTGAAGCCTCGCCAAATGTCAGTGTATTAAGCGGCTCATTGGAAATGAGTAACGTGAACCCAGTCGGGGAAATGGTGCAAATGATATCGCATCAGCGTCAATATGAAATGCAAATTAAGATGATGAAAACGGCCGAAGAAATTGACCAAGGCCAAGATCAACTTTTACGAATTATTTAATAAATTAATTAGGAGGCTATTATGCATCCGGCATTGTGGATCAGTAAAACCGGGCTCGACGCCCAACAAACCGACATTGCGGTGATCTCCAACAACTTGGCTAATGCCAGTACAGTGGGTTACAAAAAAAGTCGCGCTGTGTTTGAAGACTTACTGTATCAAAACATTAATCAACCAGGTGGTCGTTCATCGCAAGACACCGAAATGCCAAATGGTTTGATGATTGGTGCGGGTACTAAAGTAGTTGCGACCCAGAAAAATTTCTCGCAAGGCAACATGACCACCACCGAAAACGCGTTGGATTTTATGATCCAGGGTAAAGGTTTCTTTGAAATACAGCGCCCTGACGGCACGTTAGCTTATACACGTAACGGTCAATTTTCGATTGACGAAAATGGCCGCTTAGTAACGTCTGGTGCGGGTTTCCCGTTGCAACCAGAAATGAATATTCCAGAAGATGCACAGTCTGTCACCATTTCACAACAAGGTGAAGTGTCAGTGCAAATACCAGGACAAGGTGCTGGCGTTATTATCGGTCAGCTGACAATCACTGATTTTATTAATCCGTCAGGTTTAGAACCAGTCGGTCAAAATTTGTTTACTGAAACAGGTGTCAGTGGCGCACCAAATCAAGGTAACCCAGGCGTTAACGGTTTAGGCATCATAGTGCAGGGCGCTCTTGAAACCTCAAACGTTAATGTGACCGAAGAGCTGGTTAACATGATTGAATCACAACGTGTTTACGAAATGAACTCGAAAGTGATTTCATCGGTCGACCAAATGCTCAGCTTTATTACTCAACAGTTATAGCGGTCTTGAGGAGTAAATTTATGAAACACTTAATTCAACAAGTACGTAACACTTTGAACCTTAAACTTACCAAGCCATTTGTAACGTTAAGTTTTGCTTCGGTTTTGTCAGCGTGTGCGGTGAATCATAATGTTGAACAAGAAGATACGTTTTTTGCTCCTATTATGCCGGAAATTCCTTCGGAAGAAGTCGTTTCTACTGGCAGCTTATATCAAACCGGTTGGTCAAATGGTTTGTACTCAGATACTAAAGCCCGTCGAGTGGGTGACATTATCACGGTAATGCTTTCTGAAAACACTCAAGCCTCTAAAACGGCAAAAACTGAAACTAAAAAAGAAACTGACGCGACTTTGGCACCACTGGTTGGTTTAAATGGTTTGGCGCCAACTATTGGCGGTAATACTCTTGAGCTTGGCGTTGAGTCGGATGGTAATTTCAAAGGCGACGCTAAGTCCAATCAAAGTAACAGCTTGAATGGTCAAATTTCTGTGCATGTATTGCGCGTATTGCCAAACGGCAACCTGATCATTCGAGGTGAAAAGTGGTTAACGTTAAATACCGGGCAAGAGTTTATTCGATTGACTGGTATTGTTCGTGCTGAAGACGTATCAAGTGAAAATACGGTTGAATCGACAAGAGTAGCCAACGCAAGAATTTCTTATAGTGGCAAAGGCTCTTTGGCTGAAGCGCAAGAAGCTGGCTGGTTAGCACGCTTTTTCATGAGCTCGTCTTGGGCGTTTTAAGGATTAATTATGAAAAGTTTATGGTTCGTAATTTGTAGTGTCTTATTCCTAGCTAGCTTCACGGCAAGTGCTGTGCGAGTTAAAGACGTATCTTCAGTGCAAGGTGTTCGCTCAAACCAACTTGTGGGTTATGGCTTGGTGGTTGGTTTACCCGGTACAGGCGAATCGACACGTTATACGGAGCAGAGCTTTAAAGCCATGTTGGCAAACTTCGGCATTCAATTGCCGACGGGATTAAAACCTAAAATCAAAAATGTAGCAGCGGTTGCTGTACATGCTGATCTACCCGCGTTTAGTAAACCGGGTCAGAACATTGACATTACCGTTTCTTCGATTGGTAGTGCCGGTAGTTTGCGCGGTGGCACATTATTACAAACTTTCCTAAAAGGCGCTGATGGCAACATTTATGCGATTGCCCAAGGCTCCTTAGTTGTTGGTGGTTTGGGTGCGCAAGGACTGGACGGCTCACAAGTTGTGATAAACACTCCTACCGTGGGGCGTATTCCTAATGGCGCAACGGTTGAGCGTACAGTGCCTAGTCCATTTGGTAATGGTGATCACATCACTTTTAACCTAAATGAACCCGACTTTACTTCGGCCAAACGTTTGGCGGAAACCATTAACCGTTTGGTTGGGCCAAACTCAGCCAAACCGCTTGATGCAGCGTCTGTTCGTGTTATCGCGCCAAGAGATATCAGTCAACGTGTCGCGTATCTATCGACATTAGAAAATTTGGAATTCAAGCCAGCGGACACCGCAGCAAAAATTATTGTTAATTCACGTACCGGCACGATCGTAATTGGTAAAGACGTGAAATTAAAACCAGCGGCCATTACCCACGGTAATTTAACTGTCACCATTGCTGAGAATCAAAACGTCAACCAGCCTAACCCGTTCGCGGAAGGGGACACCGTAGTAACTAATCAAACGATTATTGATGTGGCGCGTGATGACACTAGAGCCTTTGTTTTTGACCCAGGTGTAAATTTAGATGAGTTAGTCAGAGCTATTAACCAAGTGGGCGCAGCGCCTGGTGACTTAATGGCGATTTTAGAAGCATTGAAACAAGTCGGCGCAATAGATGGCCAGCTTGTGGTGATTTAATCGAGTATTCGATAGCAAAACGATTTTTAACAAATAACTAGAAACTAAAGAGGGGAATAGTTATGAACTTTGCAAACACATTGGTTACAAATGTAACCGCAAATCCAGAAACTAACGTGGCAGTATTAGAAATGTTAGAAATGGAAACAAACCAAGACGTTCAATATCACGTATATGAAGTTGCTTACGAAGGCAAAAAAATATACTGCTGCCTTTCAGGTGGTGTTATTGAAAACAACGAAATTCAATTTACGCCAGTTGGCTTAGGCGCATTTGAAGCGATGACAAATATCGTTGCTGACACTGATGTAGAATACTTCGCTGATTTCATCGACAGTAACTCTAGCATCGACGAGCAACTTGAAGTGATTTTTGGCAACGTGCCAAACAACGCTCGCGTTTGTTTAGTAGGTGATATCACTGGTGAACTAAAAGCTGAATTAGCAAAATATTTCAGACTGCTTCACTAATAACGACAAACTTTTTAATTTTGTCGTAGTCCCTCCTGATGAACGCCGTATTTTTGCGTTCATCGGGGGCTCTAACTTAAAAAAGTTTAAAGCTGTAAGAATGACTTCGTCACAAGCTGTAAGTTAAAAACAAACGCAGTTGAAATAGCGGTCCCTCACGATTATTTCCTTAAAACTTAAAACTTAAA
>JABXID010000176.1 GCA_013373245.1 Gammaproteobacteria bacterium
CACCTTACCAAACGGTGTGGTTAACAAATTATGTTGTGAATAAGTAGGAAGAATTATGTCGAAGAAAGTTACAAAAGCCGTTATTCCTGTTGCTGGTCTTGGTACACGTATGTTGCCAGCAACAAAAGCCATAGCTAAGGAAATGTTAACCTTGGTTGACCGTCCTTTGATTCAATATGTTGTGGAAGAAGCGGCATCGGCCGGCATTCGTGAAATCGTTCTTGTTACCCACGCCAGTAAAAACTCTATCGAAAACCATTTTGACTCAAGTTTTGAATTAGAAGCGCAACTGGAAAACCGCGTAAAACGTTCGTTGTTAGAAGAAGTTCGCGCAATAAACCCAAAAAACGTCACGATTATCTCAGTAAGACAAGCCGAAGCAAAAGGCTTGGGACATGCCATTCATTGTGCCCGTCCAGCTATTGGCAATAACCCATTTGTAATTATGTTACCTGACGTCATCATCGATAAATATCATTCAGACTTAGGTGTAGAAAACCTAAAAACTATGCTTAAAAACTTTGAAGAAACCGGTGAAAACCAAATCATGGTAAACCCAGTACCAGAAGAAGATGTGCATTCGTACGGGGTGGTAGATATTAATGGGGCAAAATTAAAAGCAGGTGAAGCCGCGCCAATTAAAGAAATGGTGGAAAAACCTGAAAAAGGCAAAGCCCCTTCCAATTTAGCCATCACTGGGCGTTATGTAGTGTCTGAAAAAATTTGGGATTTATTGAAAAAGACAGCGCCCGGCGCTGGTGGTGAGATCCAGTTAACTGATTCTCTTGATCAATTATTACTGCAAGAGCCAATATCTGCTTATCACTTAGTAGGTAAAACACATGACTGTGGCAGTAAACTTGGCTTTATCAAAGCCAATATTGAATATGCATTGCAACGTCAGGAATTCAATGAAGACTTGACTCAATTCCTGAAAGCATTGGATAAGTCGAATATTAAGGCAAGCTAAAGCGTCCTTAAAAATCCAGCTGAATCAGCGCCGACACTTTTGTGGGTGCTGATTTTCTATTATTTAACAAACCGAATAGAGGTTTCCATGAAAGCTGTACACATCCAAAATTTCTTAGCATGTGTTTTTTTAGGATTGGGAAGTTGGTGTGTGTTGGAGCCTGGCACGGTTGAGCAACTGATGTTACGCCCTGAGTTTTTAGTCTTAAACGAGACAAGTAAACTTCTGCTCGTGTGTTTTGGTTTGCAAGCTGTTTTGTGCGGTGTCGTATTGTTGCTAACTAAGCTAAGTCACAGTGCTTTTTTAGCGATAGGCTTTTTTGGCTCGTTACCGTTCATGGTATTTAATTATTATTACTACTTTGTTGCTCAGATGTTTACCGACTGGATGTTACTCGATTTATTAGGTAGTGCAGCTATGTTGGTTTGCGGAGTTCTCGGCTATCGCTTGGCAAAAAAGGAATCTGAGCAATTGCGCTTCGGTGGCTTTTAACTAGCCTAAATCATCGCTTAACTTGATGCTCTGTCACGGTTGATTTCACCAATGCTGCGGTCGATCTGTACTTTTGGAGACACTTGATTTCGCCCGGCATTCTTTGCATGGTATAAGTGTTGGTCGGCGCTACTAATAACTTCATCTATGTTCTGACTTTCTCTAAATTGGTCGATGCCTATACTCACGGTTACTTGTATTTTTTGCTCCTCAAAACTAAAGGTGTGCTGCTCGACTATCGACCGTATTTTTTCGGCGATGACTGCGGCGTTATTCACTGAGGTTTGCGGTAAAATGAATAAGAACTCTTCTCCGCCCCAGCGAGCAACTTTATCTTGATGCCGTATAACCTCAGAAAAAATATTCGAAAGTTCTATTAAAACTGCATCACCTGCATTGTGCCCGAATTGGTCATTCACTTTTTTAAAATGATCTACGTCACATACCATGACAGACAGTGATTCGCAGTTACGAGTTAATCGATTTTGTTCATGTTTTAAAATTTCAAGCGCATCACGTCGGTTGGAGAGTTGAGTTAATGGATCGACATTGGCGAGCTGCTGATATTTTTTACTTAATTCTAACGTGTGATTGTAAGATTGTTCCCTTGAATATTCATATAACGCTGATAAAAACGTCACCGTTAAAAAAGAGTAGATCAGACGCAGTTTAAATTCGGTGGTGTAACTTGCTTGATAGACGCTGTCGAATGGCACAAACATGATGATACTGGTAATGCAAAGAAATAACGCAATATCAAATAGACCTCGTTTTAATCCATGTATAAATACAGAAACGGGAGCAACAATAAAAACCCATAATGGACCAGTATTTTCAACACCGCCGGTAAACACAAGGTAAAACATTAATGTGTACAGTGAATAGATAATGATAATTGAGCACAACTTGATGTTGTCATACTTTTTATAAGTGTAGTAACCAACGAAATACACAACACTTGAAATAAATAACATTGAGCTCAGAATAACATTGTCACTAAACAAGCTGACAGTTCCCATGGCAGCTGTAATGCCCATACCGACCAAAGCAAATAATGCAATAAGAGCTGAATGGCTGTGCTCAGTATTTGATTTGCTATTATTTTTAATTGTTGTTTGCAAAACTAAACCTTGTTGAACGGGGGAATTAACTCGTTAGTTTAACCATAAAACGATTTTTGTTTAACAAGCGAGCAATTTCAAAAGACTGTAACACGATCACTTAAGTTACCGAAACGAAAAAAATTACAAAAACAGTGCAAAGCAGACCGTTGTAGGGTTAAAAAAATTTCAATTCATTCAAGTTTAGTTGGCTTAAGTTTTTGTCGGTTTCGCACTGCCATAACTAATAATTGATGTTACGAAGCTGTTGAAAAATAAAACGTTGACAGTAAATGTCGTATTGATAACGTAACGATTACGCAGGCATAACGTAACGGAAATCAGAGCTTCTTGTTAACTTGGTATCGAGCCAACGAGGTAGCTCAGTATAACTTGTGAACATAAACGCAAAAAAACTAAAACAACTTCGAGAAAGCAGGTGTTGGTCACAACAGCAATTGGCAGACATGTCAGATTTAAGCTTGCGAACAATTCAGCGCATTGAAGCGAAAGCAGTAGCTTCGCAAGAAAGCGTGAAATGTTTGGCGGCGGTTTTCGAGATAGACGCTAAATTTTTGTTTGATGAAAATGAAGTGACCACTAGTCAAAATGAAGGTTTTGTTCAAGCGGAGAACACTGTGGGCAAACAAATATCGACGACAGAAAAAGATATGCGAAAAAAGTGGTTCGCATATTTTGCTGCAATGTTCATAAGTTATATGTTCGGTTTTTATGGGATTTTTAATGCATTTGATGAAGGGCGTATCACTTACGACACTTTTCAATTAATGAAAAACTCTGTATCTATCGCGTTGATTGTTACCTCGCTTGTCATGTCTTTTCAATATAAGCGTATGAAAAGAAAATGCGAGGCTGGCTCATCTTAATTTATTAACAATAAAGGTTGTTCTGGGTAGGACACACCTATTAAGGATAAAAAGATGAACAAGTATTCAACTCAATTAAAAAATTTAACCGTTACTTTTATCGTTTATTTAGCACTAACTATAGGTTTGTCAGTATTGCTAAATGTGGCGTGGCAATTGACAATTGATATGTCAAATATGACGCCAGAACTCTTTGAAGCAGCAGTAGCTCAGTCGAATTTTATCGAGATAGGCTCTGCACTCATTGGTGTTTTTTCTGCTGTATTTTGTGGTGCTTTTATTGTTAAACGCAGTGGCTACCAGAGTGTTAAACCTGCATTGTTTTTTGCTGTGTTGCTAATGTTTTATGGCCTGTTAAGTGCGCTATTACACCCAGAACAAGTGATGATTCAAAAAGTATCTAGCTTAATTATGCCGTTTCCACTGGCTCTTTTAGGTGCAAAGTTAGCTATGATGTTAAACAAAGATGCCAAACTGAAAGCAGAGCCAACAGCGTCGGTTTCTTAGTGGTATCAATTAGCAGTAGATTGTACTTTTCAATCTGCTGCTTTTTCATACAGAAACTTAATGGTTCACATGTAATTTTTCCATCACGTAATCGATAAAACATTTCACTTTTGCACTCATATGTTTGCGGCTCGGGTATAAAATAAAGACTTCAACGTGTTGCGGTTTGTAATCGTTTAGTAATGTGACAACCTTACCGGTTTCAATCAAATCTCCTAGGTTGAACTTCGGCATTTTACAGATCCCTTCACCGGCGACACATAACGCAATTTCAAGTTCCGGACTGTTAGTTATCATCCGGTTTTTCACTTTTACCGCGGTAATTTGTCCATTCTGATCTTCAAAGTGCCAAAAATCAGAACTGGCATATTTGTAGTTGAGCACCTTGTGCTCAGACAACTCGTCTGGGTGTTTTGGCTCGCCATGGTTTTTTAAATAAGCAGGCGAGGCGATGGTGACAATTGACGAGCTAAGTAATTTTTTTCGTATCAATGAAGAATCTTCAAATGACGCGGAAGCCCGAATAACGGCATCGTAGCCTTCACTGATAATATCCACTTTTTGATCGCTCAAGTCGATGTCTAAGTTAATTTCAGGATAACGCGCTAAAAACTCTGCCAATATAGGTTGTACGTGTGAACGGCCGAAACTGATCGGGCAGCTAATTTTTAAAGTGCCTTGCGGCTTTACTTGATGACCGGAAACTTGGTTTTCTAACGCTTCTGTATCCTCGATGATTTGTTTACATCGTTGAAAATAGAGCTGTCCTTCCGGCGTTAAACTTAGTTTACGCGTTGTTCTATTGAGTAAGCGAACACCTAGCCGAGCCTCCAGCTTCGAAATTTCCTTACTAATAAAAGACGTAGAGTGCTCTAAATGTTCAGCAGCCTTAGTGAAACTGCCATGCGAGACAACATGAAAAAACGTTGTCATACCAGAGAATATGTCGCTGTTCGAAGGCTGCGTAAGCATATTAAACCATCCTAAAAATTACCTCTGCCTATTATTAACTAAATGGAAATAATATTTCCACATTTAGGTAATTAATCAACACATATAAACAGTTTAATATGGCTACATCAAAACAACTCACCTTTTATGTTTGGGTGATTTTATTATTTTAATGAGGTGACCGATGAAATTACTTACTTTTGCTGCTACTAACAGCACAAACTCAATTAACAAACAATTGGCGACATACGCGGCATCACTTGTCGACAACGCACAAGTTGACGTCATTGATTTAAACGATTTTGAAATGCCTATCTTCAGCGAGCAACGTGAAAAAACGATGGGTCAACCTGAACAGGCGAAAACGTTTTTTAATAAGATCTCGGAAGCAGACGCAATCATTTTATCGTTTGCAGAATACAATGGCTCTTACACTGCGGCGTATAAAAACATTTTTGACTGGGCTTCACGCATTGATCAAAAAGTATTTCAAAATAAACCTATGGTGATGTTAGCGACTTCGCCAGGTCCTGGTGGCGCCGCAAGTGTATTGTCTTCGGCAGTTGCATCTGCACCTTATTTTGCGGGCGATGTGCGAGCGAGTTTATCGGTACCAAGTTTCTACGACAACTATGATGCGGAACAAAAGCAGATCACCAACGAATCTGTGTTGTCAGAACTAAAAAGCGCAGTGAGTACCTTAGCCGCTTAATAAACAGCCGGATAACCTTTGGCTTGATGGCAAAACACTTTCTTAAGGTGTGGGGATAAAATGAAATTTATCCCCAGCCTTAACGTTATTCTCTGCAAACCAACCTTGGTTCATTTCCAATGCATAAAGTACCGGCCGACTGGATTTAACGCTAGTGAGGTCATGTGGTTGCAGCGTTTTGATTTCGACAACCTCACCATTTGCTGTAATAAAGGCGATATCTAACGGGATATAGGTATTTTTCATCCACATACTGGCTATTTTGGCTTTATCGTAGCGAAATAACATACCGCAATGTCCACACAACTGTTTGCGATGCATTAAACCTTGCTGTCTTAATTTAGATGTGTCGGCAAACTCCAGATTAAGGTCTATTTGATTAACTCGGACTGAAATACGTTGAAATGCATGAGTTTGTGCACAACCTATCAAACCTATTAACGTAATAAGAACGAGCAAAATGCTTTTCATTTTTCTGTCACCTCTATGGTTGGTATTAAAGCCAACGACGGACTCTATGCTGATAACTTTTGTATTCGTTGCCAAACGTTTCTGACAAAACTCGCTCTTCTGGCAAGATTTGAAAGCGCGTCATATATGGCACAAATAACAAAGAGAAAATAAGAGCAGGTAATGACGACAAATAAAACCCAAATCCAATTAAAAACAGAAACATTCCTAAATACATAGGATTTCGAGTGAATCGGTAAACTCCAGTGTCAACAATGCTAGTACTGTTTTCTGGTTTTGTCGGATTGACCGTAGTTTTTGCTTGTTTAAACGACAGGACTCCTAGAATGGCTATCGCTGCACCAAGCAAGGCAAAAATGAAAGCAACTTCGTTAAGTGCTGGTAAAAGGGCGAGTTCTAACCGTTGGCTAATGACCGACATGAGCAGCATAAAAATGAAAACCAGCATTACCGGTGGGATCAACAGCTCCAGTTTTTTCATTGTATTTCCTTTAAAATCCGTTGAAACGTCAATTTATATAGGTTGCTATTAACCTATTTCAGCACTGAGTTGTGCCAAAAAGCCTTGCATAAATTCAACACGTTTTTGCGCTTCCATTAAACCAGATTGAGTTTTCATAGTTTTGGCTGTTTTGAACAGTTTTTCATAAAAGTGGTCAACAGCAGCAACTTTGCTGTCAGGCATTCGGTGTTCGCAAAACGGATCGTCCAAGTTATAAAGGCGACTGCCGAGTTTGCCGGCTACCAACATACAACGGCTTACGCCAATTGCCCCTAATCCATCTAATCTATCAGCATCCTGAACCACTTGTGCTTCAATTGTTTCTGTTGTGATGTTAGCGCTGTAACTGTGCGCGGCAATAGCGTGTTGTATTGCAGAAAAATACTCACTTGGGTAGCCAATGGATTGTAAAAAAATTACGGCTTTTTCACCAGCCAGTACAGACGCTCGTTTATTGTCGGGGTGATTTTTAGGAAATGACACACAATCGTGCAACCAAGCAGCAGGCAATACTACATTTAAATCAGCGTTTTCTGCTTTTGCTAATTGTTTGGCAGAGGTAACTACTCGCTTTATGTGATTAATGTCATGTGCCGCATCATGAATTTCTTGTTGCAATATAAACTCAGTGCAGTGCTGTTCTAATTTTTCTAAGTTCATCAATAAGCCATTAAAACTACTTTTAGTACCGCTATTGTCTCTTGAATACGTATGTAAGTCGAACTTTTCTAAATCTACGATAAGCTGATTAAGTCAACGGGTAAAAGGACAAAAAATGCGAACAAATATAATGATAACAATCAGTACATTGCTGAGTTTAATAGCAACACCAGTACTGTCAAAAGAGGTGAAAGTTACGTCGCCGAATGGGGAAATAAAAGTTACTTTTAGTGATGAGCAAGATCAACTTTCTTACAATGTTGAATTTAACAACCAGAGCGTGATCGATGACTCTGCTCTGGGATTGGTATTTAAAGAACAAGCCGCTTTTGCTGACGGCTTTAAGATCACCAAAGTTGAAAAGTCTTTTAATTATTCCAAGTGGGAGCAGCCTTGGGGTGAACGAAGAGTGGTTGAAGACAATCACAACGAAGTCATTATTTCTGCGGTCAATGCTGAGTTAAACAATGCGATTTATTCTATTCGAGCACGAGTATTTGATGATGGCATAGGTTTTCGATATGAAGTGCCAAAACAAGACAATTACAAACAAGTTGAAATTGTTAAAGAGTTGACTGAATTTACATTGGCCGACGCACAAAACAGTAAGGCCTTTTGGATTCCAGCTAGAGGTTGGAATCGCTACGAATACGTGTACAACGAAACGCCTGTTTACGAGGCCCAGCATGTCCATACACCCGTAACGTTCAAAACTTCCAACAATGTACATTTGAGTATTCATGAAGCGGCATTGGTTGACTACGCGGCCATGACATTAAATCAGCGTCGTCCGGGTAAATACATTGCCGATTTAACACCTTGGTACGATGGCATTGCGGTAAAAACCCAAACCAGCTTTAAGTCTCCGTGGCGCACCATTCAAATTGCGGATGATGCTACGGGACTTCTTAACTCAGACCTTATTTTGAATCTTAATGAGCCAAATAAATTAGGCGACGTTAGTTGGGTAAACCCAGGTAAATACGTAGGTATTTGGTGGGAAATGCACATTAATAAAGCAGCTTGGGGCACGACGGATCCTAATGCACCGCATGGAGCGACTACTGAAAATACTAAAAAGTACATCGATTTTGCCGCCAAGTATGGATTCGACGGTGTGTTAGTGGAAGGTTGGAATGAAGGTTGGGATGGCGATTGGTTCTTTAATGGAGATGTGTTCAGTTTTACTAAAAATTACCCAGATTTTGATATTAAACAATTGGCAGACTATGGCGCTAAAAAAGGCGTGAAACTCATTGGTCACCATGAGACTTCAGGTAATGTTACCAATTACCGCAATCAGATGCAGGACGCATTGGATCTTTATCAAGACCTTGGCGTAGAACAGATTAAAACTGGCTATGTGGCAGATGGTGGAAACATTAAACGTATTGACGACAAAGGCATCGTCAGAAAAGAATGGCACGACGGTCAATTTATGGTGAATGAGTACTTGTTCAATATTGAAGAGGCGGCCAAGCGAAAAATCAGTATCAATACTCATGAGCCAGTCAAAGACACAGGTTTACGCCGAACCTATCCAAACTGGATCACCCGCGAAGGGGCGAGAGGGCAGGAGTTTAATGCGTGGGGCACTCCACCAAATCCGCCAGAGCATATTCCTATGTTAGCGTTTACCCGCATGTTATCTGGTCCAATGGACTTTACACCGGGGATTTTTGACATGGGCTTTCGTGACCAGAATTTCCAACAAAACGGTCAGGGGGCAAAAATAAACCGTCCACAAACTACGTTAGCAAAACAATTAGCGTCTTATGTGGTGTTATACAGCCCAATTCAAATGGCGGCGGACCTGCCTGAAAACTACGAAGCTAAAATGGACGCGTTTCAGTTCATTCGTGACGTGCCTACTGACTGGGAACAGAGTATTGCCCTTGATGGTGAAGTTGGTGATTTTGTCGTATTCGCACGTAAGGAACGCAAAACAGAGCGTTATTCTGGTCACGATTGGTATTTAGGTGCCATCACTAACGAAGATGCCAGAGAAATTGAAGTGTCGTTAGACTTCTTAGAGTCGGGTAAACGATTTGAAGCGCAAATTTATCGTGATGGAGACAAAGCCAATTGGATAAACAATCCGTATGACTATTTCATCGAGAAAAAACCGGTAACATCAGAAGATGTGCTAACCCTTAAGTTAGCAACGTCAGGCGGAACGGCTATTCGATTTAAAGCTTTAAATTAAGTGATTTTATAAACTCACAGATATAATGAAAAGCTTCGCTCCGGCGAGGCTTTTTTGTATTTGGGTGTCCCGTCCTGAAATGTGTTTACACATTTGGGACTTATTATGACAAGTACAGATAAACAGAGAGTTAAACGAACACAAAAAGATTACACGCTAGGCTTTAAATTGGCCGTAGTTGAGCAGGTAGAAAAAGGCGACTTTAC
>JABXID010000010.1 GCA_013373245.1 Gammaproteobacteria bacterium
AAAATCGTTCTGACCACCCTCGTTGGGCTATGATCCCAGCTTATTGTGGCGAAAGCGCAAAGCCATTTAAAGAAAACTCGTTAATCTACCGTCCACTGGACAAAGTAGAAGATGACGCAATTTTAAACTGGCAAGATAGCGAAGAGGCAGTTGCTTAAAACCATTAAGGTTCTTTCAAACAAGAGGCGAATTTTAGACATTTCGCCTTTTTATTTAACAAAAAAGAGGCTAAAGCCTCTTTTTAAATATCTAAACTACAAAGTGACAAATTCAGCACTTTTCTAACTTATACGGGTAAGCATTTTCAGCGCGCCACTGCCCAACATACAAGTTGCCTTCACTATCCGCAATTACGCCATGCGCATGACGGAATAAGCTCCAGTCCGTAGTTAGCGGTTGTAATACACCATGTTTATATTCCGCAGGTTCAGCACCTATCGTACTGACAATTTTATTGTCTTTGTCGAATATACATAAAAAGCCTGAGTCGTCGGTATTTTTATCATCAATGTGTGACCAGCATACCGCAGACACAAAGTAGTCCCCCATAAATACGGGGCCATGAATCCAAGCCCCTGGTGTTGCAATGGTATTGATGTACTCGCCTTCCATACTAAATACCTTCAAACATTGCTCTGCTCGCGAACTGATGATCAACTGAGGCTCGCCACCTCGCGTATCTATCGCAATACCGTGTGCATTAACTAAATTATGTTGCTTGTCACTATTATCGTGACCTCCAAAATGACGAACGTACTGACCTTGTTTATTGTATTGGATTACATAATCACTACCGTAACCGTCTGTGATATAAATATCACCTTTATCGGTAACAGCAATATCGGTCGGATTAAATGGCATATCAGGCGTATAAATACCTATTGTTTGCGGATGGCCTAAGGTGAAGATTAATCGACCATCCAACGACAGTTTACTGACAAAGCCTGCCTGCGGAATAACTTTGTTATATGGTGAATCCCAAGCATCCGTTGACTCTCCGTCCCAGTGGCGATTCAGTTTCCAGCCACTATCAACCAGATAAATAAACTCTTCACCGTCTTGCTCAACGATTTCAATCGCATGTAAGCCCGGATATTCAGTACCCCACGCATCTAACAAGTTACCGCTTTTGTCGTAAACCAGCACATTGTTCTTTGTTTGGTCAGTCACCATATAAATATGGCCTTGTTTATCGATAGCGAAATCATGGCAGTTTTCAACAGGGTGAATGCTTGGGTCTAACTGCCCCCAAGCTGTATCTACTTTATATTGGAAGTCACCTTGACCAACTATCTTGCCTTCTGGTGACTCTCCCGACTTTGGCAATACAATCATGCTGACACGGCCTCTTATTTTGTATTGCTTGTTTGCTTTGCTGCAAACAATTCTTCAACTTCTTCAATGGTTTTGTTCTTGGTTTCTGGTAAATAACGGTACAAAAAATAAAGACCTATTAAACCTGCAAGCGCATACGATAAAAAGATATCTCCTGCCCCCATGGTTTTAAGCTGCCAAGGGAAGAACTTCTGCATAAAATAAGAAACGATACTGCAGGTAAACGCAAACATTGGAATGGCTACACCACGAATTTGAGTTGGTACAATTTCAGAAAAAATTACCCACATAATTGGACCAATGGAAATATGGAATGCAGCAATAAATCCAACTATACCAATTAATACCAAAGTCGCATTAATGCTAACGGCTGCTTGAATGATTGGACTTTCATTAGCGCGGAACACCTCGTCGCCAATGGCTGATTTTACCGCATCTTTGAAATCAGTGTCTGAGCCAAATTGTTGATCAACTATTGAGTTAAGTGGTGTAAGCTCTGATGACGTTGCAACAAGCGCCATAACATCTGTTTTATCTAGTTGATAGGTAGCTTGTTTAAATGCAAACACACACATCATCAAACATACAACCGATGCAATTAAACCGCCGTTAACCAGAGGACGACGACCTAATTTATCCACCAAAGCGATAGCTGCTGCCGTGAAAAGAAAGCTTACTACACCAATAATTAAGCTTTGCGCGTAAGCGGCATTGGAACCAATCCCCGTTTGTTCAAATACCATTGGCGCATAAAATAGAATTGGGTTTACACCGGTTAGCGGCTGAATTGCAGCGAACAACAACCCAACGAAAATCGCCGCGCGGAATTTAGGGTTTGTCAAACTTTTTACTTGAGGAATGATGCCATCACCTTCGGCTGGACGGTCTTTTTCGATACTTTCTTTAATTGCTTCAATTTCAGCATCAATCTTATCTACTGGCATTAACTTAGCCAAAGTTTGCCGCGCTTGCACTTCACGGCCTTTACTCATCAACCAACGTGGGCTTTGCGGAATGAAAAACAACAGGATCCCCCAAATAACGGCAGGAACAATTTCCATGCCTAACATCCAACGCCATAGGTTTTCTTCTAGGTTCCACGCTTTTACCCACGAAGCTTGCGCATCAACTGCTTGCACTAAGAAGTAGTTTGAAAAGTACGCTGCGGTTAAACCAACCACGATCATAATTTGATTAGTCGAAACTAACTTACCACGCTGCTCCGACGGTGCGATTTCACCGATATACATTGAAGACAACGAAAGTGAAGTAAATGCTAAACCACCCAAGAAACGAGCTAAAACTAAGGTTTCATAAGTCGGAGCAAAGGCCGACGCAACCGCTGAAATAATGTAAAGGAAGGCAATAATAATCAGTGTTTTTTTACGCCCTATCGCCTCACAAATAGCACCTGTCGCTATTAACGCAAATAAAACTCCTAAACCTGGTGCGGCAACAACGTTACCTATTTGAAACTCGTCGAGCGCAAACTCAACGGTGATGTACTTGATAGTGCCAGAAATAACGGCGGCATCAATACCGAATATAAAGCCACCAATCGTCACGATTGCAGCATATATAACTGCCGCTCTAGTGTATTTGTCCATGTTGTAGACCCTGATTTATTATTGTTAACAATCTACAAAGATACATCAGATGAAAATAGATTGATAGAGAAAATTTAGCTTCTAGCAATATTTACTGGTTACTTACTATCAGCTCTTTGATGCAACTGCTTTTGATACTGCAAAGGCGTGATCCCAAACACCTTTTTAAATTGGGCGATAAAATGACTTGGACTGGAAAAGTTCATTTCGTAACTTATCACGGTTACTGATGCTTTATCATTCGACAACATTCGGGCTGCGTTATACAACTTATGACGTAGCAAATATTCCGAATAACTGTACCTAAATACCTTCTTAAACAACCTTGAAAAATAGGATGGCGATAAATGACACAACTCAGCCGCCTCTACCAAAGTTAACTCAATTACAGTCTCATAACGAAACTTGTTAATTACTGGCGTTAATTTGGAATACCCTTGGCTGGATTTTAATGGTAATACATTGGTTTCTTTTACTGGAACCGCGTGTTCCGCTATCCACAAAATAAGAAGCTTTAACAACACTTTTGACTTTGTGCTGTCAGGGTTTTGCTGATAGCTCTGATATAACCACTGTATTTGTTGCCGAACATTCGCCATTTCATCTTCGGGTAAACGCAAGTGAATACCCTGTTGAAAAAACGACACGCAAGATTCCAATTCAGGTTGCTGAAAAAACGCCGGCAAAATTTGAACTATAAACCAAGACTTTTCTTTATCTGATGCTTCAAAGTCATGGGTTTCAAGGGCGGGAGTAAACACAATATCGTCATCTTCCAACTGTGATTCACCTTGACTATAAAAGTATCGACCTTCTATTTTATCGAAGATAATAAATTCATGAACTTCATGAAAATGCATAAAACAAGAATAAGGATCTTTCTCTCCATATTTAACGTGATGTATTTCAAAATCGTAACCTTTTTCAATACAAAACGGTTCGCAATACACATTCGCCACAACTCACCCTAATAACATATTAATGATAATTAAAATAACAAACCATTAATAAACCTATCACATACAGCATATATATGACATTAATTTGTTATTCCCTGACAGTAATCGACTTGAATTCATTATTTAATAAATCTACAAAATTGTAGGTATCGGAAATCGAAAATGACAAACACAATTCAATGTAAAGCCGTAATAACGAATGGCCGAGGAGATTATGTTGTCGAACAAATAAACGTTCACCCACCAGGCGCTGGCGAAGTTCGCATTAAAATTATGTCGTCAGGCATCTGCCATACAGACTGGGACTCTGTTCAAAACTGGAATAAGCCATTCATAGTCGGTCACGAAGGCGCAGGCATAGTTGAATGCATTGGTGACGGTGTTTCAGGACTCAATGTTGGTGATAAGGTGATCTTAAACTGGGCGGTTCCTTGTGGAGAATGTTTTCAATGTCGCGAAGGCAACTTGCATATTTGTGAGAGGCACTCTCCAGTTTGCTCTAATGATCTAGAAGGTCACGCGCGCCTTGAAAGCACCACACTAAATGGTAGAGCTATTGAACGCTCATTCCATTTAGGCACCATGAGCGAATATACCGTAGTTAAATCACAGGCCGTGGTAAAAGTAGACAGCAAAGTATCTTTTAATGCTGCCTCTATTGTTGGATGTGGCGTAATGACAGGCTGGGGCTCCGTGGTCAATGCCGCCAAAGTACAGGTCGGGTCAAGTGTTTGTGTTATTGGTTGCGGCGGTGTTGGTCTTAACTGTATTCAAGCAGCTGTACAATCTGGAGCGGCTAAGATCATTGCTATTGACGTTAACCCTGAACGTTTGAAACTTGCGAAAGAATACGGAGCTACCCACGGAATTGAGGCAAAACGCGAAGATATTGATTTCATTGATGTAAAAGCAGAAGTTCAAAAACTCACCGAAGGACGAGGCGCTGATTTTGCGTTCGAATGTACCGCAATCCCAGCGTTAGGCTCGGCACCTTTAGCACTTATTCGAAGTGCTGGCACTGCGGTACAAGTAAGTGGTATTGAGCAACGTATCGATTTCGATTGTGAATTGTTTGAGTGGGATAAAAAGTACATTAATCCACTTTACGGCTGTTGTAATCCTGAACGCGATTTTAAGAGGATTTTAAGCTTGTACGAGAGCGGCCAAATGAAACTCGAAGAATTAGTAACTAAAACCTATACCTTAGAAACTCTGGCAGAAGGTTTTGACGACATGTTAAACGGCCGCATAGCCAAAGGCGTTGTGGTTATTGCTTAATAACTACAGTTCTTTTCCCATCAACTACGAGACTGAACATGGCGATAAAACGACTAGAGATCTCCAATCCAGAGTACGCACAACCTAACACAACCCTGTTGACCATTCACAGCAGTCACATTAATCGCCGCCAAGATGTGTCGGTTTACCACAATTGTGATAGCAAACAAGACGTACCGATTGTTTTGCTCATGCACGGTGTGTATGGGTCTAACTGGGTTTGGATGGAATTAGGTGGTGCACACAAAGTCTACGAACAATTGAAATTACAAGGCTTAACCGACTTTGTATTAGTCATGCCATCGGATGGTGGCTTGTGGGATGGTTCAGCTTATCTTCCATTAAAACATCATGGGGATTACGAGCAGTGGATTATTGACGATGTATTAAATTGCGTGATTGCAAACATACCGCAAACCTCTGAAAAATCTAATGTTTACATATCAGGACTTTCAATGGGTGGATACGGCGCTCTGCGTCTTGGCGCGAAGTTTCCAAATGTATTTAAAGGCATTTCCGCTCATTCTTCAGTTACGAATTTGGATGATTTACAGCAGTTTATCGACAACTCTATTTCTGAGTACCAATGTGAGTTCGAACATGAAGCTGACATTTTATATTGGATTCAGAAAAATCAAAGCAAATTACCGCCGATGCGTTTTGATTGTGGAACTAACGACAGCTTATTTAAAAGCAACCTTGCACTGGTGGAACAACTTAATGAGCTAAACATCGATTTTGTTTTCGAACAATTCCCTGGTGGACATGAATGGCCATATTGGAATAAATACCTAGCAAAAACTCTCATGTTTTTTTCAAAAATTGAACGAACATAACAATATTTACGGAATGGATTAACGGTGAACGAA
>JABXID010000071.1 GCA_013373245.1 Gammaproteobacteria bacterium
AGAAACACGATCGCCAACATTAAAGCCTCGTACTTCCTGACCCATATCAACTACTTCGCCCACATATTCGTGACCGACAACCATAGGTACTGGGATGGTTTGTTTGGCCCAGTCAT
Organism: Gammaproteobacteria bacterium; assembly: GCA_013373245.1. GTDB lineage: Bacteria > Pseudomonadota > Gammaproteobacteria > Enterobacterales > Alteromonadaceae > Psychrosphaera. The sequence goes on from JABXID010000071.1 coordinate 117, forward strand.
CCCAGTTATAGATATGCATATCGGTGCCACAGATTGCGGTTTTACGTATCTTAATTAATAAGTCATTGTGACCAACTTTTGGACGTTCGACGTCAGTCATCCAAATGCCGACTTCCGATTTTAACTTAGAGAGGGCCTTCATCTTAGTTTCGTTTTGAGCGATAGACATTATCGGATCACCTCAAGTTCTTTACCGACTGCGATAAATGCATCAATTGCTTTATCTAACTGCTCTTTAGTATGTGCTGCAGAGATTTGCGTTCGTATCCGTGCTTGCCCTTTCGGTACGACTGGGAAGCTAAAGCCAATGACGTAGATACCGTGTTCTAACATTTTGTCAGCGAACGTCGACGCTAGTTTTGCATCTCCTAACATAACCGGAATAATCGCATGATCTTTACCTGCAAGGGTAAAGCCAGCGGCTGACATTTTTTCGCGGAAATAAGCGACGTTCGACCACAAGGTATCACGCAGTGCAGAACCTTGTTCCAACATGTCGAGTACTTTGATGGAGGCGGTAACAATTGACGGCGCTAATGAGTTAGAAAATAAATAAGGACGAGAACGCTGGCGTAACCATTCGATCACTTCTTTTTTACCTGAGGTATAACCACCAGATGCGCCACCTAATGCTTTACCTAATGTTCCGGTAATTAAGTCGACTCGGTCGATTACATCACAGTATTCGTGTGTGCCACGGCCATTTTCACCAACAAAACCAACAGCATGTGAGTCGTCTACCATGACCAACGCATCGTATTTATCCGCTAAATCACAAACTGTTTTTAAATCGCAGATGACACCGTCCATTGAAAACACACCGTCAGTGGCAATCAACTTAAAACGTGCTCCGTCAGCTTCAGCTTGCTGTAGTTGCTTTTCTAAGTCCGCCATGTCGTTGTTGGCGTAACGATAACGTTTGCACTTTGACAGTCTTACACCGTCGATAATAGACGCGTGATTTAATGAGTCCGAGATGATGGCGTCTTCCGCAGATAAAATGGTTTCAAATAAACCACCATTGGCGTCAAAACACGATGAATACAAAATGGTGTCTTCAGTCTGTAAAAAGTCAGAAACTTTTTGCTCTAATGTTTTATGGATGTCTTGTGTTCCACAAATAAATCGAACTGAAGCAACGCCAAATCCGTGTTGATCTAGGCCTGATTGGGCAGCGGCGATTAATTCAGAGTTATTGGCAAGCCCTAAGTAATTGTTCGCACAGAAGTTCAGTACTTCGGTACCATTTACGTCAATATTGGCTTGTTGTTGTGAGCTGATCACTCGCTCACTTTTATACAGCCCGTCGGTTTTCACTTGGTCTATTTGTTGTTGGATGTGTTTGTAAAAGCTTTCTGCACGCATAGATTAGAGCCTTAATTTGAATCAATGTAAAAAAGAATAGACCACAGTGACTCATATCGACACTGTGCTGTTTTTTTGCTTGTAGTTTAAGGTAAAAATTGTAACTAGTTGTTGGCGACAATTCAGCTATTGCTTAACAAATTTGCGCTAGTTTTTTTTATCAAAAAAATAAGTTTTGTTCATAAAAGTGAACAGCAAAGTTTTGTCTACTGAGTTAGGTGCTTGATGATTTTATCCATAGCTCGATAGCTTAACGCTTCAGCCAAGTGGCGTTTTTCGATCGTTCGATTTCCTTCTAAATCAGCAATGGTGCGAGCGACTTTTAATATTTTGTGATAGACACGAATAGATAAGTTAAGCTTATGAATTGTCGTTTCCAAAAACTGCTGGTTTGGTGGCGATAGCTGGCAATCACGATTTAGTTCTTTATTTGATAATTGTGCGTTAGGTTTGCCAGCTCGTTTTAACATAATTGAACGCGCGGTGATAACACGTTGCCTTGTTTGTTTTGAGTTTTCTCTGTTGTCCTGCGGTTGTGATAACTCTCCCTGCTTGAGACTCGGTACCTCAATTTGAATTTCGATTCGGTCTAATAAAGGACCAGAGATTTTATTTAGATATTTTAATGTAGTGTCTTTATTGGAGCGACCATCGTTGTAGTGCCCTGTGGGGCTCGGGTTTAACGCTGCAATTAGCTGAAATCTGGCGGGAAACTCCGCTTGTTGAGCGGCACGAGAAATGGTGATTTTACCGGTTTCTAAAGGCTCTCTTAGTACATCCAAAACTTTGCGATCAAACTCTGGTAGTTCATCTAAAAATAACACTCCATTGTGCGATAAACTGGCCTCGCCTGGTTTTGGTATGCTGCCACCTCCAACGAGTGCAACCCCACTGCAGGTGTGGTGTGGACAACGTACAATGCGTTTTTTCCAATATTGATAGTCAATTTCTTTGCCACTTATAGAATGAATGGCGGCGGTTTCCAACGCTTCTTCATCACTCATTTCCGGTAGTATGGTTTGAATTCGTGACGCTAGCATCGATTTTCCTGTGCCGGGTGGGCCAATGAACAACATATTGTGTTGACCTGCAGCAGCAATCTCCAGCGCTCGTTTAGCTTGGTGTTGGCCAATAACGTCAGCTAAATCTTCATTAAAGGTTTGCTCTGTTTGTCGCTCTGTGTTTGCTTGCAAGGTCAGTGTTTGTTGACCAGAGAGATGATGAAATACCTCAAGCAAGGAGTTGGCCGGAATGATCTCAGCATTTTTGATGACCGCAGCTTGTTGAGCGCTATGGGCTGGCATGATACAAGTACGGCTATTTTGCGTGGCACTTAGCACTGATGGAATTGCGCCAATAATATCTCTTAAGTCTCCGCTTAGGCCAAGTTCACCGTAAAACTCGTTATTCGTTAAAATATTAGTGGGCAGTTGATTTGATGCAGCCAAAATACCGATAGCTATGGCTAAGTCGAATCGAGCGCCTTCTTTTGGAATGTCGGCTGGAGATAAGTTGATGGTCAGCCGGGTTTGTGGAAATTGGAAGTTGCTGTTGATTAACGCGCTTCTTACTCGATCTCTCGACTCTCGTACACTGGTGTCCGGAAGCCCAACAATTTGAAATGCTGGCAACCCGTTAGAAATATGCACTTCAATTTTTATTTCTGGCGCATCAATTCCTATTCTTGCTCGACTGAATACGGTCGCTGTTGACATCCTTGCCTCGTAAATTAGTTCCTTTTAAAGGTAATAATGTAGTCTTTTTAGGTTATTTTTGCCTAATAATTAAACTATTTGTTTAGTATTTTCATGAAAAAAACTGTACGAGATTTCTTCAATTTTGATCTAATTGTTTTAGTAAACAGTAAATTAACTGAGGTTTAGAGTTGAGTTCTAGTTTTTTTTTAATAAAGGGTTCCATTTTTAATTAAAAGCAAATACACTCACTGGTAAGACATCGTACCAGTTGAAGTAATTCTATTACTATACTTAATGAACTTAAGGTGCTAAAGCAACTGGCGCACAATAAATATGACAGGTAAAGAGGGGCATAGTTATGAGCCTAAGAACATCGTTTAGAAAGATTCTTCCAGAAATTTCTCGTACTGAGCAAGAAGCGTTAGATGCAGGTGATACTTGGTTAGAAGCGTCGATTTATCAAGGTACACCAGACTTTGATACGTTATTAAAAACGGAAGCGTCAAAGTTAACTGCAGAAGAGCAAGCGTTTATTGATGGCCCTTTGGCTGAATTACTTGAAATGCTTGATGACGTTGAAGTTCATAACAGCAAACACATTCCAGAGCGTGTGTTACAGCATTTAAAAGACAACAAGTTTTTCTCGTTTATTATTCCAAAAGAATACGGTGGCTTGGAGTTCAGTGCATACGCAAGCTCAACCATCGTTGCGTCTATCTCTACAAAGAGTAACCCAATTGCAACAACGGTAATGGTACCTAACTCACTAGGTCCGGGTGAATTATTGGCGCATTACGGCACGGAAGAGCAAAAGAATCATTATTTACCACGTTTAGTGGTTGGCGACGACATTCCATGTTTTGCGTTAACAAGCCCTGAAGCGGGTTCAGATGCTGGTGGTATTCCAGATAGAGCTATCGTGACAAAAGGCATGCACAATGGTGAAGAAGTTATTGGTTTAAGTTGTACGTGGGATAAGCGATACATCACGCTTGCACCTATTTCAACGGTACTTGGCCTTGCAGTAAAAGTATTCGATCCTGAAGGATTATTAGGTGGTGAAGAAGATTTAGGTATTACTTGTGTTCTATTACCAAGTGACTACGAAGGTGTTGAAATTGGTAACCGTCATAGACCACTAGGTGTTAATTTCTACAATGGTACAACGCGTGGTAACGACGTATTTGTACCTATGGACTTCATTATTGGCGGTCAGAAGAACGTTGGCAAAGGCTGGCAGATGCTAGTTTCTTGTTTGGGGGCTGGTCGTGGTATTTCATTACCTGCGAACGGCTGTGCAACCGGTCATGCTGCGCTTAAGTCAACTTCTGAATATGCTGCAGTGCGTGAACAGTTTGGTATGCCTATCGGTAAATTCGAAGGTATCCAAGAGCAATTAGCTCTAATTGGTGGTTTAACTTACAACTTAGAAGCTATGCGCCATTTAGTGTTAAATGGCCTAGACCTTGGCTTTAAACCGTCTGTTATTACAGCGATGGCAAAATACCACATGACAGAAATGGGGCGCGATGCATTAGAAGCGGCAATGGATGTACAAGCTGGTAAAGCGATTCAAATGGGCCCTAATAACGTATTGTCGAGTGCGTACTTTGCGACGCCAATCGGTATTACAGTAGAAGGCGCCAACATTCTAACTCGTAACTTAATGATCTTTGGTCAAGGTGCGACACGTTGTCATCCACACGTACAAGATTTAATTACAGCTATCCACTCAAATGAAGAAGGTGCGGATAAAGAGTTTAATTCTCTGATGAGAAAGACGATTGGTTACAGCTTTAAGAACTTCTTCCGTGGTGTAGCCACAGCTTACTTACCAGGTGTAGGTTCGGGTAACAACCCAGATCCAATGGTAAGAAAGTTTGAAAAGCGTATTAAGCGTTTATCGTCGGCTCTAGCGGTTCAAGCAGACTTTGCCTTACTTGTATTAGGTGGCGATTTAAAACGTAAAGAGATGTTGTCTGCCCGTCTTGGTGACGTTTTAAGTTACTTATTTATGGCGATGGCAAACATCAAGTTCTACTTACAAAGCGACAACCGTAAAGAGTTAACTCACTACTTTAATTACGGCACGACGATGGCGTTAAAACAAGCGGAAGATGCATTATTTGCATATTCAGATAACTTCCCAAATCGTGTTGTTGCTAATTTCTTAAGCATGAAGTTAGGTCTGCCGTTTATGTCTCGTTCCAAGATCTCTGATAAAATGATCACTGATTTGGCCGAAGAAACGTTAAAAGACAACGGTGCGAAAAAAGAGCTAACGTCTCTCGTTCGCATGGTCGGCCGCGATGGCTTTACTGTGTTAGAAGACGCATATAAGGCGAAACTTGATGTGTTACCAATCTTGGATGACGTTAAAAAGGCGTTAAGAAAAGGTACAATTAAAAAGCAACTTACTTTTGCTGAGTTAATTGAATCTGCTCATGCTGCATCTGTTATTACTGATGAGCAATTAGCTAAGTTAACGGATTATGACGCAAAACGTAAATTAGCTATTGCAGTAGATGAATACACATTCGATCTTGAATTATTGACCAATATTGACGTTCAAGAGCCATTGCTAAAGTCAGCGTAATTAAAAGCTCACACTAACTTTAATAAAAACCTGCCCATGTCGGCAGGTTTTTTTTGCTTAATGGATGAAGCAACATCGAAGCTACAGGGATGTAAAAGCTTCGTATGTAAGCTCAAATTTTGACACTCGGTAATTGCTGCTCTTCGTATTGAGGTGCTAATGATGTGTCGAGTGGATGAAACAACGCAAGAACTTTGTATAAAACTCTGCATTTTTGATCCGATCTGATTGCAGAATGTAAAACATAACAACGCGAAAAAACCGTCATTCGTCTATGAGCCTTTATGTACAAGGCCTCCATGACTTCTATAAATGTTACCTTTGAAATAACTTGTTACATCGTGTCATAGCGAATTTACAACCTTTTTTGATTTTTCCGCCACTATACCTGTGCGACCTAACAAAAATAGAATCATAGGAGATTGACATGGGTATCGTAACCAAAGGTTTAACAGCAGTATTATTTACATTCGGCTTAGCAGCAACAGCAAACGCAGCTCAATATACCGCAGCGGATAACACACCAGAGAGTAAACTTTGTGTTTCTGCGGCTACCGCATCAAAGGTGAAAATGCATCGTCAAGTAAAAAACTTTCGCTCTTCTCAAATGCCAACATCCAATTACACATTAATTGCAAATGAGTTGTATTGTAACGGCGTTAATGTGGCTGAGTTTGCAAGACAGGCTGGTAATGATGTTGTAGCTAGCAAATTAGCTAAATATCGTAAAAGTAATGTTCAAATTAGAGATTTAGCGAACCTGCGCCAAGGTAACGTTCACGTTGGTAGTTTATAATGCCTAAACAAAAATAAAGCCGCTGTTTGTGTTGTCAGCGGCTTTATTTTATTTTCTGTCCCGTCCTGAAATGTGTTTACACATTTGGGACTTATTATGACAAGTACAGATAAACAGAGAGTTAAACGAACACAAAAAGATTACACGCTAGGCTTTAAATTGGCCGTAGTTGAG
>JABXID010000245.1 GCA_013373245.1 Gammaproteobacteria bacterium
GCGCTGTGTTTGGTTTTAATTTTCACTTCTTCGGTGTTGAAATAAACGCTCTTAACCAACAAATCGCTGAGCTTGTTAGAAAAGTGAATAGACTCTTCTTCGCTGGCATCGAGAAAACTCAGTAAACTTTTATTCAGGGACTCTTCAATGGTGTAGCCAGTTAATCGGAACCAAGCTGGGTTTAAAAATTTTATGTTGCCGGATTGATCCAGCTCCATCACCACCGAACTAATGCTGCCAAGCAATTGGGTATGAGCTGAGGATAAACGTTTGTATTCTTGTTCGCTTTCTTCCAGCTTTTGTACTTTTTCCGCAAACTGAATATTACTGATCATAAAATCGTTGCGCCTTGCGGTGCGTTCACAGATGTTAAAAATTCGAACCGGATTAATTGGTTCGTAAATAAAGTCACTGGCCCCATGTACCAAAAAGTTTTCTGCCGCTTCGGTATCGTTTCGAGGAACTAACATTACGACCGGGAAATCACTTTGTTCATAGGTAATGGTTTTCAGAAGTGGCATCGCTGCTTCGTCTTCTAATGAGGCATCAACAATGACTAAGTCGAAAAACGTTTGTCTTATGATAGACAAGCCTTCTTTGGCACTATGTGTGAACTCAGCGATATATCGGGGTGCAAACAAACTTTCCAGTTGACTGTTGAGCGTTTCATTCGAACTTATGGTTAAGATTTTAAGTTTATCTATAACGGGCAAAGAGGTAGAAAATGCATCGGCGAGAATTTCGTTAACGGCAGCAGAGTCCGACTTTGCAAGTACTGCGTTAATACCAAAAGACTTGGCTGTGGCTTCGGCGATACGTTCGTAATGAGTGTCAGTTATAAGAACTATTGGAGTTTTTTTGTTGCAGATATAGATATCAGAGCGGATAAGACTCGATAAGCGCCAAGCATCTATTTCACCAATATTAATTTCAGAAATGATAAAGCGAAAATCCAGTTGCTTGAGTTTACTGATTGCTTGTCTGCTATCCATTACAGTATGGACATCAAACATTTGCAGGCTACTGATTTTGTTTAATAAAGCTTCTCTCGCTCGCAAATCGGGAGAGATCAGTAGCAATGGTATTTTGTTATCCACTCGTTACAACACCACGTGAACTTATATTTATAGTCAGCCTACTTTATAAATAAAAAGTACATTTAACAAGACTGTTAAAATTAAAGACTGATACAATAGTTGCAATTTTGTAATGTTTTTTCCGAATTTGAAGTAGAGGGCAGAAAGTGCAAGTCGCAGATTTCCATTTCGATTTACCAGAACACTTAATCGCAAAAGCGCCAAAAGCAGACCGAAGCAGCAGTCAGCTAATGGTGTTAGATGGCAATACAGGTGTTATAGAACATCGAATTTTTGAGCAGGTGATTGATCAAATTGACAGTGGCGATTTAGTTATTTTCAACAATACACGTGTTATCCCTGCACGTTTATTTGGTCAAAAACAATCCGGCGGTAAAGTAGAAATTTTGGTTGAGCGCCTTGTTGATGAGCACACGGTTTTAGCGCATGTACGAGCTAACAAATCGCCAAAGGTTGGTAATGTTCTGATCTTAGAAGGTGAGATAGAAGCGGAAATGATCAGTCGTCAGGATGACTTGTTCGAGTTGAAGTTTTTAAATGATGAAACCGTGTTGTCTGCGTTAGAGCGTAAAGGACATATGCCATTACCGCCATATATTGATCGTCCTGACACCGAAGAAGACAAAGAACGATATCAAACAGTTTATAACGAAAAACCTGGTGCGGTGGCAGCGCCAACCGCAGGTTTGCACTTCACCGAGGACTTATTACAAGCCCTAAAAGATAAAGGTGTTAATACCGAGTTTGTTACTTTGCATGTAGGTGCAGGCACGTTTCAGTCAATTCGCGTCGATGATGTTGAAGCGCATAAAATGCATTCTGAATATGCAGAAGTGCCGGAGCATGTGATTGAAGCAATTCAAAAAACTAAAGCGGCAGGTAAACGAGTGATTGCTGTAGGTACAACGTCGGTGCGTTCTGTTGAATCTGCGGCTTGGAAATCTGATATGCAAACTGGTCAGTTTAATGAACTTAAAGCGTTTACTGGCGAGACGGATATTTTTATTTATCCTGGATTTGAATTTAAAGTCATTGACGCCATGATCACTAATTTTCATTTGCCTGAATCGACACTTATCATGTTGGTATCGGCGTTTTCTGGGCAAGACAATATACTTAAAGCCTACAACGAGGCTATCGCTAAAGAATATCGTTTTTTCAGCTACGGCGACGCAATGTTTTTAAGGCGTAAGACAGCTGAACAGTAAGAAATATTGAATTATCAAAAAAGGGCGACTCGCCCTTTTTTTGTGCACGTAAATTGACGTTGTCATAGCGCAAAAAATCTCTGGTATATAAGAGATCTTTTGCATTAACTCATATATAATGCCGAGCTAATTTTTCACCCGTAAATACGTGTTGTTTGGCAACAATATTTTTGAAAAACAATACATATGATAGAGATACAAGATGAAGTTTGAGCTTATAAACAGCAACGGTAAAGCGCGACGCGGAAAGTTGCACTTTGACCGAGGTGTTGTTGAAACACCTGCGTTTATGCCTGTTGGCACTTATGGCACCGTTAAAGGCATGACACCTGATGAACTAAAAGATACAGGTGCTCATATTTGTCTTGGTAATACTTTCCACTTAATGTTGCGTCCTGGCACTGAAATCATTCGTAAACATGGTGATTTGCATGAATTCATGAATTGGGATAAACCGATTCTTACCGACTCAGGCGGCTTTCAGGTCTTTAGCTTAGGGGATTTACGTAAAATTACTGAAGACGGTGTTGAATTTCGCTCACCAATCAACGGTGAAAAGATCATGTTAACACCAGAACGCTCGATTGAAGTTCAGCGTGAACTTGGTTCAGACATCGTCATGATTTTTGACGAATGTACGCCATATCCAGCGACTCGACAAGAAGCTAGAAGCTCTATGGAGTTATCTTTGCGTTGGGCCGAACGTTCAAAACAAGAACATGGCGATAGTGACGCTGCGTTGTTTGGTATCGTTCAAGGCGGTATGTATCCAGACCTTCGTGAAGTTTCTCTAGCTGGACTGGAAGAGATTGGTTTCGACGGTTATGCCATCGGTGGTTTATCCGTGGGCGAACCAAAAGAAGATATGATCAATATCTTAGATACCACAGCGTATAAGTTACCAGAAGAAAAACCACGTTATTTGATGGGCGTGGGTAAGCCGGAAGATATTGTTGAAGCGGTTCGTCGCGGCATTGATATGTTCGACTGTGTCATGCCAACGCGAAATGCCAGAAACGGTCATTTGTTTGTTACCGATGGTGTGATAAAAATTCGAAATGCCAAGCACAAAGACGATCCATCAACATTGGACGAGCACTGTGATTGTTACACCTGTGAAAATTATTCTCGTGCCTACTTACATCACTTAGATAAGTGTAATGAAATTTTGGGCGCGCGTTTAAATACCATTCATAATTTACGTTATTACCAGCGTTTGATGGAAGGGCTTAGAGAAGCGATTGCTAACAATCAACTTGACGAGTTCGTTGCCGATTTTTATGCCAAGCGTGGATTGCCTGTGCCGCCTATGTCTGACGAAGGTATGCCGGCGTAATTTGCGGTTTAATTAAATACTCCGCTCCAATCGGTGGGTAAAATTAAAGCAATTAACAAATTAAACAAAGGCAAAGTGTTGCTATTAAACACTTTGTCCTTATATAAATACGAAATTAAAGAAAAATAAAAACTATTTAGAGGATATTCATGAGTTTATTTATTTCAAATGCGTACGCAGAAGGCGGTGCAGCAGCGCCTGCCGCGGGTCCAGACATGTTAATCATGTTAGCGATTTTCGGTTTAATCTTTTATTTTATGATTTATCGCCCGCAAGCAAAACGCGTTAAAGAACATAAAAATTTAGTGGCTTCACTAGCAAAAGGCGACGAAGTGCTAACTGCTGGTGGTTTAATTGGTAAGATCACCAAAGTGTCTGAAGAAAAAGACTTTGTAAAAGTTGAATTAGCAGAAGGTACAGAAGTGATGATTCAGAAGTCATCAATCAGCTCTGTATTGCCAAAAGGCACAATCAAGTCAATATAATTGACGTCATTCAAAACCAGCTCTTTGAGCTGGTTTTGTCGTTTTTGTCACAAATTCAAAGGATAAAAAAGTGTTAAACAAGTATCCACTTTGGAAGTACATAATGGTGGTGATGGTGTTGGTCATTGGTGGCCTATACTCAGCGCCAAATTTATATGGTGAAGATCCGGCAATTCAAGTTTCAGGACTTCGTGGTGCTGAGGTTAACGCTTTGGTTCTAGATTCTGTGGTTGCCAAATTAGATGAAGCTAAAATTGAATATAAAAAGTCGGAATTAAGTGCCGATCGAATTTTAGTTCGTTTGAAAAACGAAGATGACCAGTTAAAAGCAAAAGAAGCGATTGGCGACAGTTTAGGTGACAGCTATGTTGTAGCTCTCAACTTAGCTCCAGCAACGCCAGCGTGGTTAGAAGCGTTTGGCGCAGGTCCATTGAAGCTTGGTTTGGATTTACGTGGTGGTGTTCACTTCTTAATGGAAGTAGACATGGGTGAAGCCATGAACAAGCAATTCGAGCAAATGGTGCAAGATTTCCGCAGCGATTTGCGTGAAGAAAAAATTCGTTATCGAGGTATTAAACGTGTTGCGGGCAAAGACACGGTTCGCATTCAATTACGTAATGAAGAAGACTTATCGCCGGCACGTCGTTTTTTAACTAATCGTTATGGCCAAGGTTATAGCATTGTTGAAGAAAGTGGCGATGACCCAGCATTACTTGTCGCCTTAACTGAAGAGAAAGTGCGCGAAATTCGCAGTTATGCGGTTGATCAAAACATCACAATTATCAGAAACCGTGTAAATGAGTTAGGTGTAGCAGAGCCATTAGTTCAGCGCCAAGGTCAAGACCGCATCGTAGTGCAATTGCCAGGTGTGCAAGACACGGCGCGAGCAAAAGAAATTTTAGGTGCAACCGCGACGTTAGAATTTAAATTAGTAGATTCAAAAGGTGATTTAGGTGCTGCACTTAACGGTCGTGTTCCACCTCGTTCTAAGTTGTATGAAAAGTCAAAAGTTGGTCCGGTTTTATTGGAAAAGCGCGTTATCTTAACCGGTGATCACATCGTGGATGCCAGCTCTTCGTTTGATGAATACGGCATGCCACAAGTTAACATTTCTTTGGACTCTAAAGGCGGCAACAAGATGTCGGCGATGACCAAAGACAATGTTGGCAATCAAATGGCTGTTGTTTTCATTGAGTATAAAAAGACGGATCAAAAAGATAAAAACGGTAAGTTCCGTTTGAAGAAAATTGAAGAAGTGATCAGTGTCGCGACCATTCAGTCACGTTTAGGCCGTAACTTCCGGATCACAGGTTCAGGCTCGCAAGCCGAAGCTCATAACTTAGCGTTATTGTTACGCGCAGGTGCGTTAATTGCGCCAATTCAAATTGTTGAAGAACGTACTGTTGGTCCAAGCCTAGGTCAAGAGAACATAGACGCAGGTTTAAGCGCGGTATTGTTAGGCTTTGCGCTTGTGCTTGTTTTCATGCTGTTTTACTACAAAAAGTTTGGATTGGTGGCGAACATTGCGTTGGCTGCGAACTTAGTATTAATCATTGGTGTGATGTCGATGATCCCAGGTGCAACCTTAACTCTACCTGGTATCGCAGGTATCGTTTTAACCGTTGGTATGGCGGTTGATGCCAATGTACTAATATTTGAACGTATTCGCGAAGAGTTGAAAGATAACCGCAGTCCACAACAAGCCATCCATCATGGTTACGATAGCGCGTTTTCAACCATTGCCGATGCCAACATTACCACCTTTATTGCCGCAATTATTTTATTTGCGATTGGTACTGGCCCGGTAAAAGGTTTTGCGATTACGCTGGCGATTGGTATCGCAACTTCAATGTTTACTGCCATTGTGGGTACTCGAGCTATCGTAAATGCCACTTGGGGTGGTAAACGCATTGATAAACTTTCAATCTAGGTGAATTAAGACTATGCAATTATTATCAATTAAAGACACAATAAAATTTATGTCGATTCGCCGTTTTTCGATGGCGTTTTCGTTAATCTTAATTCTAGGAGCGTTTGGTTCATTTTTTACTAAAGGATTGAACTGGGGCTTAGACTTCACTGGCGGTAGCTTGATTGAAGTTTCGTTTGACAACAGCGCGAACTTAAAACAGATCCGTGGTGTTATGGAACAGCAAGGTTTTGGCGATGCGACGGTGCAAAATTTCGGTTCAAGCCGCGACGTTTTGATTCGCTTAGCGCCTACCAAGTCAAAAGACGACGGTCAGAAGGTCGATGCCAAAATGGTTGGCAACCAAATTATGACTGCGTTGATTGCGATGGATGAGTCTGCAACTATGCGTCGAATTGAGTTTGTTGGACCAAGTGTTGGTGATGAATTAAGAGAGCAGGGCGGTTTAGCGATGTTAACTGCACTTATCTGTATCTTGATTTACGTGGCATTGCGATTTGAATGGCGTTTTGCGTTAGGGTCAGTGACCGCATTGGCGCACGACGTTATCATTACATTAGGTTTATTCAGTATCTTGGGGATCGAGTTTGACTTAACTGTACTTGCAGCTGTGCTTGCGGTGATTGGTTATTCACTTAACGATACCATTGTTGTTTCGGATCGTATTCGTGAAAACTTTCGTAAGATGCGCGATATGACTTCAGAAGAAACTATTGATTTGTCATTAACCCAAACTCTAAACCGTACTATGGTGACTTCAATCACAACGGCACTGGTATTAGTGGCATTGTTATTAATGGGCGGTGAGCTTATTAAAGGTTTTGCTATTGCCTTATTATTTGGTGTCGTGATTGGTACGTACTCTTCAATTTATGTCGCTAGTTCGATTGCGTTAAGTTTAGGCGTGAGCCGTGAAGACTTAATGCCAACAGAAGTAGAAAAAGAAGGCGCGGATCAAGATCCTATGATGCCTTAGGTTTAGCGGCAACATAAAATTTAATCAAAGCCTTTTGTAGTCGTTTTATCACACTATCAAAGGCTTTTTTATTAGGAGAAATTAACATGCCATCATTCGATATCGTATCGGAAATAGATATTAACGAAGTTCGTCACGCGACGGATAACAGCAACCGTGAATTAGCGACACGTTTTGATTTTAGAGGCGTTGAAGCATCGTTTGAGTACGTGGATGAAAAAGTAAAAATCGTTGCCGAGGGTGAGTTTCAAATCCAGCAATTGTTGGACATGTTACGTTCACAATGTACCAAACGTAAGTTAGACCCTAAAGCGATGGACACCAGTGCCAAAATCGATATCACGGGCAAAAAACACACGCAGTGGGTTAACTTCAAACAAGGCCTTGAACAAGATACGTCTAAGAAAATTGTTAAAATGATCAAAGACCAAAAGTTTAAAGTGCAAGCGTCTATTCAAGGTGACAAAGTTCGTGTTACTGGCAAAAAGCGTGATGACTTACAACAAGTGATGCAAATGTTACGTCAAGCTGAATTAGAGCAGCCGTTACAATTTAACAACTTTCGCGACTAATCATTTAAAAGCAAATAATCTATATAAATGCAACGTCGTCAGGCGTTGCATTTATTTTATTTATTACCCATTCATTTCAATGCCTTCTGAACTTTTTTCGCCCAGTAACAATCTTGTCATAAAGCCTCGTTAAAATGCGACTCATCATTATTAAGGGTGAGAAGTAGTAGGTAAAAAATGGGCGGCGAAAGAACAAATGAAGTTTTATTAAAAAACTTGATACTCAATGAAGAGCTGTCAATTGTTTTCCAACCAATTTGCAATACCGAACACTCTTCTATTATGGGTTATGAAGCCCTAACACGTTTACCCGAAGGACACTTATTCAACTCACCGACCGTCTTATTTGATGTCGCTGAGCGCAGCGGTCTATTGTCAGAGCTTGAGTTGCTTTGTCGCAAAATGGCCATACAAAGATTTGCCGAACTCAAGTTGCAAGGGAAGTTATTCCTAAACGTAAGTCCACATACCATAGTGCAAAAACAGCATCCCCATGGTGAGACATTAAATTTAGTTAAGCAGTTTGGCTTAACACCAGAAATAGTGGTTATTGAGGTTACAGAGCGATTTGAAGCGTCAGATCCCACCTTGTTAAAAGAAAGTTTACAACATTATAGAAACGCCGGTTTTAGCATAGCAATTGATGATTTGGGCACTGGGCACTCAGGTCTTAGACAATGGGCGGAGCTGCGGCCGGATATTGTAAAAATCGACCGGTACTTTATCAGTGGTTGTCCGTCAAATATCGTTAAACGCGAGCTGTTAAGAACCATATTCGACTTAGGTAAAGCCACTGGCGTAGAAATCATCGCTGAGGGCATAGAACAAAACGACGAATATTTGTTGCTGCAAAAACTGGGGATGAAGTACGCGCAAGGGTATTTGCTCGCAAAACCTGAGAAAACACCGACGGAAGAATTTCCAGTCGACCTGGTTAATTTGTCACGCAAAAAGAGCATCGAGTCGGATAATTTAGACGAGTCAGAATTCGAAATAAGCCACTTAGTTAAAAACCAACCACCGATTCACACACAGCAAACCTGCTTAGAAATATATAAATTGTTTAAACAATCTGAGCGCATTAATGCGCTAGTGGTTATCGACCAAGATGAGCAACCAATTGGTATGGTATATCGTGATCAATTGGCGGAGTTATTGTCCTCTAATTATGGTCATGCACTGTATGACAAAAAACCAATTAGCTCGATAATGACACCTATTAATTTTAATGTCGATATCTCAGCGTCTATTGACGATGTTAGCGCACAAGTGACCGATAACGAAGAGCTTGATCAACGTCCAGAGTTTGTGGTGGTCAATCAAGGTAAGTACTGGGGCGTAGCTAATGTCCGTTCATTATTAAAAAAAATGACCGAAGAAAAAATCAAACACGCACAACATGCCAATCCTCTTACTATGTTGCCAGGTAATATCGTTATTCAGCAGCGAATGAATCATCTGCTTAAACACAAACAAGCATTTAAGATGGCGTATTTTGATCTTGATTATTTTAAGCCATTTAATGATCTCTATGGGTATGCCGCTGGTGATGCTGTCATAAAACTGGTGGCGGAAATATTAACCGAACAATGTCACGGTCAATTTATTGGTCATGTGGGCGGTGATGATTTTGTTGTGATTTTCAATCAAATTGATATCGCAAAAGGCCGATGTGAATCGGTTATTAAAGCGTTTAATGAGCGAATTGTTAACTATTTTGAAGACGAGCACATTCAAAATAACGGCTACCATGCGATTGGCCGGGAAGGGAGCCGTCAGTTTTTTCCACTTTTGGCGCTATCTTGTGGGGTGATCACGCCAAATGTCTTAACTACAACCTCGCATCATGATGTTGCTATTTTGGCCACACATGCGAAAAAACTTTCAAAAAAATTGGATTCAGGTGAGGTATTTGAGTTAGCCAGTTAATAGGTTAGGAAAATATTCCTATAAAGTGAAAAATATTCACTTTAAAGTCTTGTACAAATTGTTACATTGATCTAACTTAGTAAACAATTACCACTCAACGATAAAAACCAGTTGTTGAGCGCAGTTTTTAATTCGAGACGTTAAAAAAGATCATGCTAAAAAAAGCATTAAATATCTCATACTACTTCTATCAATCTTTCTATTTGTCGGAATGGTTCGACGAGTAGCCTTACTCGGTCCATTGCGGCTTTAAATTGACACATGCAAACGATTAAATTTGCGAAGTCAAACCCAATAACTCAACTCCACCACCATTCGGGGGTAATAAAGGCAGAGCCTTTGTTATATAAGTTGATATAAAAAATCTAAGTTTAACGAAAAACAACAATACCTCTAGGGGACAACAATGAAAACACAACATAAATGTACCTTACTATCGGTTGCTATTGCAGCAGCTTTGGGTAGTCCAGTTGCGCTTGCGCAGGATAGCGAAGATGCAGTAAAAGACGTCGAAGTAATCAGTGTAACGGGTTCTCGTATTCCGACAGACCCAAATGCGACTTCATCGACACCAATTCAGTCGGTTAATGCGGAAGATATTCAAATGTCAGGGGAGTTAAATTTAGCTGACATAGTTGCTGACATTCCAGCGCTTGTTTCTTCTACGACAGCAGAGAACTCAACAACTGGTGCAAACGCTTTAAACTTACGTGGTTTAGGTAGTGAACGTACTTTGACGCTTGTTAATGGCCGTCGTCACGTTTCGAGTTTCCGTGGTACATCAGCGGTTGATGTCAGTACGATTCCAAGAGCGCTTGTAGAGCGAGTTGAGGTAACAACGGGTGGGGCGTCAGCA
>JABXID010000247.1 GCA_013373245.1 Gammaproteobacteria bacterium
CCACCAAGTTGCGGCTTCCATGAGTAACTCAGGATCATCATTTTTATTTTTAAAAAAGGCGTAAAACGACAAACCGACATTTTCACCTTTGGCTGCGATTTTTTCATCACAAACCTCGATGATTTTTGCTCTCAACTCCTTTCTCATAATTTAATCCCTGCTTTTTTCGTTATTATTGGCGATTAATGACTTACAAGTGCTTTAATGCTGTTAACGACTAATGGACGGTCAGAAATATGTAAGTGGTGCTTGTCTGACTCGGAATAAATAATACGACTGTTATTCGATAAGTTCTTAAAATGGCTTTCTGCACCCGCGAACAGAACATCCATTGAGCTTGCTATTTCATCCGGTACAAATGGCGGATCATATCTTTCATTAGTTTGTTTAGAGCGCAATACTATTATTGGTTTATCACCAAAATTTTCAGCGTCAGCTAATAATTTATAGCTTTTCATGTGGTCAACATTTTCAGGGACTCTTTCAAACATTGGGTTGTGCACACTTTGTTCAAAGTTATAAAAGCGCTCCAACGTTTTATTATCTGTTTTAAAGTTATCGGGCCATCGTGTACCCATAGTATAAAAGTAACCAAATGGTGCGGGATCGATAAGCACAGCGCCAAGGACTTGTTGTGGATATAGGTTATGGTATGCGCTAATAATGTAAGAAGCGTAAGAACCGCCGGCAAAATAATAAGGTGGTTTTACATCAGCGACGTTAAGTAATGTTTTGAGCCTATTGGCCATGTCATAAACGGTAAAAGGTACTGGGCCGTGTTCGCTTTTCCCCAGTCCTGCGCGGTCATATAAGCAGACACTAAAGTCGTTTTTCAATTGTTTTATATTGTCCAACCAAACGCCGTCGGACCCTGAACGACCAAAGCCCTGTTCAAGTATCAGTTGTGGCTTATCATTGTCGTAACACTCAAGATAAAGCTTAAATCCACCTACATCGTACAAACCAGACTTGGTTGGTATAAGGTCTGCTTCTGCGGCAAGCGCACTAAAATTTATTACCGTTAATAACATCCATAAAACTGATTTCATATAGACTCCTTTCTGCGTGAAGAGATTAATCCGGCCTGCCGCATTAAATACTAATTACTAAACTGTACAGAGGAATAGGGCGCAATCCAATAGCTAATAATATCTTATTTAAAACACAATTAAGGCTTCGATTATGATAACCGTACAGCCCAGTTGCCGTAATTAAATTGATGGCAATTTTCTTCACTATCAAATACCAGTTGTTTACTTGGTTTTTTTAATTTTATATTGAGATCAGAAATCACGTTTAAAATACAAGATTCGACTTTTGGCTTTTCACTTGATGATAAAAATCTATTTAGATGTTGGTTGGTATCAAACACACATACAATTTTCAGCGACGCCTGAATATTGGAAAAGTTAACGGTGTGGGTCAACCATTCAAACCCATCGATACACTTGAGTTCATTGTCACACAAACTGGTTAGCGATTTGCGCAGCTCATTATCAAATTTTTTATCAGACTTTTTCATGAAACCTCAAGGTGTAAAGGGGGCTTAGGGGGGCTAAACTTAGCAAAGAATGAGCACTAAGCAATTTTTTGAACTTACGACTTTATCGATTTGTTAAGGCGATTTTTTAAAGCCAATGTTTATTAATAATTCACCAACGTTTTTTCGCCCATGCCAAGCATATGAAATCGTGGCTAGAAAAATAAAAGTCGCTACGAAAAACATTGGCATTTCCCTTTGAATTATATGCGTTCCTATAGCACCTAACATTAGCCCTGCTAAGCAAAAGGCGGAAAGAGAAGATAAGCGTTTAATTAACAAGCCTATAGCGCCTAAAACTTCAAGAATTCCAGTAAAGTACATAAAGGTAATTGAGTAACCCCAACGGGTAAACGCTTCAACTTCGAAGGATAAGGAGAACAACTTTGCACCACCTGATGCAAAGAATATTAGTGCAAGAATATAGCTTAAAATACGAGTAATCATTTGTACTATCGCCTCAATAACCGGCCAGATAAAGGTTGGCTAAACTTGTTGAGGAACGAAACACCAGCCAGCCTTTAAATGTCCGCTCTTAATTGCCTTGTTATAACTTATTGCCACATTTGTAGCAATTTACTACAGTTAAGGAAAGCGATAGGAGATTAACATGGCGACTGCAAGCATTAGATTAGACCAAGATTTAGTTGAGAAAGCCACCATTATGGCTAAAGCATTAAATCGTACAACACCAAAACAGATTGAACATTGGGCAAAAATAGGCGAAATGATGGAAGATAACCCTGACTTACCTTATGAGTTTGTAAAACAAGCAATTATCTCTAAAGCTGAAAAAGAAGCTGGTAAGTTGGAGGAGTATGACTTTGGCTAAGATTTCCAAAGTTTTACAAACATCCAGTTTCAAGAAAGCAGCAAAGAAACTACGCAAAAATCAAAAACAAGATCTAGATAACGCAGTTAAAACTCTAACGGAAAACCCTCTATTGGGAGAGCAAAAGAAAGGCGATTTGTCTTTTATGCGAGTTTATAAGTTTAAAATGGTTAAACAGTTAACTTTGCTAGGTTACAGCTATGAGGATGGAACTGTAGTTCTGGAGTTGCTCACTTTTGGCTCCCATGAACATTTTTACCGAGACGCGAAAAAGTTATTCTGAGTTATAACGCCACGTTAAGGTGTGAGGGGCGCTTGGCTATACTTGAGCGAATCGAAACTGACAAGCATTGCGAATCATTCTTAAATGCTTTGTTACATGCCAGATCGCTGAACCTAATTTAGTAGTGGTAACGACACGAGATTATCGTTATGGCCTGATCATCGACAGCGTAAACAAGCCTATTAGTATCATCAATACGACGAGACCAAAAACCAGATAAGTTCTCTTTCAATGGCTCAGGTTTACCTATGCCCTCAAATGGAGAACGCTTAACATCATTGATGAGTTTATTGATGCGCTTGAGTGTTTTTTTGTCTTGAGTTTGCCAATACAGGTAATCATCCCAAGCGTCATCAGTCCACGAGAGTATACGCGGACTGCTACTCATCAATTAGCTCTCGTGCTGTTGTTTTACCAGCACGGTACTGTGCTATAGAACGGTTTAAGTGTTCAGCGTTTTGAGGAGAGCGTAGTAAGTGCACTGTCTCCATAAGGCTATTGTAGTAATCTAAAGACATAACCACAGCATCTTCAGAATCACGACGTGTAATAACTGTTGTATCAGCGTCATTAACTACATCATCCAAAACAGCTTTAAGACCATTTCTGGCTTCAGTAAAAGATACGATTCTCATAAGAACCTCCACATGTACGTTTAATGGAACAAGTATAGTCCTCACCGCTCTACTTGTACAGTAAATCGAACATGTGATATTGATAAGCCAATTGATTTTTGTCCTAATCACTTTATCGACTTGTTAGCTTTCGCTTTCTACATATTGCAAAAATGTAAATAGCTCCTTAGATTTAAAGTCTCCCAAATGGTCTTGAGTAAAGCTACTTTTACCGAAATAACTACGATTAACCAGTGTAAACTTGACCCATTTGCCATGCTGATTATGGGAGCGAAAATCGAAGTCAAAAGCCCCATTTTTTGTTTTTATTCTGACAACAATATTATTATTAGGAGTAATAGGCCTATACCCCATTGCAGATTCACTTTTTCCAAATGCCTCTAGAAGTGACACCAAGACAGACTTTGGAATATTCCTTAATGCTATCCATTTCCCAACATTTGTATTTCGAACCATAACAGCGACTATTTCATTTTCTGGGGTATTTGCTATTTCGGATAGTAAATTATTCGCCTTATGTTGATCATAAAACGTCGAGCCAAAGCTAAATACTAAAAATATGAGTATCAGTGTTGAAAATAATTTCCGGTTCATCCGTAACCTTTGGAGAAAGCTAACGCCCGGTTATGGGGCGGAAAATGCTTGGCCATAATTAGTGAGGAACGAACGCAAGCCAAGCTTTTTGCGTCCCATCCATAAACCGCTTGATACTTATTGAACCTTCTCCCCGAAGTTTAGCGAAATACTAAACTTCAAGGCGACCAAACCAAAAGTAGAAAGCTCAATGAAATTTTATACCAAATTACACGATTTTTACTGTGGAATCGACTTACACGCTCGAATTCTTTATGTCTGCATTTTAAATGACAAAGGTGAAAAGGTTGTTCACCAAAAGATAAAAGCAGATAAACAAGCACTGCTCACTCTTATTCAGCCTTACATAGGTCAAGTTGTCATTGGGGTTGAGTGTATGCATTGCTGGTATTGGGTCAGTGATTTATGCAAAGAATATGATGTGGATTTCGTACTCGGTCATGCGCTTTACATGAAAGCGATTCACGGTGGTAAAGCCAAAAACGATAAAATTGATTCGTACAAAATAGCCAGTCTATTACGTGGAGGAAATTTCCCACTTGCCTATGATTATCCAAGTGAGATGAGAGCGACTCGTGACTTACTACGCCGGCGAACTAAGCTCGTTCAGCACGGTGCGCAGCTTAAAGCCCATATTGTTAATACGAACAGCCAATACAACTATCCCGCGCTTGAATTACACATGAAAAACAAATGTGTTCGCGAAGAATTCAGAACACGTTATGACGACCCTGTTGTTCAGCGCAATATCAATTTTGACTTAGCCATCTTAGACAGTTACTCGCAAGAGCTGAAATACCTAGAATGTTTTCTTGAACGCAAAGCTCAACAACATCGGCCCGACTATTACGCTCAATTGAGAACCGTGCCGGGTATTGGTCTTATTCTAGCGATGACCATACTTTATGAAATTGGTGACATAGAGCGTTTTGAATCAGTCCAAAAGTTTGCATCCTATTCTCGCTTGGTTAAATGCAAAGCAGAGTCAGCAGGTAAAACTTACGGCACATCGGGCAATAAAATAGGAAATGGTCACTTGAAGTGGGCGTTCAGTGAAGCTGCCATACTCTATTTACGCGGTAATGATAAAGCCCGACGCTACTTAAACAAGTTACAAAAGCGGATGAGCAAAGCCAAAGCGTTATCGGCATTAGCGCATAAACTCGGTCGAGCGGTTTACTTCATGTTAAAGAACAAAACGGTATTTGATGATGAACGATTTTTAAAGGCTTAAGTCGCACAATGGGGTGAGCTGAACGCCTAACTAGATAAGCAAGAACTATCGTGAGTTATTTGTGCCGCATATGCCATAGAGCATAATAATGCAGGTAAATATAGTCGCCGTATAAGCTACTTGCGCTTGATTAGACACCCCATTGGTGCGCATTAACAATGAGCAAAATTGTTTACACCTTAGTTGAGCCTGAAACTAACTGGATTTAAAAGCCATCTGACTTGAATAGCGCCTTCGCAAGGTTAACCGATGAATGTCTAGTGCCCCTAACCAACTAAAGGAATGGCGAGTTAGGCAGTGATTGATGATCACAATAAGAGAGCCTCTATATGTGTTTGCCGTAAACAATTTTAACGGCTTTGATGACAGAGCGAAGTAGATTATTTTGCTGATTGATAAATACAACTTAGCTGCCTGACGGCAGCTAAAAAAGATCTTATTGCCTATTTGACGGAAGAAGGTTCATATGTGTTATGTGTTCAATTACTATGAAGGAACCCACTCCTCTCTTGGGTACTCATAAGCCCAAAAATCTGCGCCTTCGCAATCAAACAAATACTCGATTCTTAACTCAGCTTTTACTGGGAAATAGTCAGCTGCTTTTTTCTTTGCATCTTCTAGTGTTTCGAAATGGAAATGTTCGGCATTGACGTACAATCTATATTTTTTATTCATACTCATCTGGACACATAACGCCCACACTAAGGGGCTGATAATGCTTGGCTAAACTGTGTAGCGTAGCGGAACTAAGCCAAGCGTTAGCAGTCCCGCTTTAGTTGTTTGTTAGGGTTACTGTGCCACTTGATAACCCATTGCTTTAATAGTTTGGATTGTGTCATAAACCACTTTGTTTTTAGCTGATTTGTCAGCTTGAATCATTACAATAACAGATTCACAAGATTGTTTAACCAATCGATGCTTTGACCGAAGCAAACTCTCAGAAAATTGTGAACTGCCAATTGTTACTTGATTATTGTTTGAGATAGAAACCCAAATACTTCCCTCAGAAACAGTCCCATTACAAGTGATGATATCAGTTGGTTTTTCATTACAACCGAAAGTTCCCCAAATTAGTAATGATAAAAAAATTAATCGGAAGTTTTGCACTTACTATCCTTGTAACCCTAACGCCCGCCTAACACGCAATGTGTTTGCATGGCTTTTTGCGTTGTTTGCCAAAACCATGACAACTAAACATTGTCGGAGTTTAGGCGCTTGTTATGTTTACCTGCTCGTTGAAATAAACATGATAGAGCAGACGCGTAAATTGTGAAGAAAAGTACAAAAGCAACGAACAAGCTTAATTTGGCAGCCCAGTTACTTTTCGTAGACATCTCATAAATCAAATACACAGAAATGGGTAAAGAAAGTAGGTAACTTGTGCTCTTAGCGATAGATTTATCAAAAGTGGAAATCAGCTTTTGAACCAATCTAGGAGAAAAGTTTAGAACTAGCGGGACAACCAATAAGCCAGCAAACATTATATCTATTACTACTTCTTTCAATTTAGAAACTCCATATCTAAGTAAACATAACGCCGCCATATGGGGCGCATAAATGCTTGGCTAAACTTAGCGACGAAGGAGCGCAAGCCAAGCGTTTTGCGTCCAATTGGCATAATGGCCTTGTTAGGGAGCTTTACTTGAAAATTGCGACAAGAAGGGCACAAATTGCCACCAATAATGCCATAAAAGCTATTACGTTAGAGGTGGTTGCTTTCTTTAAAGCTTTAGCTTGGTTAAGCCGCTTCTGTAATTCAGCTTCTGATGCAACAGCTTTTAATGGATGATTATCCATTTGTTCAGCTTCATCATCTACGTAGACACAAACACCTTGTTTTTGACATTCTTCGATTAAAAGCCTTTTACTACTGGTTGGCGGTTCATTGCCTTCAAAGAATTTTTCTATATCACTCTTCTTTCTTAACTTCATCATCATTGTTTTCTTGGTTTTGCTTAGGTTTATCTTCAATAACCTCTTTATACATGTAAACCAAAATAACTATCTGAATAACAATAGCAATTATCCAACCGTTTTGGCTTGCCTTTTGATTATATGCAAGAATCACAGGCAAAAAAGTAAACATCACTACAAAAATGATTTGTAGAAATTGCATGTAATAATACAGCCCATACAAAATCAGAGGTATGCCTATTATCCAAAGTGCAAGCTCAACCATACTGCTCCCTAACGCCCTGTTAACAGGCAATAAAATAGTTGGTTAAAATAAGCGACAAAGGAGCAAAAGCCAACTGTTTTTGTCCTTGTTTAACAGCTTGTTAGGCATCTATTTTGCCTTTCAGTGAATCAACTAACTTAAACGCATTTTGACTCAATATTCTTTGGTGAAGATTATAGATAGACTCTGCTAAATCATAAACTTCTGACGGTAAAATAGTCCTTTCTTTGTCTTTTGCCTTATTCGGGATTATTTTTTCTGGAGCATTTGAAGCAAAATATATTTGCCCATGAACCAGCTTATTTCTCTTATCTAGTAAGTTCATAGCTTTATCTAAGCTTTTATCGAGTGAATCTAAATTAGTGTTGTTAAGCTCTTTAATTTGGCACTTACACCACTTGATTTTTTTACTCACTTGTTGAGTTTCGTGGTGTTCTGGTCGAGTAATCCCCATAGCGAGCCAACGACAAATTTCTTCTATTTGACGTTCTAAGTGCGATGCTTGGATAACCATGTAACCAACACCGCGAATTAAATCATTATCCCGAACCATGAAAGATGCCTAGCAGCTTATTAGTGAGCGGTTGGGTCATTTTTCTACCAGCAACCGTCTCATATTTATATTTTTCTTATTAATAGCAAATCACGTAACTGTTTACCAGCAAACAGTTTATTTGAAAAATACCAAACTGGTACGAGGTGTTAAATGAGCCACTGGGTCGTTTACTTGACTTGGGGAGAAACAAGATCAATACTGTGAAAATATACAGTACCTGTAATAGGAAAATATGAAAACAAGATCACCTTACTTAAACAGCATTTCAGATTACATGTTGACTCGACACTAATCACTAAGAACGGTTCAGACTTACCTGGGTTGGATTGCTTCCTATATTCAATTTCATGGTAAACGACACCCAATGTCGATGGGGGATAATGAGGTGGCTGAATTTTTAGATCATCTAGTACTTGAAGGGAATGTGGCACCCAAAACGCAATCGGTAGCGTTAAATGCTTTGGCATTTTTATATAAACATATTGTAAAAAACGAATTATCAAAAGACTTGATATTTGTGAGAAGTAAACGGCAACCTAAGTTACCTGTGGTGATGACACCTTTAGAAGTAAAGCAAGTTATGTCATTCATGGATAAACGGTATTACTTAATCGCAGGGTTAATGTATGGCAGTGGGTTGAGGGTAATGGAGGCGGTTCAACTGCGAGTACAAGACATTGATTTTGATTATAAATGTATACGCATATGGAACGGAAAGGGCAATAAACATAGAGTAGTTACTTTGGCTGAGGAGTTGATACCTATGTTAAGAAATCAAATTATTCAGGCTGATGAATACTTACAACTTGATCTGCAAAACGAGCAATACTCAGGAGTATGGATGCCAAATGCCTTGGCTCGTAAATATCCGTCAGCAAATAAGTCGTTAGCGTGGCAGTATTTATTTCCGTCGCATAAGTTAAGTGGTGATCCGGAAACAGGGGAAATTCGTCGTCATCACTTTCATCACACTGGCGTACGCAAGGCGGTTAAAGCAGCAGCCAAAAAAGCAAACCTGACCAAACCCATAACACCCCATACGTTCCGTCACTCGTTTGCGACACATTTATTACAGAGTGGGGCAGATATTCGCACGGTGCAAAGTCAGCTTGGACATACAGATGTTAAAACCACACAAATTTATACCCACGTATTACAGCAGGGTGCTAATGGAGTAACGAGCCCATTGAGCAAAATTTTATGATGACGGTTTCAGGCAAGGT
Source organism: Gammaproteobacteria bacterium (assembly GCA_013373245.1). Classification (GTDB taxonomy): domain Bacteria; phylum Pseudomonadota; class Gammaproteobacteria; order Enterobacterales; family Alteromonadaceae; genus Psychrosphaera. Next base: position 9,077 of record JABXID010000247.1, read on the forward strand.
TAAAAATTAAAGGGAATTTCACGAACAATCGCCGACAATTTAAGCGGTTAAACGTGATTGGTTAAAGAATCGGATCTTTGTCGGATCTTTTGCTTGAATCCAGTCGCACAAGTCCTTATAACTCTATTCATAACTCTTTTAACAAGTCACGATGACAGAGCCTTTATGCCTTCTTTACAACGAATCGTATTGATCAACACCCACATGAAAGGGATTGTTGAACTAAACCTCAATGGTCACACTAATATTTGCGGCACTAACGCATCGGGTAAAACCACCTTACAACGTTTGATCCCTGTTTTTTATGGTGAGTATCCAAGCCGAGTTGTGCCATCGACCAGAGACAGCTTTGAACGTTGGTATTTACCGACTGAAGCCAGTTACATCATTTACGAATACGAACGAGACAATGGCGATATTTGCCAAGCTGTGTTGTCATCATCAGGCACGGGTGTTGATTATCGATTAATATCTAAAGCGTTTGACTTGGAAGATTACGCAAAAGCATCGTTAACAGACGAACGTCATGTTATTACGCCAAAAGAACTCAGTCGCGACATCAAGCGCCAAGGTGCCATTTGCACTCGTATTTTAAACACCAAAGAGTTTAAGGCGATCATCCAAAACGATCGTGGCGTGTTAAGCACTAACCGAGATTTACCGGGTTTTGCCCGCTTGTTTAGCTTGTGTGAACAAAACGCAAATTTACGCCATATTGAAAAGCTTGCGAAAGCAGTGCATTCAAAAGAAGGCAAAATGGAAACCATCAAAGCGATGGTGGCGGCCATTTTAGAAGAAGATGGCGTACAACCGGGGGAAACCAAAGTTAGCCCCAACAAAGTAGAAGAGTGGATCAAAGAAGTTAAATTGGTAAAAGGCTTTGAAGATATTCGTCCTGAGTTTAATAAACTTGAACAAGCACACCACGAATTTAATGAAAATAATCAACGCCTAGCGCAGTTGAAACAGCAGTACAATCTTGATTTAAGTAAAGTTGCGCAGCAATTGGCAGAGAATCAAGCGTTATTAGAGGAGGTTGTGCTAAACATCAAACTCTATGAAAACGAGTGGAATGAGCAAAGAGAAACCTTAAACCAAACTTTGTCTTCGGCGAAAGCGGATGTTAGTAAATACGAGTCTGACTTAGATAATATTGAAGCTGAATTTGATAAGTGGCAAGACCAAGATATAGAAACGCTTAAAGACAATATTGAGCAACTTCCGCGTTGGAAAAATGAGTTAGAAAACGCCGAATCTCGTTACACTCTGTTAACGGAAAAACACCAAGATATTGAAGCGAGTTTTCATAAGCGTAAAAGTGAAGTACAAGAGCAACACGCGAGCGAATTAGACGCTTACAGCGAACAAAAAGATCAAACCCGAGACGAATTAGCGCAGAAAAAAGCCGATCAACAATCTCAGTTGTTGGCGACTCAGCAGAAATACAAAGATCAAATCAGCCAAACTAACTCAGATTATCAAAATCAACAACACGATTTAAAAAATCAAATTACTGAGCTGAACACACTGGCCAATAATGTTGGGTTTACTTCAAACGAACAAAACCAAATCGACATTTTCGAACACAGTATTAAAGAAGCTTCTAGTATAGAAGACGTTTGTCGAGACCGATTGCAGCAAGCAAACAATACGCTTAATCAAGCAAAACAAAACCGCGATAAAGCCAATAAAAACTTAGAGTCGGCACGTAAGTCAGTAATGGCACAGCAAACGGCGGTTAAAAAAGTTGAAGCTTTGTTGTATCCCGGACAAAACACTTTATTGGAGTTTTTGCGTCGTGAAAAAGGCGATTGGGAACAAAACATTGGTAAGTTAATCAACCCAGAATTATTGCAACGCACCGATTTACAGCCAGCATTATACGAGTTAAGTGATGAACAAAACACTAGCTTGTTTGGTATTTTGTTGGAGTTGGCCAATATTGAACTACCAGATTATGCCGATTCGGAGCATGAGTTAAAGTCTCGATTAGAAGCGGCACAGGAAAAACTAACGGAGCTCACGCAAACGCAAAACGAGGCAGAAGGCCAACTGGCGGAAGACAATAAAGCCGTGCGTGACGCCGAATTGCAACAAGCAAAAATTGCCACTGAATTAAATAATGCTGAGTTAACTCGAAAACGTGCGCAGCAAGATAAAGATACGGCACTGCAAGAGTTTCATGTGGCGCTGCAAGAGCGTAAGCAGGAATACACTAAAAAACTGTCAGTATTAAACGCTGACAGCAAAAAGCTCGAATCGCAAAAATTACAAGCCATCGAAGAACTGCAAGACCAACAGCGTGATGCTGAAATGGAGCTTAATTCCCATTGGCAATTAGTGATTGCTGATTTAGAGCAACAACTCGGTCAAATCGATACCCATATCAGCCAATGTAAATCGTCACAAAAACAAGAATTAGCAAAACTCGACGGCTGGCTTAAAGATGAATTGGC